>QZED01000030.1 GCA_009917405.1 bacterium c-19 | reverse complement strand
TGACATAATGATACTATTTCTACGGACTTTTTTCATCTTTTCTTAATTCCACTTTCATTTTACAATGAGCACTCAACAAGAAAATGAAAAAAAGGATTGCGTTTTTTTGTGATTCATTGTAAACTATATAGGCGCACGTTTTTGTGTGCTTTTGAGATTGCGTGGGAGAGTTCGCAATGACTCGTACCACTGCATAAGACAACAAAATATAGGAGGTGTGTCTTGTGAGTAAGAAAGTTGCAAAGGTTTGTAAACTTCAGTTCCCTGCAGGGGGCGCGAAACCAGGACCGGCACTTGCATCCGCAGGAATCAACATGCCGCAGTTCTGTTCCGCATTTAACGATGCGACAAGAGATCGCGGCGGCGATTTAGTGCCTGTCATCATTACTGCATACGAGGACAAAAGCTTTGACTTCGTATTAAAAACGACACCGGCAGCCATTATGATTAAAAAGGCAGCAGGTATCAGTAAGGCATCCGGTAATCAGAAGGAAATTTCCGGAAAGATTACAGTGGATCAGCTGCGTGAAATCGCAGAATACAAAATGCCGGACTTAAATGCCAACGATGTAGAAGCCGCAATGCGGATCATTGCCGGTACTGCTCGTAACATGGGCGTTGAAGTAGAAGGCTTTGAATAAGAAAGGACGGAAAACGAAATGGCAAAAGTAGGAAAAAAATACGCTGAAGCTGCGAAAAAAGTAGACCGTACCAAGACTTATTCGGTTGAAGAAGCAATCAAGCTGGCAAAGGAAACAAATTGTGCGAAGTTTGACGCATCTGTAGAAGTGAGCTTCCGCTTAAATGTCGACCCACGTCATGCGGATCAGCAAATCCGCGGTGCAATGGTATTGCCGCACGGAACCGGACGTACACAGCGCGTTTGTGTAATCGCTCAGGGACCGCAGGAAGAAGAGGCTAAAAATGCAGGTGCCGATCATGTCGGAGGAAAAGAGTTGTTAGATCAAATCGCTAAAGGTTGGTTTGAGTTTGACGTTATCGTCGCAACTCCGAATATGATGGGTGAATTAGGTAAATTAGGCCGTGTCTTAGGACCGAAGGGCTTAATGCCGAATCCGAAAACCGGAACTGTTACAATGGATGTAGCGAAAGCGGTAGAAGATATTAAAAAAGGTAAAGTGGAATACCGTGTAGATAAAGAAGGTAATATCAACCTGATGATCGGAAAAGTAAGCTTTGAGGATCAGCAGTTGATAGATAACTTCAATGCGATCTACAATACGATTGCGAAGGCTCGTCCGGCAGCCGTAAAAGGTGTTTACATGAAAAATGTTGTAGTTTCTACAACAATGGGTCCGGGAATCCGCGTTTCTAAAGACTGATTGTCTTGACAATTCGTAAGACTTCCCTTACAATAGTACAGTAAATGATATACCATAGACAGTAACGGTCTTACGACTTAATCATGTTACCGAGGTAGAAAGTAAATATATCAGCTTTCGTCCGCGCTTAAGTCTATGAGTGCGGGCGTTTCTTATATTACGCTTCAGGTATATTATTACAAAAAACAGGAGGTGTAAAAATGAACGAGGCTATCATCAACAGCAAAAAAGCAGTTGTCAGCGAAATTGCTGAAAAGATGAAAAATGCACAATCAACCGTAGTAGTTGAATACCGCGGTTTAACTGTTGCCGAGGTTACAAAACTGCGCCGTGAACTGCGTGCCGAAAACGTGGACTTCAAGGTGTACAAAAACTCTTTGGCACAGCGTGCAGCAGTAGAAGCAGGTGCTGACGATTTAGCAAAAGACCTGATCGGTCCTAATGCGATCGCATTCGGTGATGACGCCGTAGCACCGGCGCGTGTTCTTGCAAAGTTTGCTAAGGAACACGAAGCATTAGTGTTGAAAAGCGGTATTGTAGAAGGCAAGGTTGTTGCACTGGATACAATTCAGAAGCTGGCAACATTACCGAACCGTGAAGGCATGATCGCAAAATTCATGGGATGTCTGCAATCACCGGTACGCAAGTTTGCTTGTGCCGTTAATGCAGTAAAAGAACAAAAAGAAAGCGCGGAAGCGTAAAAAAAGCTAATAGGAGGAAAATAAATCATGGCTAAATTAACAAAAGACGATATCTTAGCTTACTTAGAAGAAGCTACTATCTTAGAATTAAACGATGTAATTGAAGCAATCGAAGAAAAATTCGGTGTTTCTGCGGCTGCACCGGTTGCGGTTGCCGCAGTTGCTGATACTGCAGCTGCTTCAGGACCGAGCGAAGTAACTGTTACTTTGACTGATGTAGGCGGAACTAAAGTTGCCGTTATCAAGGCAGTACGTGAAATTACAGGCTTAGGCTTAGTTGATGCAAAGGGCTTAGTTGATAAGACTCCTAGCGTAATCAAAGAAAATATCAAGCCGGAAGAAGCAGAAGAAATTAAAGCTAAATTGACAGAAGCAGGCGCTACTGTTGAAGTTAAATAATTTCAATCACAACAGAATATAAACACGAAAACCCTGAAAAGGGTTTTTGTCTTTCCCAAAGGCGGTGGTAATATGAACAATCATTATTTTACCGATAATCGTCATTTACCGGAAAACCGGAAGGAATTTTCTTTCCGGTTTTGGTATATTACCCTGAAGTTGATCAGTGATAACGGGGTATTCTCCAAGCATAATGTCGATTACGGATCAAGAGTGCTGCTGGATGCACTGCACAAGCACGATCAAAAGTTAGGTGATACTTTATTAGATGTCGGCTGTGGTTACGGTGTAATCGGACTCAGTCTGAAAAAAGCATATCCCGATAAACAGGTGACCATGCTGGATATTAATCCGCGTGCTGTAGAACTGACGAAACTAAATGCGCAAAATAATCAATGTGAAGTCGCGGTTCATGTGTCTGATGCTTATGATAAGGTAATGGATCAAAGCTTCACTGACATTATCACCAATCCGCCGATTCGTGCCGGCAAAAAGGTGATCTATCCGATATTTGCGAAAGCCTATGAACACTTATTAAAACAAGGCAATCTATGGGTAGTTATTCGTAAAGCGCAGGGGGCAGAGAGTGCTAAAAAATATATTGAATCGATATTCGGCAACTGCGAAGTGATTCAAAAGGATAAGGGGTATTATATATTAAGGGCGACCAAGGCTTAAATTGATAATGAAAGAAACTTTTCTTGATAAAAACAAGATAATTTGACAATAAATGAGAATAATTTATGCCATAATGTTTTTTGAATCTTCAAGTGTTCTATCGAATTGCTTATTGTCAAAATAAAACAACGAATCAATAGACTGTGAGGCGATGAAAATAAGAAACTTCTTGTATTATTCATTATTCTATAGAAAAAGTGGCAAAAAAAGGCAAAAAAAGATTGACAACTTGACTATCTATTGATATTATAATAAATTGCAAAATACTAAAAATTAAAATGGCATATCTTGCCCTAATTTTAGTGGTAGAAACATGTAGAAAGGATGGCATACATGGACAAAAAACAGCCTTATCGTATTGTCGCCTCCGGTAAAAAGGCAGAGCGTCGGGACTATTCAAAGGTAAGCGGACATCTGGAACTGCCGAATTTGGTAGAGATTCAGACAAACTCATTTGAATGGTTCAAAAATGAAGGAATCGCAGAGGTATTCAATGAAATATATCCGATTTCTAACTATGGTGGAAACATCAGACTGAAATTCATTGATTATGAATTCGGTGAACCGAAATATACGGCAGAGCAGTCGCAGTATCGGGAATGCAACTTTGCGGCTCCTTTGAAGGCTCGCATGGAACTAGAGATTACCGATAATCAGACCGGCGAGGTAATGAACAAATGGGAAGATGTATTCTTAGGAGACTTCCCGTTAATGACGGAAACAGGTACCTTTATTATCAACGGTGCGGAACGTGTTATCGTATCGCAGATCGTTCGCTCCCCGGGTGCTTATTTTTCCACCGGTTATGAAGAAAAAACCGGCAGGGAATCTTATGCGTGTGAATTGATTCCGAGCCGCGGTACATGGCTAGAATTTATGAGCGAATTGAAAAAAGCGACCACCGGTCGTCTTTTGAGCGTGAGCGTAGATCGCAAGCGTAAAATGCCGTCCTCAATTCTGTTTAAAGCGTTGGGTATGTCATTAGACATGGATCGCAGTGATGATCCTCAGGATATCACTCAGATTAAAACATTCCTGCATGCATTAGGCAGAGATGTTGTAGAAGATATTCCAGTCGATGAAGAAAATCGCGATTTTATGAATTTATATTTGACTTTATATGATACGTTATTCGGTAAATATGAAGAAATTGAACATACTTTATTAAGCGATAAGGTAAAAACGACGCAGGAAGCATTGCTTTCTATTTATGAGAATCAGCGTTCTGATGAAATTCCTACTTTAGAGGGTTCTGTCACTTTAATGAATGCGAAATTCTTTGATCCGCGCCGTTATGATTTAACTAAGGCAGGACGCTTTAAGCTACGTAAAAAATTAAATGCGATTAATCGTATTGAAAAGAATTATTTGGCACAAGATATTCTGAATGCCGACGGTTCCGTATTTATGGAGAGCGGTACGAAAATCAACCGTGATGAGCGCAATGCCCTTCGTGAAGCATTGGCAAAAGGTGTACATATGCGTGCGTTCCCGTTCAATCCGTTGTTTTCTCATCCGGATCCGGTGGTAGTGGAAACAAATTATGAAGCAGGCTTGGTCGGACGTATTTTAGCTAATGATGTAGAATTGAAAAGCAAAACTTTATATGAAGGCACTGTATTAACGGAAGCTGATGTGAAGCTGTTGATGCAGGAAAGCGAAAAAGTGAGCGTACACGGCGGTGTATTTGCACAAAAGGTTCTGTTGACAAAAGAAAATGTCCATGCCGTATTAAATTACGGTCAGCGTATGTATGTGTTGGGACGTATCAGTGACGCACAGGGCAATGATCTGCATAATGACAGCGGTGAGTGTTATGTGGAAGGGTTTATTCCACGAACTAAAAACAAACCGATGTCAGCGCGCGACAACGAAGCGATCAAGCAGGCAGTAAACACAGGAAACGAGCTTTATGCATGGTTGGTTGGTGCCGCTATCCAGGAAATTTATGTGCGTACCGCTGATGATGCAGTTGTAAAAGTAATGGGCAATGACCCATTTGCGAATAAACACACTATTACGATATCCGATATTTATGCACTTTATTCCTATAACTTAAATGTTATGGACGGTGTCGGAGATACCGATGATATTGATATGCTCGGAAATCGCCGAATTCGTTCGGTCGGTGAATTAATTCAGAATCAGTTCAGAATTGGTTTAAGCCGTATGGAACGTGTCGTTAAGGAGCGTATGTCGATTGCGGATACCGCAACCTTAACACCGAAGAAATTAACCAATATCCGTCCGTTGACGGCTGCGATTAAGGAATTCTTTTCTTCTTCACAGCTTTCACAGTTTATGGACCAACAGAATCCTTTGGCGGAATTAACAAACAAACGTCGTATTTCTGCGTTAGGTCCAGGTGGTTTGACTCGTGATCGTGCCGGCTTTGAAGTGCGTGACGTGCACTCTTCTCACTACGGACGTATATGCCCGATTGAAACTCCGGAAGGTCCGAATATTGGTTTGATCTCCAACTTAACCTCTTACGGAAAAATCAATGAATACGGCTTTATTCAGACGCCGTATCGTTTGGTGAATACTGACGGTACAGTACAGGAAGAAGCTATTTATCTGTCCGCAGACGAAGAAGCAGATTACGTAATCGCTCAGGCGAATGAGGTTGTGGAAGGACGCTTGATCAATGAACAGGTCGTTGCCCGTAAAGGCGGCGATACGATCATCGCTAAGCGTGAAGAAGTAGAACTTGCCGATGTCAGCCCGAAACAGATTGTATCTGTGGCGACAGCCTGCGTTCCGTTCTTGGAAAATGATGATGCGTCTCGTGCCTTGATGGGTGCCAACATGCAGCGTCAGGCAGTTCCGTTGTTAAATCCGCATTCTCCGTATGTTGGAACCGGAATTGAATATAAAATTGCGAAGGACAGCGGTGCCGGAATCGTAGCGAAGGCTGACGGTGTTGTGGAATATGTAGATTCTCAGCGTATTGTCGTAGCGGAAGCTGAGGGTACGCGTGAATATAATATCCGTAAATTTGAGCGTTCCAATGCCGGAACCTCAATCAATCAGCGTCCGATCGTTAAGAAGGGCGAACAGATTGAAAAAGGCGATATCCTTGCGGACGGTCCGTCGATGGAAAAGGGCGAGCTGGCGCTGGGACAAAACGTAACTATTGCCTATATGACATGGTACGGCTACAATTATGAAGATGCGATCATCATGTCAGAGCGTCTTGTGCGTGATGATGTATATACCTCAGTACATATTGAGGAATACGATATTGATTGTCGTGAAACAAAATTAGGACCTGAAGAAATCACTCGTGATATTCCAAACGTATCCGAAAATGCGGTGCGCAATTTGGATAGTCGGGGTATTATCATGGTCGGTGCCGAGGTACAGGAAGGCGATATCCTTGTCGGTAAAGTAACGCCGAAGGGGCAAAGCGAAATCTCTCCCGAAGAAAAGCTGTTATTGGCAATCTTCGGTGAGAAATCACGTGAGGTTCGCGATAATTCCTTAAAGGTACCGCATGGCGGTGCCGGTATTGTTCATTCCATACGTGTGTTTAAGCGCAGTGAAGGGCATGAACTACCGCCGGGAGTCAATGAAACAATCAAAGTATATATTGTTCAGAAACGAAAAATCTCCGAAGGTGATAAAATGGCTGGTCGTCACGGTAATAAGGGTGTCATCTCCAAGATTTTACCGGTAGAGGATATGCCTTATATGCCAGATGGAACACCGGTTGATATTATGTTAAATCCGTTCGGTGTGCCATCTCGTATGAACATCGGACAAGTGCTGGAAATCCACTTGGGTTATGCGGCAAAACAGCTGGGTGTGAAATTTGCGACTCCGGTATTTGACGGTATCAATAATGAAGAGCTTCGTTCCATTATGGAAGAAGCGAATATGACTAAGGACGGCAAACAGGTGCTGTATGACGGACGTACTGGTGAAGCATTTGATGAGCGTATTTCTGTCGGCGTCATGTATATGATTAAGCTAGCGCACATGGTTGACGATAAATTACATGCACGTGCAACTGGACCGTACTCTTTAGTAACGCAGCAGCCGTTGGGCGGTAAAGCACAAAACGGCGGACAGCGTTTTGGTGAGATGGAAGTTTGGGCACTGGAAGCTTACGGTGCCGCTCATACGCTACAGGAAATTCTGACTGTAAAATCTGATGATATTATCGGACGTACCAAAACCTATGAAGCGATCATCAAAGGCAAGAATATCCCTGATCCGGGCATTCCGGAATCCTTCCGCGTCTTAAAGCATGAGCTGCAGGCGTTGGCAATCGATGTGAAGCTGCTTGATGAAGAAGGCAACGAAGTCGATTTGAAAAAAGGTGATGAGGATGATAACAAGCCACATAATAATGCGGTGAATCTGAATCAGTTGCAGCCGGATGACGTTGATGAAGCTGATTTGATGAATTTGGAAATCGAAGCTGAGGAAGACGAAGATGATATCGATCCTAACACTGATATCGATTTGGAAAAGGATGAAAGTGATACACTTGCCTTTGTAGAAGAATTAGATGAAGCGTTAAGTGAAGACGATGAAGAAACCTTGATTGAAGACTTCGATGACTTAGATGATGAAGAAAAGGAGGCGTAATACATGAGTGTAAACAATTTTGCCTCAATTCAGGTAAGCTTAGCTTCTCCTGAACGTATCCATGAATGGAGTCATGGAGAAGTAAAGAAACCGGAAACGATCAATTACCGTTCGCAGAAGCCGGAACGCGATGGTTTGTTCTGCGAGCGCATCTTCGGTCCTAGCAAGGACTGGGAGTGCTATTGCGGTAAATACAAAAAAGTACGCTATAAAGGCGTAGTCTGCGATCGCTGCGGTGTTGAAATTACAAAATCCAGCGTTCGCCGTGAGCGCATGGGTCATATTGAGTTGGCAGCTCCTGTTGCTCATATATGGTATTTGCGCGGAATTCCGAGCCGTATGGCAATGCTTTTGGATGTAACGCCGAAACAGCTTGAGGAAGTTGTGTATTTCGTATCTTGGATCGTGACTGATCCGAAGGATACAAAGTTGGCATATAAGCAAATTCTTTCGGAAAAAGAATATCGTGAAAACGTGGCAATGTACGGACCGGGTACCTTTGTGGCACAAACCGGTGCAGAAGCTGCCAAAACACTGTTGGAGGAAATCGATTTAGATGCGGAATTCGCGGCTATCCAAGAACAGTTGGAAAGTGCCAGCGGTGAAAAACGAAAGAAATTAATTAAGCGTTTAGATACAATTGAAGCATTCCGTAATTCTGACAATAAGCCGGAATGGATGGTATTGTCGGTAATTCCAGTGATTCCGCCAGATTTGCGTCCGATGTTGCAGTTAGACGGCGGTCGTTTTGCGACCAGTGACCTGAACGACTTATATCGTCGTGTCATCACCCGTAACAACCGTTTGAAAAAACTGTTGGAGCTGGGAACCCCGGCAATCATCGTACAGAATGAAAAGCGTATGCTTCAAGAAGCAGTTGATGCGCTGATTGATAACGGACGTCGTTCCAAGCCGATTACCGGTGCCGGCGGCCGTGCCTTAAAATCGCTGTCTCATTCTTTAAAGGGTAAACAAGGACGTTTCCGTCAGAATCTGTTAGGAAAGCGTGTCGATTTCTCTGGCCGTTCTGTTATTGCCGTCGGTCCTGATCTGAAAATGTACCAGTGCGGGATTCCCCGGGAAATGGCGATTCAGCTGTTTAAACCGTTTGTAATTAATGAAATTGTAAATCGTGAAATCGCGTCAAACCCGAAAACAGCAGAGAAACTGATCGATCGACAGGATTCTCGCGTTTGGGATATTGTGGAAGATGTTATTGACGGCTATCCGGTATTGATGAACCGTGCGCCTACATTACATCGCCTCGGTATTCAGGCATTTAAGCCGAAGTTGGTCGAGGGACGTGCAATTCGTTTGCATCCGCTGGTGTGTACGGCGTTCAACGCAGACTTTGATGGTGACCAGATGGCAGTTCATGTACCGTTAGGTGAAGATGCGCGTGCCGAAGCATTAATCATGATGTTAGGTTCTAACAATATTTTGGGTCCGAAGGACGGAAAACCGATTGTTACTCCGTCACAGGATATGGTTATGGGTAACTTCTATTTAACAATGGAAGAATCAGAAGCTGAATTCCGCAAGGAAGCAGATAAATATGAAGCGGTAAACTGCCCGCAGTCTGCGGCATTATGGAATACATATGCCGATCATGAAGGTACAGTATACGGTACGGTTGCCGAAGTGCTGATGGCGTGTGATACTAAACAAGTGCATTTACACAACCGTATTGCGATTCGTGCCAATGCACTGAATAAGAGCGGATTCAGTGATGAACAGAAAAATAAGTATTTGTTGACAACTGTCGGTAAGGTAATCTTTAACAGTATGTTCCCAGAGGATTTCCCTTATTTGAATGAAGTTTCCAAACAAAATTTTGAAGCTACTCCAGATCGCTATTTCTTAGAGATGGGACAGGATGTAAAACAGGCAATTTCTGAATTGCCGATTGTTCCGGCTTTTAAGAAAAAAGATTTAGGAAAAATTATCGGTGAAGTGTTTAAACGCTACAGCACTGAAAAAACATCTCAGATTCTTGACGAGGTAAAGGATATGGGATTCAAGTATTCTACTGTTGCCGGCATCACTGTATCATTAGCGGATATTGAAGTGGCACCGAATAAATATGAAATGGTAGAGTATGGTAAACAAAAAGCCGAGCAGCTGAAAACATTGCGTGCCAAGGGTAAGCTGACCATGCAGGAATGGGAGCGTCACTTGAATAAGCTGTGGGCCGATGTAAAGGATGAAATCGCTGACTCTCTGTTGGCATCCTTGGACCGTAAAAATCCAATCAATATGATGGCTCGTTCCGGAGCCCGTGGTAATACCTCAAACTTTACACAGTTAGCGGGTATGCGTGGTCTGATGGCAAAGCCGTCTCAATCAAAATCGGCAAAGGGCGGTTATGTGCCGTCAATTATTGAGGTACCAATCTATTCATGCTTCCGTGAAGGTCTGAACGTGTCCGAGTTCTTTATCTCTACGCACGGCGTGCGTAAAGGTTTGACGGATACAGCCTTAAAAACAGCGGAATCAGGTTATTTGACACGTCGTCTTGTCGATGTAGCACAGGATGTTATCGTAAAACAAGAGGATTGCGGTACCGATCGCGGTTATTGGGTAGAACCGATTATTGACCGTAAGACAAATACGGTAATTGAAAGCTTATACGATCGTTTATGCGGACGTTATGCTAAACAAACGGTGACCGATCCGAAAACCGGTGAAATTTTAATCGAGTCTGATCAGTTTATCAGTGATGAGATTGCGAAACGCATTGAAGACAGCGGCATTGACGGTATGTATATCCGTTCAGCATTTACATGTAAATCAATTTACGGTGTATGTAAGAAATGTTACGGAAGAAATATGGCAACCGGCAAGGATGTTGAAGTCGGAGAAGCGGTTGGTATTATGGCGGCACAGTCAATTGGTGAGCCGGGTACTCAGCTGACCATGCGTACATTCCATACCGGCGGTGTGGCAAGCGCTGACGGCGGCGATATCACACAAGGTTTGCCGCGTGTCGAAGAATTGTTTGAAGCACGTTGTCCGAAGGGTGCTGCGGTATTGGCACAGATCAGCGGTGAAATTACCTCAGTCGATACTTTAGAAGGTGTCGCAGGAATGGAAGTTGTAATCACCAATGATAAAGAAAGCATTGCACATAAGGTATTGCCGACACAAGCAATTCGTTCTTGGATGAAGGTCGGAGCGATTGTCGAAGCTGGTGATAAAATCACCGAGGGTCAGGTTGATCCGAAAGAACTTCTGAAGGTGGCAGGAGTACGTCAGGTACAAAACTATATCTTGAAAGAAGTAAAGAAAGTTTACCAAAGTCAGGGTATTGAAATCAGCGATAAGCATATTGAAGTAATGATTCGTCAAATGCTGCGTAAAGTTGTAGTGTTGGAAGGCAACGATACGAAGCTGAATCCGGGTGTACAGATTTCATTAACGGAAATCACCAAGATCAATCGTACTGCTTTATTGTCAGGTAAACGACCGGCTACCTTTAAACCTGTATTACTGGGTATTTCAAAGGCTTCCGTTGAAACGGATTCCTTCCTGTCGGCAGCGTCTTTCCAAGAAACAACCAAGGTTCTTACCGATGCGGCGATCAAGGCAAAACGCGATCATTTGATCGGCTTGAAGGAAAATGTCATTATCGGTAAATTGATCCCTGCTGGAACCGGCTGTCTTGCGGATCGTCCGATGAACCATATCGTACAGGAGAAAGCCGATGAACTACGCGCAAAGCGTGAAGAGCGCAATCGCAAAGATGAAGACGATGATATCTTGTCTTTCGTGAATGATCGCAATGAAATTCCGGGTTTTATCAGAATGGAGGATTTACCTCCGATCATTGATGATCCTGAGGATGAAATTCTGTTCAGAAAAGCAAATATATTAAACGATGTCTCTGAGTAACAGCGAAAGCTGTGAAAGGAGACTTTCTTTTGTGTACGGTTATTGATTGAATATTCTTAAAGTAATTTTAATTGAATTTGCGCTAAACTATTTAATATTTAAGATCTAGTACACGCTTGTATTGTAATGATGTAATTTTATGAAGTAGTCGGAAAGGCGTTAGTTATCGTGTGAAAAATTATCAAATTCATTAAAAAAATAATTGACAATCCTGTGCGAATGCATTATCATATATAGGCAAGTGTTTTGGATTCTCCGCAAGGAGAATAAAATTTACACTTCAAAATGACACACCAGGAATTGTGTGTAAGAGAAAGGAGGATATTATGCCAACAATCAACCAGTTAATTCGTAAAGGTCGTGAAAAGAGTGTTAATGTATCGAAATCACCGGCTCTAAACAGAGGGTTCAACTCATTAAAGCGCCGCCCTACCAACTTGAGTGCACCGCAGAAGCGCGGAGTTTGTACTCGTGTGGGTACAATGACACCGAAGAAACCGAACTCAGCACTTCGTAAATATGCGCGTGTTCGCTTGAGTAACGGTATGGAGGTAACTGCTTATATCCCGGGTAAAGGACATAACTTGCAGGAGCATAGCGTTGTCTTGATTCGTGGAGGACGTGTTAAGGACCTTCCGGGTGTTCGTTACCACATTATCCGCGGTACATTGGACTGCGCAGGTGTTGCGGACAGAAATCAGAGCCGTTCATTATACGGAGCAAAGAAACCTAAAGAAGCTAAGAAATAGTCATCAATGATGAAAGGAGGATACACATGCCCAGAAAAGGACATATAGCCAAACGCGATGTATTAGTCGATCCGATTTATAACTCCAAATTGGTTACTCGTTTAATCAATAAAATCATGATTGATGGAAAAAGAGGAGTTGCACAGAAGATTCTGTACAATGCGTTTGATATTATTGAAGTAAAAACAGGACGCAAACCGATGGAAGTATTCGAGGAAGCGTTGGAAAATGTTATGCCGATGTTAGAACTTAAGGTTCGTCGTGTCGGCGGTGCCAACTATCAGGTACCGGTTGAAGTATCTCAGGAAAGACGTTTGACATTGGGGCTGCGCTGGATCGTTAATTACGCTCGTCTGCGCAATGAAAAAACAATGGAACAACGTCTTGCGGCTGAAATTATGGATGCTGCTAACGGAAGCGGAGCATCTGTGAAAAAACGTGAGGATACTCACAAAATGGCAGAAGCAAATAAAGCATTTGCTCACTACCGCTGGTAAGAAGGGAGTCATGAAAAATGGGACGCGCATTTTCATTAGAGAAAACTCGTAATATTGGTATCATGGCTCACATCGATGCCGGAAAAACAACAACTACAGAGCGTATTCTGTATTATACCGGTGTCAACCATAAAATCGGTGAAACTCATGACGGAGCTTCAACGATGGACTGGATGGCGCAGGAGCAGGAGCGTGGTATTACCATCACTTCTGCCGCAACCACTGCACAGTGGAAAGAACATCGTATTAACATTATCGATACTCCGGGTCACGTGGACTTTACCGTTGAGGTAGAGCGTTCACTGCGTGTACTTGACGGTGCGGTAACCGTACTTGATGCGAAAGCAGGCGTTGAGCCGCAGACGGAAACAGTTTGGCGTCAGGCAACTACTTACGGAGTGCCACGTATCGTATTCTGTAATAAGATGGATGCGACAGGTGCCGATTTCTTGATGTCCTGCGGTACGATCGTTGATCGTTTAGGCGCAAAATCCTGCCCGATTCAGTTACCGATCGGTGCGGAAAGCACATTTTCCGGTATCGTTGATATCATTGAGCGTAAGGCTGAAATTTACACCAATGATTTAGGTACGGAAATTCAAGAAGCAGAGGTTCCTGAAGATTTGAAGGATCTGTGCGAAGAATATCGTGCAAAATTGTTGGAATACCTTGCAGATTATGATGAAGACTTCATGATGATGGTATTAGAGGGTGAAGAACCTGATGTACCGATGATCAAAAAAGTGCTTCGTAAGGCAGTCTGCGCCGGTGATTTCTTCCCGGTATTATGCGGTTCTGCATACAAAAACAAGGGTGTACAGATGGTGCTTGACGCAGTTATCGATTATCTGCCTTCACCGTTAGATGTACCTGCGATTAAGGGTACCGATATGGATGGAAACGAAATCGTTCGTAATTCAAGTGACGAAGAACCGTTCTCCGCATTGGCATTTAAGATCGCAACCGATCCGTTTGTCGGAAAGCTTGCTTATTTCCGTGTGTACTCAGGTACAGCGAAAGCAGGAAGCTATGTATATAACTCTACTAAGAGTAAAAAAGAGCGTTTCGGACGCATCGTGCAGATGCATGCGAATGCTCGTAAAGAAATTGAAATGGTTTATGCCGGTGACATTGCGGCAGCCGTAGGTTTGAAGGATACCGGTACCGGAGATACGCTGTGTGATGAAAATTCACAAGTTATCTTGGAATCCATGGTATTCCCTGAACCGGTGATCCGTATGTCATTAGAACCGAAAACAAAGGCAGACCAGGATAAGATGGGTCTTGCGTTGTCTAAATTGGCTGAGGAAGATCCTACATTCAAAACATATACTGATCAGGAAACAGGTCAGACGATCATCGCCGGTGTCGGTGAGCTGCACCTTGACATCATCGTCGATCGTTTGCGTCGTGAGTTCAAGGTAGAAGCCAATGTCGGTCAGCCGCAGGTTGCTTACCGTGAAACAATCCGCGCAACTGCCGATTGTGAAGGTAAATACATCAAACAGTCCGGTGGACGCGGTCAGTACGGACACGTTTGGATCAAGTTTGAACCGAATGAAGAAGGTAAAGGCTTTGAATTCGTTGATGCGACAGTCGGCGGAAGCGTACCTCGTGAATACATCAAACCGACTCAGGAAGGTTTGGAAGATGCATTAGATCGTGGTATGGTCGCAGGCTATCCTGTTATCGATATTAAGGCAACCTTATTTGACGGTTCCTACCATGATGTCGATTCATCCGAAATGGCATACAAAATCGCAGCTTCTATGGCATTGAAAGAAGCCGGTAAGAAATGTAAACCGGTAATTCTTGAACCGATCATGGAAGTTGAAGTTACAGCACCGCAGGAATACTTAGGTTCTGTAATGGGTGATGTAAGCTCAAGACGCGGAAGCATTACGGATCAGGAAGAGCGCGGGAATGCGATTATCGTTAAGTCTATGATTCCGCTTTCCGAAATGTTCGGATACGTTACCGATCTGCGCAGCTTTACGCAGGGACGCGGTAACTACTCGATGAAATTCGACCATTATGCCGAAGTACCTAAGAGTATTGCGGAAAAGATCATTAAAAACAACAGTTCTGACAATTAATTGTTGCTTTTATGAAGCGTTTGAATTAAAATATATCTGAGAATGAAATAAACTAAGGAGGACATTTTAAAAATGGCTAAAGAAAAATTTGACCGTTCCAAAACCCATGTGAATATTGGAACTATCGGACACGTCGATCACGGTAAAACTACTTTAACTGCTGCGATCACAAACGTACTTGCAAAAGACGGTATGGCTCAGGCTACTGCATACGATCAGATTGACGGTGCTCCTGAAGAAAAAGAGCGTGGTATTACAATCAATACTGCACACGTTGAGTATCAGACTGCAAATCGTCACTATGCTCACGTTGACTGCCCGGGACATGCTGACTACGTTAAGAACATGATTACCGGTGCTGCTCAGATGGATGGCGCAATCTTAGTTGTTGCTGCATCTGACGGTCCTATGCCTCAGACTCGTGAGCACATCTTGCTTGCTCGTCAGGTAGGTGTACCTTACATCGTTGTATTCTTGAACAAATGTGACATGGTTGATGATGAAGAATTGGTTGACCTTGTTGAAATGGAAGTTCGTGAATTATTAAGCGAGTACGGATTTGACGGAGACAACGCTCCGGTTATCCGTGGTTCTGCATTAAAAGCGTTGGAAGGCGATGCAAACTATGTAGGCGCTATCCAAGAGTTAATGGCAGCTGTAGACGAATTCGTACCTGATCCGGTTCGTGAAACTGACAAACCTTTCTTGATGTCTGTAGAAGACGTTATGACTATTACCGGACGTGGTACTGTTGCGACAGGCCGTGTTGAGCGTGGTGAAGTTAAGTTGAGTGAGGAAGTTGAAATCGTAGGTATTCACGAAACTCGCAAGACTGTTATTACCGGATTGGAAATGTTCCGTAAACAATTAGACGTAGCACAGGCCGGCGATAACATCGGTGCATTGTTACGTGGTATCAATCGTGATGAAATTCAGCGTGGACAGGTACTTGCAAAACCGGGTTCTGTTAATCCGCACACAAACTTCAAAGCTCAGGTTTATATCTTGACTAAAGAAGAAGGTGGACGTCATACACCGTTCGTTTCTAACTACCGTCCTCAGTTCTACTTCCGTACAACTGACGTTACAGGCGTTATCACTTTGCCGGAAGGCACTGACATGGTTATGCCAGGCGACAACGTAGAAATGACTGTTGAATTGATCGCTCCGATCGCTATCGAAAACAACACTAAGTTCTCTATCCGTGAGGGTGGACGTACAGTTGGTTCCGGTAACGTAACTGAAGTCATTAAATAAGAAATGATATGCAAAGAGTGCTTCGGCACTCTTTTTTCTTATTGCTTTGGCTGAATGCGCAAAAACTCACTGTGAGAGCATCAATTAAAAGTACAAAAAGATCAAATGATTATTTGGGATTAAAGAGCTGTATCTTAAGAAATCACTCTCTGTGTGTTAAATGAAGCCAAAGAAGCATTCCCTTTTATTCGTATCATTGATAAATATTTGTGTTTACTGAAAAGATTCAACGTGATTAATTCAGTGGATTTTATTTAATGCATTTTATAAGCTGTCATATGCATTTTTAATATAATTAATTGATAAAGTATTCATTTACTTATAAATACTGCTTGGTTTTTTGACGTTAAATTAAGTGTGTATTGTTTTTTTTATCCTTGCTTTCTTTGGTGAAAACGGTTGCTCATTTCATTACATACATCAAATATTTATTATTACATAGATTTTCGTTATCGGCAATCTCATCGAATAAAACACAGCTGTTTTTGCATAATTTTTCATTTTTATTTTTATATCAATAAGAATAATTGCGATTAAAGACACACTGTGTATATCAAACAATATTTCTCATCTTTCCTGTTTCTAAAACCTTTTATTTGATATAATTATTTACATCTCGTAAAATTTTTGATTGACAAATGCTTTAGTTATTTGTATTCTTATTACAGGAGTGATTCTATGAATAAGACAGATGCATCATTGATTTTACAGATACAGGCAGGAAATGAAGAAGCCTTTAATCTTTTATTTGAACAGCTTTATCAGTCTGTTTATTATAGTGCTTATCGCATTTGTAAAAGCGATGATGATGCAAAAGAGATTGCACAACAGACGTTTATTCAAGTTCATCGCTCAATTAAACAGCTGAAGGATCCAAAGACATTTGATGTTTGGCTTCATCGTATGATTGTAAATAAGTGCTATAACTTATTTGCGCGCCGCAAGGATGTTTCTGTGGACCCGGATACCAGCAGTATGTTAAACAATGAAGCAGAATATCGTGAGTATTTGATGCCTAAAGAAGCGAATCGCAGGCAAAGTGATATAGATGTTTTAAACAGCTTAATCGATGAATTACCGCAGAAATATCGAATACTGTTAATTCTGACATATTATCGGGAATTAAGTATGGAAGAAGTCGCTGAAATTATGGATATGCCGGTAGGTACGGTAAAATCGCGATTATTTGCGGCACGTAATTTATTGAAGAAGAAAGTGGTAGAGTATGAGAAAAAAGAGGGTGTCCAACTGGATTTCAAAGAGATTACACCGGGTATTTTAACCGCGGCTTTCTTTCATGCCCTTGACATCGGTATGGGTTCTCCCGTAATCGAAACAAGCTTTTTGGGAAAAATAAAAAACACATTTTCAGGAAATGTATTACAAGCAATCGCTATCGGTGCATTATCCCTTGTGATTGCACTTTCTGCCGGCGCCGGTGTATTGTCTTATTTGAAACCAACGGATTCGCATATGCGCTATTTAGAAAATGAACAGATTTTTGAACCCTTAGAACTTGACGGTGTAACTTATAACTCTCCTTATCAGGTTTATTATTCATTACTTGTTTTTGCGCATTGTGAAGTGGAATTAAAAGCAATGAGCAAGGAAGAATTATATCATCTTAAGCCGCTATATGATGCGTTAAAATTCAGCAACTGTTCCTATTATCGCCGCTTACAGGAAATAGGCTGGGAAGCAGCGTATCTTGCGTTGGTATAAAAAAAAGATTAAATTTAAAAAAAAAACAGAACCGACTCTAATCTCATCTTGTCCATACAGTGAGATTAGAGGGCTTTTTGTATTGAAGTAGTTTATCCAAATTTTGGTATTTGCCTCTTTTGGTAGTGGATAGGAATGCTTTATTTAATTTTCCGTTTCATGATGAATAACGGATTTTAGAGAAAGGAAGAGGGATTATGTGGAAGAAGTTTCTTGTAATATTGATTGTATTGGTGGGGACTTTTACGGCGGGATATGCTTATTTTAATTATGAAATGAGTGCCGCTGTAACTCCCTTTCAATTACAAAAGGGTCAGAAGGTTGTTTTAGGTAAATATAATAATAAGGAAGTTGTATGGGATATTGGTAATAATACAAGTGATTATGTGCTGATGAGTAGTAAACCGATTGTGGATTCGATTGCCGTATATGATAGTAGTATACCGGAAACAACAACGTTACAAAATGGCGCTGTCGATATAAACAGTTTTTGTTTGAAACAATACATTGGTGCAAATTATATATTTCTATTTTGTCCCACCCAATCACTGGTTAAGGAAATTATGAAAGTCTCTACCAACAACAATGAAAATACCATTATTACAAAAGCTCCGTTTTTACCATCGGTAGATGATGTGTATACCGGAGGAACGCTTGGATTGTCACTGAACGACCGTGCATATAAATCCACAGTATATTATTGGTTGAATGGAACCATCAATTACTTACGAGATCCTCAAACTGCTTACTATAATGCAGTACAAACTCCTTTGGGTACAGGTGCAGCTAGAGATGATTTTCTAGAAATAATATCCGGGAATTCAATTCCCAAAAATGACTTGATCTATGCTATCAATAGTCGAGGATGGTCTAACGATGGTGGAAAAATTTTTTTTAGTAGCTTACGACCATTTGCATTGGTTGATAAAAGTAGAATAGTGTTTGCGGCAAATACATTGTATACAGATGGGAATTGGCATAATTATGTGATTGATACAAGTAATCTTAATGAAAATAATGAATTGAATCCGAATAAATTAAGAATCCAATCCTCATTAACTGCTTCTTTACAGGATATTCAGCGCAATTCCCATAGTACACAGCGTGTTGCGAAAAACTCCGAGGTTACATTAAGCGTTAATGCCAATACCGGATCGAATACAAAGATATCGGTGATTGTCTATGATAGTACAGGAACGGATATAAAGTATTATCGAATGTTATCTTCTACTATCGGTGGTGTTAATGATTATACCTTGGATTTAACAAGTATCCCGACAGGCAGTTACCAAATTGCGGTCATTAACGAGGAATACGACAGTAGCTCTAATCTTCCGGTAGAAAGTTCACCGATTTCTAATTTGATGCCATTAGAAATCGTAGACCCATTATCAAACTTAAGCTTTACCCCAAGAACGAATCTAACGTATGACAGTAATGTAAACGTGGGGGATACCGTAGGAACGATATCATCACAAAACGGTGCCGGAACAATAACCTATACGATCATTGCAGATCCTTCTTACCCCAATGAATATCAGAATTTAACGTTGGCAAGTGATGGAAAAACCGTAATAGTGGATGGAAATCCCCTAAATGCCGGTACTTATCATTTCAAAATCCAAGCACAAGATGAAAACAATGATCCGAATCCTGCTTTGACAATCAACGCATCCATTACTGTCAAACAGTCGAGTACGACTATTGCATTCGATGATCCCAATCAAACAAAGAAAAGTATTATAGATGCAATGATTGATTGGAGTGAAACGGCAACCGCTATCCCCAATGGAAATGATATAAAAATCACTTATGCAAAAGTGAGTGGAGATGTTTCATTAATCAATATAGATCCTAATACGGGAGCGATCCGTTATACAGGTGTGAATGCCTATGGAAAGGTTACTATCAAGGCAACCGCAGATGATGATCCGACAAGTGGTCATGATGATTACATTGCCAGTGATGCCACAAAAGAAATAGTGATATATCGAGAGGTGGATGGCAGTGTCACACCGCATGCCAATTCCTCTGATGCGAATATCCCGACGTTTACAGCCAGTGACACCAATATCAAAATCAATGGTGTAATTGGCAAGATCGTAGGTTCTATGGGAACGCCGGATCAAGTCACAAGCGGTGGTACGACCTATACGTATGGTATTAATAATAGTGGAGATGGTTCCTTCTTTACTGTCAATTCCAATACCGGTGAGATCAAAACCAATGCTAACTTGGGCGTAGGCTCTTACAACATTACCATGACAGTATCGGATAAATGGAGTACCAAGGATATTCCGTTAACGATCAATGTTGGTATGGCACCTGCCGAGGATTTGAAGTTTTATGAGAACTCCACTTCTAACACAGTGATTAATACTAAGGCTGTAAATTTCACCGATACGAATGTGAATGTATTTGCCACAGTAAAAGGAAGCAGTAATTCCAATCCGGTGAAATATGAAATCAAGGATGGCAGTACGAATGTGATCGAAATCAATCCGACCAGCGGAGCGATTACCATTAAGGGAAGTGGAACGGTAACGATTGTCGCAACCAAGCAAGGGGCAAGCGGACAAGCAGATGCGAGAGCGGAATTAACCTTTACAGTAACGGTAGGATCACAGAATTTCATTTATACAACAGATTCTACCTTACAAACAGAAATGCCAAAGACAGGCAATTACTATAACGCTTATAAAGAAACATATGCACCAAACAAGACGTTTAAAGTCTACACCACCGGTAATGCACAAGGTACGAATGTGACCTATAAACTAAAGGATGGAAGTCCTATGGATGTCATTTCAGTAGACAGTGATGGTACCGTGCATATTCTCAATGCATCAACCAATACACAGATCGGTAAAGTAATTGTGCAAGCAACGAGTCATGATCCTAATGGAAACTATGATGATAAAATGATTGAATTACCAATTAACATTGATAAAGGCACAAGAACAATCACCTTTGCGGAGAATCCGATCAATGTGGTGAATGGTACGGGAAGCATTACACCGAATGTCTTAGTAGATGGAAGTATTGATACGGATGGGAATACGACCATTGAAATTGATCCAAGCGAAGACAGTAGTATCGCATGGACGAATGATGGTACAACGATAGAATATGAATGGGAAGAAGAAAAAGGCAAAGATATAAAACTCCATGTGACAAAGCCTGCTGATCGCAACTATAAAGCGGCGGAAGCAGACGGCAAATTGCATATATTGGGAGCAGATGAGAATGTATTAACCTTAAGCACACCGGGTAAGGTAACTTATGGAGATCATTTCACTATTCGAAGTACCCAGGATGATAGTATGAGTACGAATGTACAATATACATTTGAAACGGATAATGGAGTTTATATCAGTGCGCCAAAAATCAATGGCAATAAAGCAGAATTTGATGCGTTGAGATACAGTGGCAGTACCGAGATTACGATTAAGGTCACAAGGACAGCGGATGGAGAACTGCCTTTAACAAAACGAGTAAAAATCAAGGTATTACCGAAACCGATCACAGTCCAAATAGAGGATAAAGAAAAGCTGAGATTACAGGAAAATCCAGAACTAACTTATAAGGATTTCAGCGGAAAACTTGTGACATGGAATGGTGTTAAGGATGAAATAGAAACAAGCGTGATTAAGCTTACGACATCAGCGGGGAAATACAGTCCGGTGGGAAGCTATCCGATTACAAGTAAAGCAGAAAAGTTATTGAATGATAATTATCCGAATTACAAATTTACTATTCAAAGCGGAAAGCTGAATATTAAGGATAATGGCGATAAGAATTTCTGGGATATAGATGATGATGGATGTCCGGATATGAATATCGAGATTAAGAATGACCAGGGAGAAACGATATTAATTAACGGTGATAAGAACGATGACGGAATACCGGATTATAATGTTGATATTAACGGAGATGGTAAGCCTGATCTAAATATTGATACAGATAATGATGGCAAGCCTGATGTGAACCTAGTAATATTAAAAAGCTGGAAGCCAAGCAAATGTGTAATGATTGGTGATATTCAATATGCATCAGGAATCAGCGCAAAGGCAGAGATCAATGTCGATATTGACGGAGATTGGATACCTGATATTAATATCGATAATAATGGCGATATGAAAGCAGACATCAATATCTCAAAAGACGGTAAAACACCGATTATCAATATTGCAGTGATTCATGATTGGAAACCGGTTAAGGATTATAAGGTTGATAAATTCTTATATGACAGTATCGGAAAAGAAGACGCTGTGCCGGAATTAAATATTGATACCGACGGAGATGGACGACCGGATATTAATTTGGATCTGGATCATGACGGTATCCCTGATTTGAATATAGACTGGGACGGAGATTGGATACCGGATACACAGATTGATTCAGACGGAGACGGCAAGCCCGATATTAACATTGACACTGACGGAAACGGAATCCCTGATGAAAATATCGTTGAGATAGAGGAATGGAAACCAAATAAAGGTGTGGACGGAGAGTTTCCGTATGATACAATGGATTTCAGTAAGACAGATGATCCAACTGATCCAAATGATAAAGATGGAAGTAATAATTCTGATCAACCAAACGGATCAACAAACGATACCAATCACCCCAATGACAATGATCAAACAGGCAATGATACAGATGTAAAGGGAGCGTATTATCCGGGCAAGGACGTAGGCGGCGCAATGACCGGTGATGAATCACATCTATATTTATATGCATGCATTCTCTTTCTTTCTCTCGGTAGTTTGTGTTACCTATATAATAAGGCAGTCAATCGTATAAAAACAAAATAGTTTGATTGCTAAATTCATAAATGATATACAATTTTGCGTAAGAAACCATTCCTTCTAAATTGGTTTTATGATTGATATTGCATGAAGATATTTTATAATAAGTAAATCGTGTTTGAATCTGATTATAAAACAACTGTTAAAACAAAATTCATCTTTAAAAGAACCTCGTCTCTTGCATAAAGAAACGAGGTTTTTACATGGATTTATATACAAAAAAACATAGAAAACATTATAAAACTTTTTATGGATAATGAATTTTAAAGAAATTATCAGATGAATGTTTCTGGATTCATTGTGAATAACAAAAACAACAGGAAAAATATGTGAGTTTCTACGCTGTTTATGCTATACTATTAAAGGTGATATTATGCGACAACATACTTATTATGAAGCTTATTTAGATGATTATGATCGAATAACCGTGTTCTTTTCCAGAGACAGCTACGGCGGAGTCAGTAACTATTTTCATCTGAAGGACAGCCTCGGCAAAATACAGGATTTAGCTATACAGTCTGTAGAACAAACACAAAATAATTATATCAAATATACATTGTCTATTCCCGATCCGATTGTGATAGGTAATGAGTATTACGTGGTTCATCAGTTTGCTCGTGAAGCGATATTGGAGTATGCGGCAATTACCAAAACAGATCGCTTTGATGATGAATTTTATTATGCAGGTGATGACTTAGGATGCAGCTTCAGTGAAGCACAGACAAGCTTTGCTTTATGGGCGCCGACAGCGGCACGAGTCAAGCTGGAAATTGAGAAAAACGGCAGTGTGCAGGATTATGAAATGCAAAGAGGCAATTGCGGTGTTTTTCGTTATGCGATGTTGGATAATTTAGAAAATGCCAAATATCGATACTTGGTAAGAGTCAACGGAGAGTGGAAGGAAACAATTGATCCGTACGGAATTGCATCTGATGCGAATTCCAAACACTCGGTAGTGGTTGATATTAACAAAATCAAGCAGAAGGAATATGAATTGCCGATCATGAACAGTAATTGTGATGCAATTATTTATGAAGCGAGTGTTCGTGATTTTACAATTCAAAAGGGAATCGGTGTAGAGCATCCGGGAAGCTATCTCGGCTTTTGTGAAGAAACAAAAGAAACCAAACAAAAGCAAACCGGCTTTTCTTATTTAAAAAGCTTGGGGATTACGCATGTTCAGCTGATGCCGGTTTTGGATTTCGGTTCCGTTGATGAAAATTATCCGCTTTTATTCTATAACTGGGGATATGATCCGGTTCAGTGGCGCTGTTTGGAAGGAAGCTTTTCTTCTCATGCAGAAAGTGCCTATACACGTATGTTTGAATTCAGCAAGCTGGTTGAAGAATGTCATAAAAACGAGATTCGTGTTAATTTAGATGTCGTCTTTAACCATGTCTACGATATGAATGCTAATGCGCTACAGCTTACGGTTCCGAATTATTATTTTCAAATGGACGGCAACGGTAATTTCTCCAACGGCAGCTTCTGCGGCAATGATGTAGATACAAGCAGAAAAATGTGTCGTAAATTAATTGTAGATACTTGCCGCTTCTTATGCAAGACTTATCATATTGACGGTCTGCGCTTTGATTTAATGGGCATTCTTGATATTGCGACAATGAATGAAATACGAACCGTATGTCGAGAGTATAATCCTGATTTTATGGTATACGGGGAAGGCTGGAATATGCCGTGTTTCTTAAATGAGGGTTCACGTGCAAGTATTGCCAATCAAGCACAAATGCCGCAGATTGCACATTTCTCCGATCGTTTTCGTGATATTGTAAAGGGGAATACCAGTGAATATGAGATCAATGCAAAAGGATATTGTACAGGAGCAGTTTATTTGATTGATTATATGAAGGATGTTTTATCGGCGAGCTGTATCAGTGACAGTGGTTACCCGATGTTTCAAAATCCCACTCATGCGATCAATTACGTTGAATGTCATGATAATATGACATGTTGGGATAAGCTTCGTGAATGTTGTAAAGAGGATCCTCGCGAACGACGCATTCAACGACATAAAATGTGTATTGCGGCAGTGCTGTTGGCACAAGGAATACCGTTTATTCACAGCGGACAGGAATTCGCACGCACGAAGCACGGTAAAGGTAATACGTACAATGATTCTGATGAAATTAATAAGCTTGATTATGATCGCAGAGATCGTTATCATGAAATCACGGAGGCAACAAAGGAATTGATTCAAATACGTAAGCAGCACCGTGTATTCAGATATGCGAGTGCCGATGAAATCAGAAGTCATGTATCTTTCCGTGATATTGATCGTAAAGTGCTGGTTTATGAAATTCATGATGAGAATGAATCTGTCATCGTCTTCTTTAATCCGACCCATGAGCAGTTTTATTATCGTTTTGAACAGCCTTATGAATTACTCTATTATAATGCCAAATGTGAGCATCAATCTCTCCATGAAATTCAGATTGAGCCGATCAGTACAATTGTATTAGTTCACTCACTTTCTTAAGATTAATTTATGCAGTATTGAATCAAAAGCGATATGTTTCAATACTGTTTTTTTATCGACAAATTATGCAGGCTTCTTAAAGGATAATATATATTAATCGCAATGATATGCTTTTACGGTATTTGTAAGCAGTTACGGTATAAAAGCTTAAAATAATTACATAAAAACTTTGCGAAACGAAGTATCCATGTTATAATTAGTTTGCGAAAGGTAAAGGAGTGAAAATATGAATAAGATGACAATGAATGATTATGTAGAAAGATTGCAGGGTAAAAAGGTAGAAGCACATGATAAACAATGGCTTTATATCGAAATCAATGCGAAGGATTTATTAGAAGAATGCGAGCCGGGTGTAAAGAATTTAAACACTTGCTGCAAGGGTATGATGGACGCAATGTTAGAGGGTGACTACTTTGTCGTAGAACCGAAAAATAAAAGCAAATGTGCCGGTACTTTAACAATCCGTTATTATACAGATAATTTAAGTCCGGAACGTAAGAAATGGGCAGACGTAAATAAATAATTGATAAATAAACGGCTGTAACGCAATAGATGTTATTCAGAAATGAAGTATTGGTGTTACAGTCTTTTTTTTGTGTTATGGAGAAAGTGTATCAGAGTTTCTGACATTCCGTTAGCCGAGATACCGAATTATATTGAAAGTGATCCGAACTGTTTATTGGCGCGCAGGAAGCTGGAGACAGAAGAAGCGGAAGGATGGTTTTCAATATCCTGATTATCTAAAGAAAGTCTATTTGAGATAGATCGTGATGAATTCTAAAAAGGCCACAGAAGGTGTAATGAATCAATATGCAATCAGCGAATAATGCTTGAAAAATATGTATCGTACCCAAAAGAAGATTACGATTTTAATACGTTTGTCATTGATCATAATTCATAAAAATCATTGATCTATCTCAGCTATCTGTTTTTATACTTGTTGTGAAAATATCACAAAATAGCTGAATAAATGTAATGTTTGACATTAATAAATGAATTCACGTATCATAGATTTATTTTAATAAATATGTTACAATAATTTGTGAGGAGTGATGGAATGAATAAAATCGCAAGCTTTTGCATCAATCATGATAGACTGCGTCAGGGAATATACTTATCAAGAATTGACGGAGATGTACTCAGTTATGATTTACGAATGAAAAAACCAAACAATGATGATTATTTAGATCAAGCAGGTTTACATACATTAGAACACTTATTTGCGACTTATATGCGAAACAGCAGCGTGCAGGATCATGTGATTTATATAGGTCCGATGGGCTGCCGTACCGGCTTTTACTTATTGGTGCGAGATTCACTTTCACAGGAAGATGTGATCGCATTGGTAAAAGAAGCATGCTGCTATGCGGCTGATTTTGAGGGTGAGATACCGGGAGCCGGGACCAGCGCTGAATGCGGCAACTATCGTGAACATGATTTAGCGAAGGCGCGTCAGTATGCGAGAGAATACAGAGCAGTGATGGAATCAGTTACTATCGCAGACTTAAGCTATCCCGAAGAGGTGACATTGTGAAATTCAATTCCAAGATATTCAGTGTCGCGTTGATTCCGCTGTATTGCTATATACTGCTTTGTGCTTATGTAATCTTGCAGGCACATTATGAGTGGACGTTGAGCGATACGCTCAGTGCGTGTGCGATCAGTGTTTGCTTGATGCTTGCGGCTGTGCTAATTTCACTACGTAAACGATTTCAACATCGTCTTGCCTTATTGTGTTATTTAATCATCGGTGCTGCGGGCATTTACAATGGAATGATAGCCGGTGAAATTATGAACTGGGCGCAGGTTGTCGCTTCCGCATTTGTGGTTGCGTTTGGTGTCAGTTTTTATGAAACAGTTGAACGTCATCGTGAGGTATGGAATGAAGAAGATTGATGTCGTATGTGTAATCCTGCATAATGAAGCAAATCAGTTATTGATCGCTAAACGTAAATCTCATATCGCAGACGGAATATGGGAATTTCCCGGCGGTAAAGTTGAACCACATGAAACAAAAGAAGCTGCATGTATCCGCGAATGTCGAGAAGAACTCAATGTTGATATTGAAATCGATCGTTTTTTGATGGACTTTCATGACAACGCTTTTTCTGATGATATACACGTATTTGCTTATGCGGCTCATATCGTGAGCGGAGTAATTGCTTATCAAGCGCACTATGAAGGGGCATGGGTTACACGCAGTCAGCTGTATGATTATACGTTTCAAAAGGCTGATCGCGTTTTATTAGATTACTTGCAAGATCATTGATCTAATCTGAAAAACAATGGTCTTGGTGCGATTAAAAAAAATCAACATAACAATTTATACAAAATATAAAAAAACCACCGGTCATGATATGTACCCTCTTTACTGGACAAACCAGTAAGGAGGGTATTTTAATATGAAGTATAGTTTTGAGTTTAAGTTAGAATGTGTAAAATTGTATCAAGAGAAAGGCATCTATGCACCAACTCCGAAAGGAATAAAAAGTCATAACTTTAAACATAAAGTAAGAGACTGGTCACGATTAGTCTTAGAGCATGGAATAGATTCTTTAAAGCATCCAAATTCAAACAGAGTATGGAAACC
>QZED01000029.1 GCA_009917405.1 bacterium c-19 | reverse complement strand
AAGGACTACAAAACAGGCAAATATACATTTGACAGTATCGGAAAAGAAGACTTCAAACCGGAACTAAATATTGATACCGATGGCGATGGTTATCCTGATATTAACATTGATTTAGATGGTGATGGGGAACCTGACATCAATAAAGATTTGGATGGCGATGGAATACCAGATATAGATATAGACAGCACAGGTGATGGTATTCCTGATGTGAATGTCGACACAGACGGAGATGGAAAGCCTGATGAAAACATCAAAAAGATCACAGAATGGAAACCTGGGAAGAATGTAGAAGGAGACTTACCATACGATACGATGGATTTCAGTGATAATGAAGATCCTGAAAAACCTGATGAACCGAATGGGAATGATCCCAATGATAAAGACAATCCAGACAATCCAGACGACCCTAACGGAAGTGACCATGACACATCGGTAAAAGGCATGTATAATCCTGCCACAAGCATGGGCGGAGCGAATACAGGAGACAGCACAAATCTGATGTATTACATGGGAATCAGTTTGTTATCCTTAAGTTTACTATTCTTTATCGTTTATAAACGAGAGAGTGAGTAAGTATCACAAGGGCAGAGAAATTAAAAAGTCTCTGCTCTTTTCTTACTATAAATGAATAAAACGTCAATAAATGAAAATTGCTATCTGTACTTTATACGTAAATTATCGTATAATACACCTAAATGAATGGAGGTTTTGTAATGAAAGCAGTAGTCAGTGTATTAGGAAAAGACATGGTAGGAATTCTATCCGATGTCAGTAATGAATGTGCAAAGGCAAATGCTAATGTTTTAGAAGTAACACAAACAATTATACAAGATATGTTTGCGATGTTTATGATGATAGATATTTCTAAGCTGAATCAGCCGTTAAGTGACTTCAGCGTACATATGGAAGAAACAGGAAAGAAAAAGAATCTAGTGATTCATGTCATGCATGAGGATATTTTTCAATCCATGCATAGAATATAGGAGTGAGTAACGTGATAAATGTAAATGAAATCATGGAAACGATCAAAATGATCGATGAAGAATATCTGGATGTCAGAACAATCACCATGGGAATCTCACTGGTAGACTGTGCAGATGCGGATATCGATAAATCGTGTGCGAAAATATATGATAAAATCACACGAGTAGCGAAAGATCTTGTGAAAACAGGTGAAGATATTGAAAAAGAATACGGAATTCCGATCATAAATAAGCGAATTGCGGTAACACCGATTGCGATGCTGGTCGGTGTCAGCGGTGGTGATCCGATCAAATATGCGCTTACATTAGAACGCTGTGCGCAGGCAGTCGGAGTTAATTTTATCGGCGGTTTCAGTGCGTTGGTACAAAAAGGCTTTTCGGCAGGAGATGAAGCGTTAATTCAGGCAATTCCGCAGGCATTGGCACAGACTGACCACGTGTGTGCAAGTGTCAATGTTGGTTCTACCAAAGCAGGCATCAATATGGATGCAGTAAAGATGCTCGGAGAGAAAGTAAAGGAAGCGGCGGAGCTGACCAAAGACAGAGATTGTATCGGTGCGGCAAAGCTTGTCGTGTTCTGTAATGCCCCTGAAGATAATCCGTTTATGGCAGGTGCGTTTCACGGTGTCGGCGAGGCTGACTGTGTCATCAATGTCGGTGTATCGGGGCCGGGAGTTGTTCGCTCCGCTTTAGCAAAGGCACCTAAGGATCTGACGATGAATGAGATCGCAGATTTGATTAAACGTACTGCATTTAAAATTACAAGAATGGGACAAATGGTCGGTACGATTGCTTCTAAACGATTGAATGTACCGTTCGGCATTGTTGATTTATCTTTGGCACCGACACCGGCAATCGGTGACAGTGTAGCATATATCTTAGAAGAAATGGGCTTGGAAACTTGCGGAGCATATGGTACTACGGCATGCTTAGCGATGCTGAACGATGCCGTGAAAAAAGGCGGAGTGATGGCATCCAGCAATGTCGGCGGTCTTTCCGGAGCGTTTATCCCGGTTTCCGAGGATGCCGGAATGATACATGCGGCAAGAGAAGGCGTTCTGACTTTAGAAAAGTTGGAAGCGATGACCGCAGTATGCTCGGTAGGTTTAGATATGGTTGTCTTGCCCGGAGATACAAGTGCTGAGATCATATCCGGCATTATTGCGGACGAAGCGGCAATCGGTATGGTAAATTCCAAGACGACTGCGGTGCGTGCAATTCCCGCTATCGGTAAGCAAGTCGGTGATGAATTGTCCTTCGGCGGCTTATTAGGCAGCGGACCGGTTATGCGAGTTAATCAAGCATCCTGTTCGGTAATGATTCGAAGAGGCGGTAAAATACCGGCACCAATGCAAGCATTAAAAAATTAAGAATAAAATTCATCTGTATTATCGGAAGTGGTTAAGCGGTGTTCAGCCGCTTTTTTAATTGATAAAAGTGCTTGAGAAAATCTGTATTTTATATATGGAACAGCGATTGAATGACTTGTTGAGGTGCTTGCTGTTATTTATAAAAAAATAAATTTAAGTGCGTAAATGTGTCAAAATATGGTAAAATAATCATCAGAGTTAATGAGGTGAAAAAACTTATGCTTACACTATCAAATTTATCCTTTCAGGCTGATCAACATGAAATATTGTCAGATATAACAACAAGCTTTCCCGACGGCAGTTTTACCGTAATTACTGGACCGAACGGCGGCGGGAAATCCACACTTGCAAGATTGATTATGGGAATCGAACAGCCGACCAGCGGTTCTGTGTATTGGAATGATATTGATATTACTAATCTTACGATTGCGGAACGGGCAAAACAAAAGATCGGTTATGCCTTCCAACAGCCGCCGCGCTTTAAAGGAATGAGTGTTAAAAAGCTGTTGACGCTGGCACATGGAAAAGCCTTGACCCATGAACAGTGTTGTGAATATTTAAGCGCTGTCGGTCTTTGCGCCAATGATTATTTGAATCGTGATGTAGATCAATCTTTATCGGGCGGAGAAGTAAAGCGTATCGAAATAGCAACTTTATTAGCTCGAGATTTAGATTTAGCAATATTTGATGAACCGGAAGCAGGAATCGATTTATGGAGTTTTGCGAAGCTGGTAGAGACGTTTCAGCAGCTGCATCAAAATAAAAAAATGAGTATTTTGTTAATCTCTCATCAGGAACGAATTATGAGAATGGCTGATGAAATCGTTGTGATTGAAAACGGAAGAATTGCCAGACGCGGCGATCGTGATCAAATACTGCCGTCATTGATGCAGGATTTTAACAGCTGCGAATATAAGAAGTAGGTGACCATATGCACGAAACAGATCAGGAACTATTAGCACAGATTGCGGGAATCCGCGGTTTTCAGCCGGGTACCGCATTTAACTTGCGCCAAAACGGTGAGGGAGTGGAGCGTCATTCCACACCTAATATTCAAATTACACCGAAAAGCGATCAACCGGGAATTGATATTCATATCTCGGCACAGACAAATGAAGAAGAAGTTCACATTCCAGTGATTTTAACAAAAAGTGGCATAACCGATGTCGTTGCCAACGATTTTTACATTGAAGCAGGCGCCAAGGTGAAGATCATCGCTGGCTGCGGTATCCATAATGACGGCTGCGATACCTCTGAACATAACGGGATTCATACTTTTCATATCGGTAAAAACGCAAAGGTTACCTATATAGAAAAGCATTACGGTGAAGGAAATGGTGATGGAAAGCGCATTTTAAATCCGTCTACTGTTGTTTATATGGATGAAGGCGCTTATATGGAAATGGATTCTGCTCAAATCAAGGGAGTTGACTCCACCAAGCGCAATATGCAGTGTCATTTAAAGGCAGATACCAAATTAATGATTTCGGAGCGATTGATGACGCATGGAAAACAGAATGCTGTATCTGATGTCAGTGTCTTTTTAAACGGTGAAAACAGCAGTGTGCGAATTATATCACGCTCTGTCGGTAAAGATGAGTCAGTTCAAGTGTTTCATCCGATTGCAGTGGGAAATGCCATGTGTAAAGCACATATCCAGTGTGATTCTATTTTGATGGATCAAGCAAAAATTTCATCGATACCGGAGATAACAGCCAATCATGTCGATGCTCAAATTGTACATGAAGCAGCGATCGGTAAAATAAACAGTGAACAGCTTATTAAGCTAGAAACTTTCGGATTAGCCGAGGAAGAGGCCGAGGCAGTTATTGTTGAAGGATTTTTGAAATAATTAATCTATCGATATACTAAATCATTGCTAAAGAACTGCTGAATTCTTCCTGACGCGAATAAATTTACTGAGTGAACGGCTGATAAAGGATCAAATGGTATTACTTTTATATTTTATCAACATTGAAAAAAGCCTTTTAAATAAGGCTTTACGCCTTTTGTGAAAAATTGTTTCATAAAATTTTCATAAATTTTTGAAAAAAATAGTTGCATTTTTACAAAGTCATGCGTATAATATAACACATAAAAGGCGAAGAACAGAAGTAGTACTTTTGAAAATCATTGTAAAAGAGAGCTGACGGTCGGTGAAAGTCAGTCAATGAAGTAAAAAGGAACGTGTCTGGGAGCCGCACCGGCGAAGGGAAACTGAGACGGTTGCCGTAATCCTTGCGTTAAAGGAGAGAGTGCCGATGATGCTTATCATCGGAAATAAGGTGGTACCGCGAATTCATCGTCCTTTGTATTTATACAAGGGACGTTTTTTATTGAGAGGAGAGATGCTATGACACTGCGATTTGACCGATTGGGGCCTTATCTGCCGTTCTTGCTGAACGGTATATGGCCGGTAATAATATTGTCATTGGTTGCTGCATTCTTTGGTTGCGTTATCGGCTTTATCGCTGCATTGGCGAAGCGAAGAGGCGGAGCAATCGGAAAAATATTCGGCGCTTATATCGATTTCTTTCGAGGAACACCAGCCTTTGTACAGTTATATTTCGTTCATATGGCATTGCCGCAGATATTGAAATTCAACTGGCCGGGCTGGTTATCCTGCGTTATCGTGTTCTCACTGAATTCGGGCGCATATTTGGCTGAGGTCATGCGTGCCGGGATTGAAGGAATCGACAGAGGACAGATCGAAGCCGCAAAGGCTTTAGGGGTAAAGAGCAAGGATATTACCCGCGATATTATTGTTCCGCAGGCTCTAAGAAAAATATTACCGGCGATGTTTAATGAATTTATCGCCTTGACGAAGGAAACATCAATCGTTTCCGTAGTCGGAATGATGGATTTGATGCGGCGTTCCAGTATTATTCAGGGAACGCTGTATATCACATTTGAACCGCTGCTTGTTGTCTTAGTAGTTTATTATCTGCTGAATAAGATACTGAGCTTCTGCGGCAAATGCTTGGAAAGGAAGCTGAAATATGATTAAGGTAGAGCACTTATATAAAGACTATGCCGAGGATATCAAGGTCCTTCACGATGTGAATTTCACCTTTGAGGACGGTAAGACCTACGCAATCATCGGCTCCAGCGGCGGCGGTAAATCTACCTTTATCCGATGCCTTAATATGTTGGAGGTACCGACTTCGGGTACGATAACCTTAGACGGTACAGTCGTAAACGACCCTAAAACCGATTTAACCAAGATTCGTGAAAAGATGGGCATGGTATTTCAGAACTTCAACCTTTTTGAGCACATGGTCGCTAAGAAAAATGTTGCCTATGCGCTGATGAAGGTAAAGGGCATGGAAAAGGAACAGGCTTATGAAAAAGCCGTTGAGATGTTGGAAAAGGTTGGCTTGGGACATCGAGTAAATTCTTATCCCCATCAACTGTCGGGCGGTGAAAAGCAGCGTGTCGCTATAGCGCGTGCCTTAGCGATGGAGCCGGAGATCCTGCTTTGTGACGAACCGACAAGTGCACTTGATCCGGAAATGACAACAGAGGTGCTGAAGGTGTTAAAAAGCCTTTCACATACAGGATTGACAATGATCGTCGTAACCCATGAAATGGCATTTGCCCGTGAGGTGGCAGATTATATTCTGTATATGGATCAAGGTGAAATCACCGAATGCAGCACCCCGGCAGAATTTTTTACAAACGCAAAAACAGAAAGAGCAAGACAATTTGTCGCTAATATGTTATAGGAGGAAAGAAAGATGAAAAAATTATTTGCAGTAGCAGCAGCGAGTTTATTGATTTTGGCAGGATGCGGAAGCAACGACAATGCTTCAGATGCAGGAAATGCAGGAAAGAAATTGACGGTTTTGACAAACTCCGGATATGCACCGTATGAGGTACGTAATACTGACGGTGAATTAGAGGGCTTTGATATCGAATTGACTGAAATGATTGCCAAAGAATTAGGTTATGATGGAGTTACTTGGGAAGATATTGATTTTGACGCATTAATCGGTGCTGTAAACAGCGGTAAGGGCGATATGGTAGCCGCAGGCTTGTCTCCGACAAAGGAGCGTGCCGAGGGTGCTGAATTATCCGATGTATATTACAGCTCTGAGGAAGAAACAGCGAACTTCGTATTGACCTTAAAGGACGGCGATATCAAGAAAACTGAGGATATCAAGGGCAAAAAAGTCGGAATTCAGATCGGTACGATTCAGGAATCTGCCGTGAATGAAATCAAGGATGATTATGAATTGAAAACCGATGCCAGAAAATCAATCGGTGATATGGTTCAGGAGATCAAAAATAAGAGAATTGACTTTGTCGTTGTAGAAAAAGCAATCGCAGATAAGTATGTAGAAACAAACCCTGAATTGGCTTATTTCCAATTAGATGCGGAAGGTAATTCTACAGGTAACTGCTTCGCATTCAAAAAGGGTAATACCGAATTGAAAGATGAAGTCAATGCCGCAATCAAAAAATTACAGGATAACGGTGAAATTGACAAGCTTGTAGAAAAATGGTTCACGGTTGAGGAAAAGAAATAATAAGCATGTAGCTTGCTTAAATCTTGACTTATAAAATAAGAGTGTCGTAAAGTACGGCATTCTTTTTTTGAACAATTTTCGACAAAAGCTTTTGAATCAATGAAAGCGGTGAATACAGAATGAATTAATTATGGTTGTTTTCTTTTTTTTATATCGATGAATTGTGAAAAGCCTACTAAGTGAGTAATCATTACGCTGTATGCCTTTCTTTTTATACTCAGTTTTATTTTAAGAATTCATTCTTTTCATGATTAATAATAAATACATAAGCTTTAAAATAAAATTTCGCAAGGGTCTTTTTTAGATTATTTTGTAGAAACACATGCTTTTTTTGATTTCAAGTCTTTATTTCAAAAAATTATCTTGTATAATAATAAAAAAGAGAGAGAGGTGCTGTATGAAAAAAATCTTGATCCTTTTTCTTATGATTGTATGCAGTACGCTCACAATCGCAGCGAATACAAGAATTGAAGTGAAATTCAAAAAATGTACAGATGGCGATACTGCTCATTTTCTGATTCACGGTGCTGATACCACAGTGCGTTTCTTAGCTATTGATACTCCGGAATATACGAAAGAAAAAGAGCCGTTCGGGAAAGAAGCGAGTGAATTTACGTGTCAGGCATTAAAGAATGCGAATGTGATTGAATTGGAATACGATGACGGCAGTGATAAAAGTGATAAATACGGACGCGATTTGGCATGGGTATATGTAGACGGCGAACTGCTGCAAAAACAGCTGGTGAGTGCCGGATTGGCAGAGGTTCAATATATTTACGGAGATTATGCTTATACTGATGAACTATATGAAGCACAAGAGCTTGCGAAACAAAATAAGTTAAATATGTGGAGCGGAGAAACTGATGAAGCGGGGGCATTACTTGCGACGATTGTCACCGCAGTCGGTGCAGGGGCAATTTTATTATTGACGGTATTTAATGTCAAAGGGAAACAAAAGAAAATCAGAGCTGTAAAAACGTTTACAAAAACAATTACAAAGAGGTAGTCTATGGAAAAAATATATGCGACAATCGAATGTATCAAAAAAGCGTTTCCGGAAGGAATCGATCATGTGTATTCTGAATTAATCGCTTGCTTAAAAACTGATTTTACACAACAGAATTTGGCGGCACTGCTTTCATATCTTTGCGGAAAAGAACCGATTGTAATCATACGCGATATTCAAAAGGATGATAGTGAGACAAAGCCGTCGGATATTATGCAGGCATTGATCGATGCAGGCTATCACAGTGCTTAAGCAGTTTTAATATGTGAAAGAACATGGGATAAAACTCATGTTTTTATTATGATAATGAAAAAACGATACCGTTTTTTGGTATCGCTTGATAATGTTAATCCTCAGACTTAATGATGTTCGCTATTTCCGTTCCTAATTTTGTAAGATTGGCGAGATCATCAGTTGACGGTGTATAATTTTGGGCGAGTATCTGATCGCTTAACAGTTCAAAGCCGCACGCTGATAAGCGTTCATTGATTTGTGCAGTTGTATTGCGGAACCAGCCGTAGGAACCGAATCCCAGCGCTTTTTTGCCTTTTATATGGCAAGTGGAAAGCTTTGATAAAAAGCCGGAAATGTTGCTTGCGGGCTCATTGTTATAACAGCCGCTTCCGACCAACAGCGCTTTTGCGTCAAGCAGTTCACTCATGATCAATGCGCCGGAAGTCTGTGATTCTTTAAATACCTTAACGGAAACACCGCTTTGACCGATTCCTTCAGCTAAGGCTTCTGCCATATCCTGTGTATGCTTCCAAATGCTTTCATAGACGATTACGACTTTGTTTTCAGCCTTCATTGTCGCAAAATCCATATATGCTTCCAACAGCTCCTTGATATATGTTCGCCATATAATTCCGTGAGATGGCGCAATCATTTGTATTGGCAGCTGTAGTGCGGCAATATCATTTAGCTTTTTCTCTACGCGATCGCTGTACGGCATGACAATATTTGCATAATATTCCTTTGCCTTCGCCAAGCATTTTGTAAGACCGCATTTATCGTCATACAGATCATATCCGGCAATGTGCTGACCAAACGCATCATTGGAAAACAGCACGTGCGCCTCTTTGACATAGGTCATCATATTATCAGGCCAATGAATCAAAGGCATTTCAATAAAGGTTAACGTAAAGTCTCCGGTACTGATTTCATCTAATGTTTTTACCTTATGATATTCATAATCCTTAAAATACTGCTTTAACATAATTTGTACACCCGCATTGGATGCATAGGGCTTTGCGTTCGGATATTCGTTCATAAAGCGCATAAAGCCGCCAGAATGATCCGGTTCCGCATGCTGGACAATGATATTATCGACTTTTTGATCACCAATTACGGAGTGAATGCGTTCTAGCATAATATCCATAAATTCAGCTTCTACGGTATCAATTACCGTGATTTCCTTATCAATGATTAAATAAGCATTATAAGTGGTTCCCTCCTCAATCGGAAACATGTTGCCGTGGAAATGCCGGCAGTTAAAATCATGAACACCGACCCAGTACATATGCTTGTTTATTTGAATTGCTTGTTTCATTGTTATCCTCCTTAATTCATTACAGAATTATTGTATCCGTATTTTACCAATTTGTCTATGATAATGACTGCATCTTTTGTTTCTTACTTTCATTTTTAGTATAATGCCGTTTTCACGGATCATACTAAGAATAAGTTTCTAAAATTATCACAGGAAGTATTTCCCAAAAAAATATTTTGGAGTATAATATACTTAAACATAGGAGGTTTAGATACATGATAATTCAAAGTAAACGAGTTTGGGTCTTAGGACAATTTTTGGAAGCACAGCTGGAAATTGAAAACGGTACCATTGTGAATGTGCTTGGTTACGGAACGAAGCCGGCAGATGAGGATTATGGTGATAAACGTATCGTTCCCGGTTTTATTGACATTCATACACACGGTGCATACGGCTGGGATACCAATGATGCGACAGAGGACGGTCTGCGTAACTGGATGAAGCATATTCCTGAGGAAGGTGTTACATCAATCTGTCCTACAACAATTACTCAGACAGAGGAAGTGCTGACCAAAGCTGTGTCGAATGTCGCAAAGGTTGTTCGTGAAGGCTATGAGGGTGCGGAAATTCTCGGTATACATTTTGAGGGTCCTTACCTTGATATGAAATATAAGGGCGCGCAACCTGAGCAGTGCATCGTTAAGGGTTCGATTGAACAGTTTGAACGCTTTCAAAAAGCCGCAGACGGTTTAATTAAAATCATCACTATGGCAACCGAACAGGATGATGATTTCGTATTAACAAAATACTTGGCAGATAAAGGCGTTGTGGTAAGTATCGGTCACTCCGCAGCTACCTATGAGCAGGCAAGCATGGCAGTCGCAAACGGCGCTAAAAGCATGACGCATGTATTTAACGGTATGACAGCGTTCCATCATCGTGATCCGGGCTTGGTCGGTGCGGCTATGCGTTTCCGGGATACTTACGGCGAAGTTATCTGTGACGGAAACCATTCAACTCCGGCAGCCTTGAATGACTACTTTACGGCTAAGGGCAGAGATTATGCGATTATGATTACCGATGCCTTGATGGTCAAAGGTTTACCTACCGGCACAAAGGTATTATTCGGCGGCAATGAAATTGAGTTATATCCGGACGGCTCTGCACATTTGACAAGCACCAAAGGCTTGGCAGGTTCTACCTTAAAGGTAAACGAAGGCTTAAAGGTATTAGTTGAAAAAGCATTGGTTCCCTTTGATGCGGCATTGAATTCCTGTACTTTAAATCCGGCACGCCTGTTACAGATTGATGATCGTAAGGGTAAGCTTGTAACGGGACATGATGCGGATATCGTTGTCTTAAATGATGATTATTCTGTAGAAATGACTTATGTGAAGGGTCAGAAAGCATTTTAATAAACATAATACTATTCGTACTTCACTAAGGACGTGAAGCGATTGTGCATGAAATGCGGTATAGTTTCGACTATACCGTTTTTTTCGTACGGCATTGACAGTATGTTTTCTTTATAGCTCAGGCTATTTCTTTTGTATTAAGGTAAAGGCTGCCGAAAATCAGTATTGAAGGCATCGATAAAACGATTACTGATTCTGCTTTGTTTTTGGCTGTGTGTTACACTTCCTCTGAAATTCATGCGTTGACATTAAAGATAAGCCATACTTATTCGTGAAGAGTTCAGTTGCCTTATAAATTTACATGGACAGGGACACGATCAGCCGGCTTCTGGTGGGTGAGGTGAAAAAGATTGACGGGGAGAAGTTTCAGAAAATCAAAATCGTTTATAACTTTGTCGGGGAGATAGCGACGGTAACAGAATAATGGCAACAGCCCTTCTCTCTTTTTGGGGGAAGGGTTTTCTTTTTGTCCGTACACGAAAAAGAGGCCGGGTTTCCTACTCTCCGGCTTCCAGAATAAACGGGAATTTATTTATGTCGTGGATATTCGCTCATCAAATCAATCAATTTAATTGTCCGTCCTTCTTTTTTCACAATACTTCTGGTCGTTCCAGTCCACCGTATCCTCCTTGTGGCTTTTCCATCTGCCGGATGGCAGCTTTATCCGTTCCCCATTCTCATCAAGGTCATAAACCTTGCGGCTCTTGGGAAGCCATTTCCCATGTTCGTCCATTGCCCTCATAGTGAGCAGGACATGGGCGTGGGGATTATGTCCCGGCGGATGGGGGTCATGGATGGCAAAATCAGCAATCATGCCTTTGGAAACAAACTGCTTCTGGCAGAACTCCCGGACAAGGACAGCGTACTGGTCGGGCGGTATCTCTCTTGGGATGGTAAGCACCCACCGCCTTGCAAGCTGGGAGTTCCATTGTTTTTCCACCGCTTCGGCGGCATTCCATAGGGTATTGCGGTCTGCATACGACCGTGGGGCATTTGCCGGGAGCAGGATTTCATTGTGGACGATACCACGCTTTTCCGGGTAGTGCTTCACTTGCTGGTCGTATTCACAGAACAGCTTTTCGCCGCTTTGGTAAGCAGCGGCGGCAACCGCAGACTGCCGCTGGCTTCGCTGCACAATCGTGATTTCATTGTGTGGACAGGGCATTTCGTGTCCCTCCTTTCTATGCTTGGTGGATGGGGTGGCGTTTTACCACCTCATTTTGGGCAGAAAAAAAGCAGGAGACCTTTTTCAGATTTCCTGCTCGGTGTGCCGCTGTGTGAGCGGCGGGTATTTAGTTGTAAAAGTTCGGGACAAGTTGACCCGATGTATAAGAAATAATAAACCAGAAGTTTACAAGCTAAATTTGTTACAACAAAAATGTAAATACTCTTTAACCGATATTTCTTTGCTATTCAAAATTCCAATAGCAACAAATATAACTTCTGCAACTGTAAGATAGCAGTCTTTCAAATCAAAAATAAAAAGGGTAGGTATCTGCAAAAAATCTAAACTTCCACCCCAAAACAGCTTATCAATCAAGCTACATAAACATCCCGATATGCCACAAATCATTATTATTTTTACCCAAAAACTTATATGTGCTCTTTTTGCCTGATATAGCATATATCCTGAAAAAAAGAGGAACAAAACAAACACATTCAATAAAATGGTAACAAACGGACTTGATAATAATTCGAAGAAATTTCCAGCATAAGATAAACGAGTATTTAGTTCTGGATTAAATCTTAAAACTTTGGCTATTATATCAAATTCGCATTTCATAAATACTTTTGAAATTACTATTTTAACCGTCTGGTCAATTAGAACCAATAATGCCACAGGTATAATAAACGGCTTAAACTTTTCCATCAGTAACACTTCCTCTCAAATTATTATTTTGTTATTTTTTCTTTTTCGATTTAGGGGTAGGCAATTCCTTATACATAGCATTATCCATCGTTTTACCTTCCTTAACCAATTTCGATTTATAAAACTCGCTGAGCTACAACCACAGTATAGTAATCCGTGTCGCATGTAATCCCCGTCTCCTTAAAATTGTTTTTATGCCAAAAATGCTCTGCCTGAGGATTGCCTTTAACCCAACCAAGTCGCACACTCAAAAACCCAATGTCAGCCAGATAGCGGCACAAATCGTCAATAATGTTACTTCCAATTCCAGTATTTTGAATCGATGCCGATGTCATAAAAAAGCCTATGAAAGCAGTTTTTTCATCAGGATATTCCATAATCAAATCCATAACAGCAATCAATTCTTCCCCCTTATAGTACCCTACATAATACTTGTCGCACATTTCTTTATTTGGAGGCAAGGCTTTCATATCATCAAGAATACTCTGTTCTGTCACAAATGGCGGACAGTATTGGTAATACAAAGCATTTTTACTGCACAGTAAATATATATCTGCGACATCTGCTTTTTCCATGTAGCGCACAGTATACTCATTAGAGAAAAGAGCTATATCCATTTGAGTCACCTCTACAAATTTTGATTTGTTACTACGTTCAGTTTATCACATTTATAGAGCATCTACAAGATTCCGTGTATGAAAAAGCAAAAAGAATGAATTCTTCATTTGACAATGTGGCAAAGAATTATACGATGTATCAGATTATCATTGATTTAATGAGCGCTCTCTATTATATCCAGGGGGTGCTTTATGGTATCTATCAACTTTAATTATCGCTTATCTTTTAATTTATCCGTTTCTCAAAAAGGACTCCTATCAGCTTCCGCTTTTGTTAGGAGGCTTTTTGTACCTGTTTGCACTTGTCGCTGATTCCTATTACTTTGTGATAGAGAATACGTTTGTACAAGGTCTTGTCGATTGCTTTCTCGATTTTTTTCTGTCAGCGCACATCGGAAGCATCTCGCTTTTTCTGACGGTGGCTTCTATATCAATTTTGCTTTCCTGTCTTTTACATAAAGTTGAGAATCCGTATATAAAAAGATTGATTACCTAAAGTCGATTTGTTTATTTATAGAGCAGTGTGATTTTCTTGCCCTTGACATTAATAAAGCCTTCGTCTTTCAGATTCTTGATTTCACGAAACATAGAGGAGCGATTTACTGCAATATAATCAGCCAAATCCTTAAATGAAAACGGCAGCGTGATATAATTTAAACGTGTCTTTTTTTGTTCGATTTCAAAAAAAGCCAACAGTTTATTACGTATTTGTTTTTGTTCTAAAATCTTTATACGCTCATTTCTGTTCATAAATTTTTCATTGATGATATCAAATAAATTGCGTAGGAACACATTATAATAGCTGTGCTTTATATTATCGGGATTAAGCAGCTTATCATAATCAATCACCGCAACTTCCGTGTCCTCTTTCGCAATAATATGATACGTTTCGGTATTGGTCGCAGATATACCGGTCCCAAATACACTGTTTTCTTGAAGCTGTTCTAAGATGATATCATTTCCGTTATATTCAATATGAATGATCTGTGCAGAACCATATAAAATAATACCGATGATATTTTCATTTTTTATCGTTGGAATAATTTCATCATTTTTATGATATGTATACGTATGAGCTCCCAATAATTGGAATAATTTGGCAGCTTGTGCCTTTGATAAGCCTTCAAAAGGATTGTTCATTTTTATCACCTGTAACTATTTTAATAAAAAAGATGAAAAGTTGCAAGTGCGACTTTTTTATTTTATGGGTTATGGTAAAATTGTGGCAGACACAAATAGGAGGAAATGACATGAGAATCGTAAAAAGGGATGGTCATATCGTTGATTACAATCCGGATAAAATCAAAACGGCTATTAATAAAGCCAATTCAGAGGTACAAAAAAGCAGTCAAATTTCCGATGAGAAGATTGAGGAAATTATCAGATATATTGAATCCTTAGACAAGAAAAGAATTTTAGTAGAGGATATTCAGGATATTATTGAGGAAAAGCTGATGGAATATGATAAATATCAGCTGGCGAAGAAGTATATCACTTATCGCTATACGAGAGAATTAGTCAGAAAGGCCAATACGACCGATCAGACGATTAAGGAATTGATCGAGGGTGAAAATGAATATTGGAACAACGAGAACTCCAATAAAAATGCCGAAGTAGTCACAACACAGCGTGATTATTTGGCAGGGATTACCAGTACCGATATTACACGAAGATTCTTATTGCCGGAGGAAATCGTAAAGGCGCACGATGAAGGGATTATTCATTTTCATGACGCTGATTATTTTGCGCAGAATGCACTCCATAACTGTGAATTGATCAACTTGGAGGATATGTTGCAAAACGGTACGATTATTAACGGAGTGATGATTGAAAAGCCGCATCGCTTTTCCACTGCGGCAACGATTGCGACGCAGATCATCTTGGCGGTTTCATCATCAAGCTATGGGGGGGCAACGATTTCACTTTCCCATTTGGCTCCGTTTGTCAGAGACAGCTATGAGAAGTATTTAAGCAAGTATAAGGAACGTCATTTCAATGATGAGGATTGTAAAACTTATGCGATTGAGGATACGAAAAAAGAAGTCGCAGACGGTGTTCAAACCTTTAATTATCAAGTGAATTCAATGACGAATACGAACGGACAGGCACCGTTTTTATCCGTTAATATGTATTTAGGTGAAACAGAAGAATATAAAGAAGAACTGGCTATGATTATTGAGGAATTTTTAAAGCAGCGTATTTTAGGCTTTAAAAATGAAAAGGGTGTTTATATTACACCGGCTTTCCCGAAGCTATTATATATTTTGGAAGAAGACAATGTGCATAAGGACAGTAAATATTATTATTTGACCGAATTGGCGGCGAAGTGTACGGCAAAGCGCATGGTTCCCGACTATATTTCGGAAAAGGTAATGAAGGAATTAAAGAAAAATGCATATGGGGATGGTGAGTGCTATCCGTGCATGGGCTGTCGTTCGTTTTTGACTCCTGATCGATTGAAGGACGTCGGAAATATTGCGAAGGCAAAGAATTATGAAGAAGGCAAGGGTAAATATTACGGCCGCTTTAATCAAGGTGTGGTGACGATCAATTTACCTGATGTGGCGCTTTCTTCAAAAAAGGATATGGATAAATTCTGGGAAATCTTTGATGAAAGACTGGAACTATGTCATAAGGCACTGCAAGTGAGACATAAGCGTTTAAGCAATGCGACAAGCGATGTAGCACCGATTTTGTGGCAGCACGGCGCATTGGCTCGTTTAGATAAGGGCGAAAGCATTCATGATCTGTTACATGACGGTTATTCAACGATTTCCTTAGGTTATGCGGGACTTTATGAGTGTGTGAAGTATATGACAACGCATTCTCATACCGATAACGGTAAGGGCAAGGAATTTGCCTTGGCAGTGATGCAGCATTTGAATGATAAAGCGAACGAATGGAAGCAGGCAGAGAATATCGATTATTCAATTTACGGTTCACCGATTGAATCAACGACTTATAAATTCGCACGCTGCTTAAAGGATCGCTTCGGAATCGTGAAGGGTATTACCGATCGTGATTACATTACCAATTCCTATCATGTGCCGGTGTTTGAGGAAATCGATGCGTTCTCCAAGCTGAAGCTGGAAAGTGAATTTCAGCGCTTGAGTCCGGGAGGTGCCATCTCTTATATCGAAACACCGAATCTGCAAAATAATATCGATGCGGTATTACAGGTGATCTCATTTATTTATGATAATATCATGTATGCGGAATTAAATACAAAATCCGATTATTGCCAGAAATGCGGCTTTGATGGCGAAATGCAGATTGATGATGAATTGGATTGGTATTGTCCAAACTGCGGTAACCGCGATCACAATACATTGAATGTGGCGCGCAGAACCTGCGGTTATATCGGTAGTAATTTTTGGAATAAGGGAAGAACGCAGGAAATTAAGGAAAGAGTGCTGCATCTTGACAATAAAGATGCCGAAGTATAATAGGACAGATGCGCATGCGTTATAACAAAATCAGAAAAATGGATATTTCCAATGGACCTGGAGTGCGTGTATCCATTTTTATGCAAGGGTGTACCTTTCATTGTAAGGACTGCTTTAATCCGGAAACTCATGATTTTAACGGTGGAAATGACTTTAATGACGGGGTGATTGAACAGATTTTAGCACTTTGCGATAATTCCTATATTGAGGGCTTGTCTATTTTAGGCGGAGAACCGCTGCATCCCGTGAATATCGAGGGTACGACAAGGCTTGCTAAGGCATTTAAGGAGCGCTTTCCGAGTAAAAATATTTGGGTATGGAGCGGATTTCTCTATGACAAGGATTTAGCGGATAAAGAAATCCTGCATTATATCGATGTTTTGGTGGATGGTACCTATGTGGCGGAGCTTCACAGTCCCAAATTAAAATGGAAGGGATCAGCCAATCAAAGAGTGATTGACGTAGTGAAGAGCTTGAAGGAAAATAAGCTGATAGTAGTGGAATAGTAGTAAAATGGGTATTCTTTAAAGAGGATACCCTTTTTTAATAATCGCAGTATGTGTTTATGTCCGATTATATAAGTCAAAAAAAGAGCTGTATTCATCAGATTATCTAATGGTATACAGCTTCTTTATATAAGACTTTTATCATTGATACATTATACGAATTTGTTTATTTCACCAAATCATATGACTCATTTTTTCAGTTTATTTGCCCATTCCACATAACAATAATTAAACAGCATCGGCAAGTATCCCATCAGCAGCAATGCGGTTAAGCTCGAGCCGCCTTCATTGCGTATCAGATAAAGAAAGCATAACAGTGCAGCACCTATTATTAGGATTGTGATAAAGATAATTCTGAAAGGCTTCATTTCAATTATCAAATACTCTTTACTCTTATAGGCACGCAACAGTACAAGTACGGCAATTATGACAAACAGGATATCGATCGGATTAAAAATGTTTTCAATGAAAAACCACTTAATGATTTCATCGAGGTCATCAGTAATTTCGCCCAATAAGCCGTGATGATATATGATTCGTATAAAAACAGCATTCACAAAGAAAAAAATAATATTATACATATGATATTTGAATGAATTGATATGAGTTAGATTATTCATAGTATCACCTCATTTAAGTTAAGGGATAGAGCATTCATATTCGTAATGATCCCATTTTGCACAACGCTTTTTTAAGTCAAAATTGTAACCAACAAAAACGGATCCTCTACATAAAAACATTAAGTAAAATCTGTAATAAGGAATTGCTGTGAGATTTTTGCAGGGGTGCCCAATGATTGTACTACATCCTGGTTGAGGATTATAACTTATATAGGAAGTTTACTAAATTCACAATTTGAACAAAATTCTGTAGTTGCTCTTTACTATAATCGCACCCATCTCGGATAATCATTAGAATAAAATTCTCATCTTTCATACTTTTTTTTAATGTTAAGGCTTCCTCTAAAGTAAGGGCTTTTAAATTTAGATGTGTATTTTTTATATCATATTTCTTTTTATAATATTCATCATTGTTGGCTATTGCTGTTTCTCTTGAACACCCCGCTAATAAGATTAAATAAACATCAAAAAAATTTTTCGTAAACGCATATAGTGATCTCCACCTTGTACCTCTGTATTATAACATAAAATAATCATTATTGGCAATCAGTTAAATGATTAATTAAAAAATAAGCTATTTGAAAAATTATTGACAGAGCAGTGCAACCTATGTTTTATAGGAATAAATGTATATAAGAAATATATGGCATTAAGCGCTGATTGCCATACTGATAACCACATATTTAAAATAAATGATTAAATAGATACGATAAATTTAAGGTTGTATTACCGGAACTCAAATATGTGTGATGTGTATGTGATGCGCATATTTTTTCTAATAATCGACCTTGATTTGAAATTAGCAATAAGAACAATCTGCATATACCCATTCGCTTTCTGCATATAAATTTATATTTTATATGCAGAAAAATAGAACAAGACACATTCATTATATTTTCTGTTATCTAAAACCATAAAAAAAAAGAGACCGAAACAAATCAGCCTCAAAACCTTAATGAATGGAAAAGCCACCGTCTACCGGAATGATACATCCGGTCATATAATTGCTTGCCCTTGATGCCAGAAGCAATAATAAGCCATCTACATCCTTGTAACAGCCCCATCTGCCGGCAGGGATCTTTAACAGGATTTCACGATCAACATCTCCGTTTTCATCCAGCTGCAATCTTGTTCCGGTGGTCATATAGCCGAATGAAATCGCATTGACCTGAATATCCTCACTTGCGAATTCATTTGCCAATGCCTTTGTCATTGCCTCTAATGCACCCTTAGCGGCAGTAAACGGTAAAAAGTCATTGCTGGAACGTTGTGCAATTACACCGGACGCATTAATGATCTTACCGCCGTGTCCTTGTGCAATCATCTCTTTAATCACCGCTTGGCTTAAAAAGAAGCTCGCTTTGCAGTTAATATCCATTACCGCGTCAAAACATGCCTCATCAACTCTCAGTGTGCGTTCTTTACGGACAATGCCGGCGAAATTCAACAGAATATCAATATGACCGTATACAGCTTTACATTCCTTGATCACCTGATCAATTACACCGGGTGTGGTTAATGATGCTGTCAATGAATGATATTTGCGTCCGCATGCCTCTACTTCTTCTTTTAAATGAGAGTCATCGCCGATGCTTACACCGAATATATCCGCACCGTTTCGTGCCAATGTTAATACGCAGGCATATCCAAGTCCTTGAGAACAGCCGCTTACTAATGCCACTTTATTACTTAAATCAAATAATTCCATGAATATTACCTCCAATAGTTCTAATGTTAGTATGAACATAGATCGAAAGTGTAAACATGATTCGATCATATAAAAAAATTCCCTAGAACGGGAATCTTGATTGTTTATATGTTTTTAAGATATCATAGGCAATCGGAAGCAGTATGATATAAGTAAGAAAGAATTGAATAACAAACAAGATCAAGGATGATCCGTCATTATTCATTGATCCGTAATACAGATACGGATGCAAGTATTCATATAATGAAGGAAAGATCAAATAGAGCATTTCAAAGAAATAATATCCTGCGGGCAGTCCGATCAGGATTCCGACCCATATCCATTTATTGATCCAGTAGTTATTTGAGAACATCACAAATACACAAAGCAACACACTGATCATTGTAAATATCGAATACAGTACATAATGATTCGGGAATGTAAAGTATACGGTAAGACCTACTGTATAACAGAACAGGATGCATAAACTTGTGAACATTCCTCTGAGTATCTGTTTCTTTTTGTTTCTCATTTTAACACCTTCTTCTATATAATAAGAAGCATTTTTTTAGTAAAAAGTTCTAAAATTATGATTCCATAAATTTCCGCTGTACATCTGATTTCTGCTTTTTTTTGAAATATTGCTTAAAATCGGCACACATGTTCAACACTGTTTTAAAACGGCGTTGGAAATAACTTATCGGTATAAAAAATTATTGAAGCTTTCAGAATGAATTTATTGATGACTGCAATGATGACAAAATATCAGAAAATGCATAATGAAACTACCGCCGATTTAAATTTATGATATAATAGATTTCGGATTAGGAATGATGCTATGACGATGATAAAAAAAGATTTCAGAAACTATATCGGAACTGCACTTGGCAATTTTTTATTTGCGTTCGGCTTAAATATTTTTATTGTACCGTTAGGGTTATACAGTGGCGGTATTATTGGTTTTGCGCAGATTATCCGTACCTTGTTAAGTGAGTATGCGGGACTGCAGCTGCCGCAGGGATTAGATATTGCCGGTATCTTAAATTTTTTAATGAATGTACCGTTATTCTTATTGGCATATCGCAGTATTTCAAGAAAGTTTTTTATCAAAACGGTGTTCGGAGTGATTGTGCAGACGATTTTCTTAACGGTATTGACCATTCCGCAGGTACCCATTATTGAGGATGTGCTGGCTTCCTGCTTGATCGGCGGTATTATTTGCGGAGTCGGCATCGGTCTTACACTGCGCAGCGGCGGATGCGGCGGCGGTATTGATATTTTAGGTGTTTATTTCAGTCTAAAGCGCTCTAATTTCAGCGTCGGTAAGCTGAGCATTGTCATTAATGCGATTGTTTTCGGCTTATGTGCATTTTTATTTGAAATACCGGTAGCGATCTATTCGATTCTGTATTCTGTTATTATGGCACAGGCGATGGATAAGGTTCATTATCAAAATATCAATATGACTGTGATGATCTTTACGAAAAAGGATGGGATTTCCAAACAGATCAATGAAGAAATGCGTCGCGGTGTGACATATTGGAAGGGTGCTGGTGCATATACACAAGAGGATACTTATGTGCTTGTGACCGCAATTTCCAAGTACGAGGTAGCTACATTAAAGCGAATTATCCATAAGATTGACCCGAAGGCCTTTGTGATTTTTCAAGAGGGTATGAGCATCAGCGGGAATTTTGAAAAACGTTTATAATACAATAATGATTGAATGCGTATTGAGGTAAAGCGTGTGGGAGTTCTTTAAGACGAGGCAGCAAGGTCCGTCTTCAGTGCCTACACGTTTTTGCCTTTTTTGCATACGTTATGGAGAATGTGGAGGTATGATCATGGATATCAAAGTCATGAAATTCGGCGGAACTTCCCTACGCAGCGAGGCAACACGAAAATATGCGTATCGCCATATCATGGAAGCTGCACAGACTTCAAAGGTTGTGGTAGTAGTATCGGCTATGGGACGATATCCGGATGCTTATGCGACCGATACACTGCTGGCTATGGGAAGTGAATTTTTAAGCAAGGAAGAACGGGCAAAGCTTGTGTCGATTGGAGAACAGCTCTCCGCTATTAAAGTATGCAGCGAGCTTTTGGATCAGGGAGTACGTACGTTTTCCTTGAATTTTATTGACAGCGGAATCAGAACCGATAATAATTATGAATATGCAAAAGTGATAAAACTGGATAATAAAGAAATAAAAATGAAATTAAATGAATATGATGTTATTGTGGTCGGCGGTTTTATCGGAACTTCCTATGAGCATAAGGTAACCACTTTGGGCAGAGGGGGCAGTGATTACAGTGCTGTTTTATTTGCGCATATGCTGAAATTAAAGGAAGTGGATATCTATACCGATGTCGACGGCGTATATGATCGCGATCCGAAGCTGAATGAATATGCAGTTCGCTATGATCGTCTGACATACGATGAAATGCTGAATATGAAAAGTCGTGTATTACATGATCGCAGTGTGATTTTTGCGAAAAAGCATGGAATTAAAATTTATCTAAAGGGTACATTTTCCAATCATTCAGGTACGGTAATAGAAGGGTGAAAGTATGAATAATCAAGCCGGTATAATCGGGGCTTCTACATGGTTGGCGAGAGAATTGGCAAAGTGGCTGAAAAAATGGCGTTTTCCATATGATATCGTATTATTTGATGAGAATGAAGAATGCGGCAGAACTTTTGAATATCAGGATCAGTTTTATCCTGTTCATCGTTTGAGTGATGAGCGACTTTTCACTTGTACTGTTCTGTTTGATTGTATCGGCAAAGCAGATCAGCTGATTCCGCAAGAGAAACAGGAACAAATGTGGATTATACGCTTATGCGGCTGTGAGAAAATCGGCAAACTGGTGCTTCCTTCCGTGAATTTGGATCAGCTCACGGCGAATGATCATAATTTGCGTATCCCGACGGCAGCATTTGCGATGGCAGCGATGATCTTTGCGGCACTGAAACAAAGGCATACATTGCGCAAAGGAGTATTGACGTCCCTTCATAGTGTTGCGGAAGTCGGCGATGAGGGATGTAAGGATCTGATGGAACAGCTAAAGGCTTATGTTGCAGGGCAGGAGCCGGAATCGGAATTATTTCCGCTGAAAGATGCTTATCAGCATTTACCGTTATTGTTTCAAACAATTCCGCAGACCTCTGATTTCTGTGACGGTGGAAGCAGTCAAGAGGAATTGCGCTTACAGACAAATCTCAAGCAACTGTTTGATACCGATTGTGATATTTGCGCAACCTGTGTACGTGTAGCCGGACTCCGCGGATTATCGATGAGCCTTGCCTTTTTATGTGACGAGGAAGTCGATCCGGAGGCTTTAACGGATGTATTCAGCCAAGATCTTAATATGATCTGTTTTGATGATATTACTCATAATATGTATCCGATTTGTGCAGATGTCATTCATGATTATCGTATTTATATCGGCAGAATGCGCCGTAGTGATCCGCATACCTTTGCGATGTGGGCAGTTTGCGATGATCTTGCACTACGCTGCGGTATTGCGGTGAAAACAGCCTTTTATGTGATTCATAATTTTATTGAGGAAGAGTAGTATAATACGCCCGCATGCGGGCTTTTTTGATAGCAGGTTTAATCGATAAATAAAGCATTACGATCAAATATTTTCATGGTTGGAACACTGTGTTATGGAAAAGCCGTTAGGCATTAGTCATGAGTCTTAATAACAATAATAATGTGGAGTTTAGTTTATATAGGAATTTTATCTAAAACCCTTCGTGCTTGTATAAAGGGGTTGATTGTGAATTTTAAAATACGTTATGCGGAAGAAAATTATAATTTATTCAATAATTTCATAGCTAAATAAAACAATATTTTCCCTTATCTTTTGCATAGAAACCAACATTTACCATTGTAAAATGACTGCTTTTTGACTATAATAAAGATGGAATGTGAGGAATAACAATGACTAGTATAATCATGGTAAAGGATTTGTTAAATGAAGAAAGAGTAAAGACTTTGGCATATGTACTGGACAATGCCGGTATCCGTCATGAAATTCGATTATCACAGAGCGTTGTACTTGTGGACGGAGATAATGATGTGATCAGAAAAGCCAAACAAATGATTACTGAACACGGCTTTGAGGTAATTTAAGTCAGCTGCTTTTGAGTGATTCTCCAGTGAATCACTCTTTTTTTGTTATATAAATAAATGTAAAATTATTGGAAAATTTTGAATAAAAATTATTTTTTTTGCATTTATGTCGATCAACTGTATTGTATCATACATAAACTGATAAAATGATTAAATAACGTCTATTTATAAGGCTTTTTTACTTTTACATTTATCAAAAAATAAGTGTATTTAAAATATTAAGGATTGAGAAAATAATTTTATTTTACAATATGATATTGACATATGTAAAAAAAATGAATAATATTAAAAAAAGAGGTGGAAGCTGTGAACACAAAAAAACGAAATGACGCTGAATTAATCCGCTTGTTGAGAATGCAGGATGAATCAGCCTTTAATGAATTATATGACCGGTATCATAAGCTTGTGTATTATATCGCATATCAGATCACAAGATGTGAAGCTGATGCGGAAGAAATTAAGCAAGAAGTCTTTTTAAAAGTGCTTCGCTATGCGATTGATATTAAAAACAGCAATCGTTTTAAATATTGGTTGGTTTCAATTACTCATAATGAGTGCAAGCGTTTGTTTCGTTCCAATAAAGACAAGGCAATGGATGATGCAAAGCTGGATCAATTAAATGTTCAAACAGAAAAACGGCGAGAATTTCTGCCTGAAGCAAATATGCATTATTGCAGTGACATGGAGATTTTACAAGCTTGTATGTTGCGGCTGAGTGATGAACAGCGTGAAGTGATTTCTTTGAAATATTTTGCGCAGATGTCAATTGATGAGATTGCACAACTTTTAAATGTCCCCAACGGAACTGTAAAAAGTCGTTTGGCAAATTCCAAAAAGCTGTTACGTGCCGATGTGGAAGAATACTGTCGCCGCAATGATATTGAATTGAACTTCCGCATTCATCAGTTGGGAACAATATGTGCTGCATGGGTGATGTGTGATAATAAGAAGGGGATAGAAACGATTTCTTCTTTATTTCATCATTTTCCGGTTCTAAATACAACAATCTTATTAAAGGCAGGAATCACCGTCAGCTTTGCGGCAAGTTTAGTGTTTGGCTCGGTGATTGTACGCGATCATTTCTTTAATTCCGATTATCAGACTTATGAGAAGGATGCGGCTTTTGAAGCTAAGGAAGCTTATCGAGTTTTAAAGCAATGGGCGCATTGTGAACAGGAATTAAGTGAAAAAAGTGATGCGGAAAAGGCAGAAATGAGACCTTTATACGAGCAGTTGAAGCAGCACGGAAATTTATATTATGTGCTTTTGGAGCATTATTGGAATCAAGCTTTTTAATTACTTTTAAATTTTTTAAATAAATTTTGACCCTTTTTCGAGTATGGTGTATCTCATTGATGAATCTCTGACTGATGGAATACTGTATTTGCGTTATAAAAGCATACAAATCTGACTGTCAGTTTAACAGTGCAGTCGATGAGATTTTTATTGCCGGTATGCTTAAAATACTTCTGTTATGCTTTCATAATAGGCTTTTAGTATCATAGAAGTATTGTTTATATATCGCTGATGACTTAAAAGCTTTCTTTAGCGAAGATGAAACACTCAAAGTGATTAAAAATGCTTACTGCGACGGCATTTGAACAAAACATGTACTATGTCTCTAAGATTTTGTTCGGTGTTGACAGGTATTATAGACATAAAAGAGAAAGGAACGATGAAAGATGTGGAAAAAAGCGGCAATATCTGTATTTGCTTTAATCATTATAGCTATAACATCTGCATATGGTTATAGTTTTTATCAAATGAATGCTGCCGGATCGTATGCAGTTTCATCAAATTCAACCGGCAGAATAGGTCATTTAAAACAAGGTGATCGAATTTATATGGGAACAAAATATAACGGTATTAACTTAGAAATGCAGTTATTGAAATCAAATCCTAACAGCGATGGAAACAATGTGTGGCTTACAATGAGCAAGCATTTTGAGAATGCTGTGACTCCGTATACGTATAATGATTCAGAATGGACTAATTTTACACATAACTATTCTAAAAGTTTGTTAAAAAATTATTATGCGACATTAAATAATAATATTGTTTCAGGTAGTAAAGATGAAGCCATGATTGTAGAGCGTACTCCTTATACAACATTAGAACAAAATTCAAATGTCATTGCTCTGGACTACCTACAGCCTTATATGGCAGAGAATCGCTTTTGGTGTTTAACCATGCCGGAAACACAATTTAATGCTGATGGTATGAGCTATCAGCTGATTAACAGTCAAGAAGTGTATTTGTTAAAATATGATCGTGATTATTGGGCAGGAAACGGTTCTGTTTCAAAACCTAATTGGATTTCTTTTATTGGTGCAACAGGTGCTGCAGCCATACAAAATGTACAAACGAAACAATTAGCATTGAGAGCGAGTGCCAAGTTGAATTTAGATGATGTAGTTTTTGCTTTATCCACCGGCACAGGCAGTAATTATACAGCCAGTATTACGAATCCGGTTGCCAATACAACAAATATTTGGAATACAGCCGGTGATCCGATGAAAATAAGATTGTTGAATCCTGATGCTATGAACGTTGATTTTAATGATATTAAGAATGCCAACAATGATTCTGTCCAAAAAGTCATGAAAGGTTCTGTAGTTAAAATACATTATGATAACGCAACCGTAGGAAATACCAATACTATATCATTGTTATTATCAGATACATCGGGGAGTGAATTAAAATACTATGAACCATTAGAATCAGCTGCTAGTTCAGGTATTATTAGTTTTGATACCGGTAATATTCCCATCGGAAAATACCAAGCATACTTGGTGAACGAGGAGTATACCACCGATGCTGCACCGGTTTATTCTTCCCCGCTTTCAAATGCGATACCGTTTGAAATTACCAAACATAAAATCAGCTATACAAAACAGCCGCAAAGCGGAGCGAGCAGCGGAAAAGATTATGAGTTTAGTAAGAATGTGAATGCGGGACAGATAATAGGAAACATTTCAGTGAATCCTCAAGGGGTTATGCCATTAACTTATGCAATGGAATCAAACGGAGATAATTCTTATCAAAACTTTGAAATTGACGGATTAAACAGCAGTAGTGCTTCAAGCAGCACTACGCTGAAAGTAAAGATAAAAAATAATGCGCCTGATTTATTGAACGGTGGATTAAAAGCAGGAACTTATAAATTTTGTGTAAGTGCTAAGGATGCAAACGGTGATCCTGCAACAACTACAGCTGATACTAAGGTTTGTACATCGTTTACGGTAGAAAAAACAGATTTATCTGTCGCATTCAATGATCCGGCACAGACAAAGAAATCAATGACAGATGCGGCAACAGCTTGGAGTGAAACAGCGACAGCGAATCCAAGTACAGGGACAAAGATAACGTATTCAAAATCAGGCGGTTATTCAGCGTTAATAGAAATAGATCCCGATACAGGAGAAATCACGTATAACGGAAACAATGCGTTTAATAAGGTGACGATACGGGCAACGGCGGATGATGATCCGAGTACAGGATTAGATAATTATAATCCGGCTTATGTAGAAAAGGAAATAGTTATCTATCGCGGAGTGAATGCGACACTGACACCTGATAGTGCTTCAAGCGACACAAGTGTTCCGACCTTTACCGCAAGTCAAACGAATGTAATGGAAAACGGAGTCATCGGAACGATTACGGGAAATGAAGGAACACCGGATATGATCGGCGGATCAACCACGACCTACAGCTATGAGCTTGTGAATGGACAGGATTCGGGAATGTTTCAGATAACGACAAGCGGGAATGTCGGAACGATCAAGGTAAAGGCAGGCTCTCAATTAGGAGTAGGAAGTTATCATTTTGTGATAAAGGTATCTGACAAATGGAGCAGTAAGGATATAGCGGTGACAGTGAATGTCGGAGTAGCGGGAGCTGAAAATCTGCAGTTTTATGAAACAAGTGCGGCAATCAATATGATCACTTCAAAAAGTGTCAAGGTAACGGATACAAATGTCGCAGTATTTGCATGTGTAAAGGGTAGTACGAATACGAATCCAGTGAAATACAAAATTAAAGATGGATCAACGAATGTAATAGAAATCAATGAAAACAGTGGAGCAGTCACAATCCACGGAGTCGGAACAGTAACGATTGTGGCAGAGAAACAAGGAGCCGCAGGACAAGCAGATGCTTATGCAGAACTAACTTTTACAGTAACGGCAGGAGCGCAAAACTTCATTTATACGGACAATGCCGGAAATGAACTTCCGAAATCGGGAAGTAATTACAGTGCCAAAAAAGAAGTTTATGATCCAAATAAGACGTTCCAATTATATACGGCAGGAAACCCTACTGGAAGCAGTGTAACGTATCAGTTAAAGGCAGGAAGTCCTACTGATGTTATCTCGATAGACGCAAGTGGTTTAGTAACGATTCTAAATGCGAGTCAAAACAGCCAAATGGGAAAGGTGATCGTACAGGCGACGAGTCATGATCCAAGCGGAAACTACAGTGATAAAACGATTGAATTACCAATCAATATTGATAAAGGTACACGAGTGATCACATTCGCAGAAGATCCGATCTATGTAGTGAACGGTAGCGGAAGTGTGACGCCGGTGATTGAAGTAGACGGAGT
>QZED01000028.1 GCA_009917405.1 bacterium c-19 | reverse complement strand
GTTGATATAGCTGTTTCTCGTTCCATAAATCGGCAGATTAACAATAAGAAAAGAAAGATTCTTGGCTACATTTCCGCCGAACAATCTTTCTTACATGAATTAACTAACATTGGTTTCTATGATGATTCTTGCTTCTATGTTTAATCTCTTATCTTATTTCCACTTTCTACTTGCAATTCAGGAAATTATTGCCCTCTGCCCGGATGAAAATTACCGTAATCGTCAAAATAACCTTCTCCGCGAGTATGACCGGCATGCGGCTGCGGTAAAGTTCCCGATTGATTCTGCATATTTACAACTCCCGGTGACTGAAACTGATTCGGTTGCGGAAAAGGAGTCTGTACAGCTGTCGGAACGCCTTGCTGAAAAGCGTTGTTAGGATTTGCAGGCATTGCATGATACGGAAGCTGAAGCATCGGCTGCTGCGCTGCAAACTGCTCATTATTGTATACAGGATATGGATACATACCGTTCTGTACCATTGCAGGCTGAGCCATCGGCTGCATCATATTCCCCTGAGCCAACGGCGCATAAGGATCCTGCATCGGCGTATAAAACGGCTGAACCATCGGCTGTACATAATTCGCCTGAAACATCGGTGCATTTCCCTGCATTGTTGTGTTATGATTTTGCTGCATTCTGCGAGTCAACATTTGCTGTCGAGTATTCCGCTGCATCTGCGGCTTTTTTTCATGCACTTCTTTATGCACTTGCTTTTTTTCCGGAAGCGTTTTTTTCTGCTTCAACATCACCTCTTCCGGTTTATCCTGCTTTTTCTTTTGCTGCTTAGAACAGAAAACAGAACCGACAATCGTTAAAATGATCAACGGCGCACAAAATAACAAATAATGATAAAAAATAATCTCGCCGATTGCATAACAAATACAAGCCGCAAGCGCAACCGGTAATATATTGGTAAAAAAAGCTGTCCATGTAAATGCAGCAGCGATCACTGCCAAACAAATATGAAGAATCAGCGGAAAAGGCAAATCTTCAACCGTTACCGGATATCCGGTATCACCACCCTGAAGTAGCGTATACACATACCATCCCAATAAAGCGAGATATGCAATGCTTCCGATCGCCGCAAGTCCGAGACTGATACTGTATCTTCGCTTCATATCATCACCCTCTTAATCGCGTAGGATACTTTCAATCTATGAACTTAATCTCCGCCCTGATATCCTGATCTTGCAAATACAATACGGCATAAGAAGGTTCCCTGCCGTCACGTGAACGCCAAAGCGATCCCGGATTCAATAATAACACTTGATCTAATTGCTCAATCGCCGCGATATGCGAATGACCGTAGCAGAATATATCACAATCCTCCTGCTTCGCAAACGCAGCCATGCGCTCCAATCTTTGCCGATACGGAAACTGATTGCCGTGCATGACCAAAATCCGATGCCCCATCGCCGGTAAAATAATTTTCTGCGGATAATCGCAAAACAAATCATTATTTCCCTGAACCGTATGATACATCGGATATGCATCCTCACTGCATTCAATATCTCCGCAGTGAATAAAACAATCTGCATCACTCTCTTTGTTTAATACTTCATCTAAGCGACTATTGAAGCCATGAGAATCGCTTACTACAATGATTTTCATTATGCGACACCACCTTACGCTATTATTTTACCACAAATAAGGCGCAGGTTAAAACCAAAAGATTAAAAAGGTATTGGATTATAATGCAAAGAGGAAACAGAAACAGCTTCTTCATTAGATCCATGCAGTGAAACAACATTATCCTCTACATACACCTTTACCTCGTCAACCTTGAAATTGTTTGCCAAAGATAAAATTAAAGCCTCGTAAGCAGACTGCTTTGCCGTTCGTTCATCATTCAATAATGCATGATTCATATTGACGATCAATGTTTGATTCTCCTGTTTCGGCAATTCGGTAGCCGCTATTTGTTCCTGATACAGCGGCGCACTCAATTCACTAGATACCGATACATCCTTTAAAACCTCTTTTACCACTGTTTCCAAATCATTTCCATTTCCGCTGATTCTTTTGCTTTTCGGAACAAAATAATCATTTCCATCAATCTGCTTCACATAATATACAATAATCGAATGACTACTGTTTAACGACGCACTTGCCGATTCAAAATGATTGATGCCTAATGAACGATCTAATGGGTCGGGAATCGGTGTATGATCCAAAGGCATCTCATGAAGAAGTTCATCATGGTAATACAGCTGAACTTGAGACACCTCGTTGAATTGCGTGGCAGCCCATGTAATTGCCTCCAACACTTGCAGTTCCTGTTCTTTCTCATAGGTCGCAAACGATTCATTAAAATACAACGAAGCCATTCCGTTTTCCACCTTGACCTTGGTCAAAGCCGTACCCTTTCCCAAAACACCGGTGAAATCACCTTTGACCCGATCAGCACACATAGCGGAAATCATCTGTTTCAGTTGTTCTTCCAATGCTGTATCAGAAGCAATTTTCTTATCCATTGGAATCAATGTATTATCCTGGTCCAATACATAAATTTGCAGTCTTTTATAATCATCTTCTTCCATTACTGTAATGCTTTCCTTTTTATCATCCATTGAAAAATAATGAATACTTAAATAAGATAATACAGCAATGGCGCCGAATAAACATGCGACCTGCTTACGATATTTTTTCATATGTTCACCTCTATCACAGTTTATGTGCAACATAAATAAAAAAGAACCGTAATTGATACAAATGCGAATGTCGTAAAAAAGCAGAACCTACTTGTTCTGCCTGAAAGACAATTCCTTCTTCATCATCAAAGATCACTGTGCTTGCGCTTTTTCTCATTCTCATGTTTTTTAAATTCCCTATAGATTTTCATAAAAGCTCGCTTTTCAATACGCGATACATAAGAACGTGATATTTTCATCTGATCCGCAATTTCTCGCTGTGTCAATTCTTTTTGTCCGTACAAACCGAAACGCTTGGTAATGATTTCAAGTTCTCTTCCGTCCAACACATGAATATAGGTTTTTAAGCGCTGAATCTGTTCATCTAAAATCATTGTATCGATAATGCTTTTATCCTGTGGAGCCGCAATCGCATCAATCAAAGTAATTTCACTGCCGTCTTTATCGGTAGCGATCGGATCATTTAACGAAACATTTTGAAAATAATTGCGTGAACTGCGCAAATACATTAAGATTTCATTTTCAATACAGCGTGAAGCATAAGTAGTCAGCTTATGCCCCTTTTCACTTTTAAATGAATCTACAGCCTTGATTAAACCGATTGTACCAATACTGATCAAATCCTCTGTCTGCTCCTTTTTAATATCGTATTTTTTCACAATATGTGCTACTAAGCGAAGATTATGCTCGATCAATTCTTCACGAGCTTTTGGATCCTGAGCATTTAAGCGTTCGATACAGGCGGCTTCAGCTTCTTTAGACAATGGCTGTGCAAAGGAGTTATTACGAATATATCCGACATAAGCAAGGGCGTTTGACAATATCTCAAACATTACTGAAAACATATTATCACCTGATTAAAGCTTATGAGGTATTTCATAAAAATATGTCAGTTCTGATCGATCATTGTACATAAAAAGCATGAGAGAAATCATGCTTCATTTTGAATATACTTCTGATAACAATCTCCGCGCTCTTCAAAATTCTTAAAAAAGCCATAGCTTGCGGCTGCCGGAGATAACAAAACACAGGCATTTTTCCGACTGACCTGCTTTGCCGTTTCCACAGCTTCCTTTAGATCGGCAACGACGGTAAAAGGAATTTTCAACAGTTTCGCAAGTACCGCACCGCTGTCATACATTAAGATGACATGGTGAATCGGATGACTGTTTAAATAATCAGCCAACGGTGTATAATCTATTCCGCGATCCATACCGCCCAATAACAGCGTATCAGTTTTTGGCAGTGCGATCAGCGCTTGAATAGTCGTTTCACAAATAGTAGAAATAGAATCATCATACCAGTGCAAATCATGATAACAGCCGACATACTGCAATCGATGTGCCAACGGTGTAAAGCTTTTTAATGCGATAAGAGACTGCTCATAGGATACTCCCCATTGTTCAGCCAAATAGAATACGATTGCGATATCATAACGATTATGCTTGCCCAACAATGCAGTATCGTGATTTTGCAGAATGATTTCTTTTTGATTGATATACAAAGTCGATTCATCGATATGAATATCAGCTTCGTCATCATTCATGGAAGCTTTGATGATACGGCTGTTGATTTTTGAATTCGCCAAAGACGCTTCCAATACGATCGTATCATTCTTTAATTGATTGCGCCAAATATTTTCCTTCGCATGCACATATTTTTCATAAGTGCCGTAATGATCCAAATGCTCTTCATATAAATTGAGCAGCACACCGTAATGCGGAGAATAGTGTGCATATTCCAGCTGATGACAAGAAAGCTCATAGACGATTATGGTATCCTGATCAATCATATCCAACTGATCAAAAGCCGGCTTACCGATATTGCCGAGTAATACACAGCTGCGACATTGCTTCAAGATATGATGCAATAACGAAGCTGTTGTACTTTTCCCTTTGGTACCGGTAATACCGATTGTCTGGTGCCCGTAATGCTTTAAAAATAAATTTGTTTGTGAATTCAGCTTGTCCTGCGGCAATTCATGAGTCAAAACAATACCGGGACTTTTCATAATGACATCAAAATCATCCAGTTCTTGATAGTGCGCTCCGAACATTGTCTTTACATGCGTAAGCTCACTTGTATCAATCGGATGAATATCCGCAATCGTAACTTGTTGATCCGGCAAGTAGGTTCTGATATAGCGATAGGTAGACTGCCCTTCCTTGCCGAATCCCAATATCGCAATGCGCTTATTTTTTAATTCTTCAATAATCGGCGGCATAATCATCCTTCTTTCACAAGCGGCAAGAATATCTCGGGAATTAAATTTTCTCGATTAAAATAATGCTCATACGGATTTTTTTGATTACGATAACACTCATACTGCGGCAATGTACAATAATGCGTCAATAACAGCGGCAGCGGCTGCTTTTGTGCTTCCAAAGCCGCAATTTTCATACAGATTGCCGTGTTCACTTCTTCTCTGCTTCCCACGCATTCAAACGGCTTTTCACTTTGATAGCCGATCAGCTGTTCCATAATCGGAAGTAATGCTTCATCATTTAACAGGTTCTTGTTAAATATGGAAACCATTTCCGCATCGGTTAAAAACGGTGACAGAATCAGATAGACAAACAGACATTTCGGACAATTTCCGCACCATATATCAGTTTTACTGCCGACATTACAGCTCCGAAACAACTGATGATACTGCGGATACTTTGCAAACTGCCGTGCAATCTGAAATTCCGACCATCCTCTCAACAATGAGAAATAATAAACGCCGCTGTCAATATAGGTTTGTTCATATTCATGAAAATCCTTTTCAAACTGAAAGCTTTTCGAATACTGATGATTGATCTGTGTTCCGGCAACGGTGCTTTCATTCGCACTGTCCTCATTACTTAAAACAACATAACGCAGATTATTCAAATAAGCAAATAAAGTAGCGGAAAATGCCACCAAAGCTGAAAACGGCGTATGACCATTCAAAAAGCCTTTTTTATTACACTCCAACATATTCGCATCTAACGTCCGTTTTACCTTGATCACAGCTTCCTCATTGAATCCGCCGATATCCACACTGTCCTGTGTTGCCTTACGTGAATTAATAATATAAGCACAAAGCCTCATATCCAGTTGTTTACACAATTCGATCGTTACCGCAGAGTCTTTTCCGCCGCCGACCGGAATCATACAGCCGCTCAGCACCCTGTCACCCTTTGTCTTCGCAAAGCAATTTCCCAGTGTCTTAATATGCATAAAATCAGCTTCTTCAGCTTTAATTCCGTTTGTATAAAAGAATTCCTGTAAACCCAGAAAATATTGTTTTTTCCACCAAGCAAGCTGTTGCTCATCCAACTGCGCCGCATGAATTTCCACTAACGGAGAGCAAGTAATTTTCCAATAGCTTGATAATTCTACCATACCGATAGAAAAAATCAGTTTTTGAATAATCTCATCATTTTGATCAAAATATTTGATATGCTGCTTATCAATCGTCCAAGTCGGATGAAACGAAGATAAACCAGCAATTTCAAAATCATAGCGAAACATAATCGCATCACTTGTTTCTTCTATATGATATCCATGATAAGAAAACAACGGATACCGTTCTCTGAATTCAAGATATTTATTCATAGGCTTCTCCCGTCTGTTATTTGATTTCTACTTTATATTCGTTTAATACATTTTTATTTTGATAAAGTGATTCCGCAACATCTTTACCAACATAGCGAAGCGTAAAAGGCTGATACAGCTTTTTAGTCACAGCTTCCTTATCCTTCGGATAACGCACGACAAAACCGTATTTGTAGGCATTTTCTTCCAGCCACTTCGACAGCTTACTCGCTTCGTTTTCATCTTCCTGATCATCCTTTGACTGTGCGGCGGAAAGTGATTGATCATCTACTTTACTGTCTTCACGCCCTACCGGCTGAAAGCGAATCAGTGTTCCTAACTGATATTCATTCTGTCCCGGATAATCCCAATAGCGACGAAATTCATCCTTGCCGTATTTCAACATCATACTTTCATAAATCGGCATTTGATCCTCGTAAGAGATATAACCGGCGGTAATAATCAGGTTGCCGCATGTCTTATTGTTTGTTTTCGCAATATTGCTGCACAGCTCATGAAGCGGCTTACTGACCTCTTCTGAAACTTTAATATCGCTTTTCCCATCTACCAATGATACATGCGGTAAATCGGCAACGCTTACGAGTTTTTTCGGCTCATACGTATACAAGGTCTCATTTTCATCAATCAAGGTTAATAATGCGGAAGGATTATTTACAATTGCGGCATTTTGGATATAATCATTTTCTTCCTCATAAAATGTACGCAGCGTATCATAAGAATATGCCTTTAACAGTGTTTCCAAGCCGGCATAATCTAAACGATTTTTAAAATCATTGATAAAAGCAACGATTATCTCATTGGCAGCCGGTTGAATTTCCTTTGCGCGATTATACCAAAGCGTATTGCGTAGCGAAAAGCCTTTTGTTTCGATATACGGTAAAAACTGCTCCGGCTTTAATTGTTGTGAAATCATATAATTAATATCCTCATTGGATAAATGCTTAATGATCGTCTCACGATTTTCATTTGTCACATAAGGATATCGTGCAAGCTCATCATAGTGTCGGTTCATCACCGTAAAACAGATGCTGAATAACACAAGTAAGCTTGCAATAAACAGGATTCGCTTTGTTTTCATATTGCACACCTCATAGTGTATTATATCACACTTCAAGGCATGATGAAATCATTTATAAGTAATTTGAAACTCTGTACAGTTATTGCATCAGCCGTTGATTTTATTTCATTCATAATCAATTTTATCATATGCATTTATAAGTCCTAGGTATTCTCTTTTATTTATTATATGGCTCATATATACACTTACTCATTCATAACAGAAATTTTCAAAAATAGACTGAAAACAAAAGCTACTCCAAGAAAGCAAAAAGACCGAAGCGATCGGTCTTTTACTATACCTTACTGTAAATGAAGTTCATCCAGCTTTAACAGCTCTACTACTGCCTGTGCCCTTCCCTTGACACCCAGTTTCAGCATCACATTAGAAATATGATTGCGTACGGTTTTATCCGAGATTTTCATCATCGCAGCGATTTCCTTGGTGCTGTAATTCTGAATGAGTAAATCAAACACCTGCTTTTCTCGCCTCGTTAATATCGTTTGCGTATTGATACCCCCTATACTTATGATGCTTACAGTTTATCATATGCAGAATCATCATTTTGGTTAGGATTATGTAATACATCATAGATATTTTGGGCAACCGCCTGCGGAACAACGACAGCAATTTCTTCAATACTTGCTTCCTTTAAGCGTTTCATGCTTTTAAAATGCTTCCAGATTTCTTTTTTGCGCACTTCTCCGATGCCTGTTACTTCATCTAAAATTGACTTAGTCATCGCTTTATTACGCAGCTTGCGATGATACGAAATCGCAAAACGATGCACTTCATCCTGCATTTGCGTCAATAAGAAAAACAATGAGGAATCACGTCGAATCGGAATAATTTTACCATCTTTATCCATTAATTCATTCGTGCGATGATTATCATCCTTCACAAGACCGCAAAGCGTAAGATCGATTTCCAATGCCGATAATATTTCCTTGGCGGCTTCAATCTGTAACCAACCGCCGTCCACAATCAATAGATCGGGGAAACGGCTATGTTCCTTTAATAAACGAAAATAACGGCGATAAACTACCTCTTTCATAGAATCTAAATCGGATACATAGGTACCTAGTTTATACAAGCGGTAATCCTGTTTGCACGGCTCTCCGTCTTTAAATACGACCATACCAGATACATTAAAGCTTCCCGAGATATGCGAGTTATCAAATATTTCAATACGATGAATTTCTTTTTGAAAAATCTCATTTAATTGCTTCATCGCTTCTTCACGGCGATTTTCTTTACGCTCTACCAATTCAAATTTCTGTTGATGGACATTTTTAGCATTCGCAATTACCATTTCCACCAGTTTCAGCTTGTCTCCGCGCAACGGCTGAAGCAGCTTTGTATCAAGCATTTGTGCCAATACACTAATATCATAATACTGCGGCAGTAATATCTCCTGAGGCAACGGATGCTGCTCATAATACTGCAAGATAAAAGATAAAAAAGCATCTTCTTCACTTTCATACAGCGGTGTGATGTGCAGAGTACGCTCTAACAGCTTGCCTCCGCGTAAGAAAAAGCCTTGAATGGAAATATAACCTTTATCCACATAACAGCCGAATACATCACGATCCTTGCGATCCTTGAAATCAATCTGCTGCTTGGCTGTCACATGCGTAATTGCCTGAATTAAATCGTGTTTTTCTTTCGCTTTTTCAAATTGAAGTGCTGCACTTGCCTGTTCCATTTCTGTTTTTAATCGATTCAGCATTTCCTTTACATCACCTTTTAAAAACTTGCGGATTTCATTAGCCATTTTCTGATAACATGCGTCATCTATTTCATTGACACAAGGACCTAAGCATTGCTTCATATGATAATATAAGCACTCTTTTTTTTGCAGCCGCGCACATTTACGCAGCGGATACAGCTGGTTTAGCAGCTTCATCGTTTCCCAAGCCGCTGATGAATCGGGAAACGGTCCAAAATACTCCGCTTTCTTATCCTTGGTATTGCGTACTACTTTCAACATTGGCGCTTTTTCTTTGGTCAGTTTGATATACGGATAAGTCTTATCATCCATAAACATAATATTATATGGCGGTGTATGCTTTTTGATCAAATTGATTTCCAGCAATAATGCTTCCTTTTCACTGCCGGTCACAATAAATTCAAAATCATCAATATTGGCTACCAAACGCTGTGTTTTAAAATCATGAGCACCGACAAAATACTGTCGCACTCGGTTTTTCAGTTTCTTAGCCTTACCGACATAAATAATATCGCCGTCCTTGTTTTTCATCAAGTAACAACCCGGCAATGCCGGCAGTATTTTTAACTTATCCTCGATATTTGCCATATTAGCCATGACGCTTCCCTGCCTTTTTTAATGTCACGACAGTAGCACCTGTTCCGCCTTCGCTCTGAGCGCCTAATCGATAGCTTTCTACTTTGGCATCCTTTTTCAAATATTGATGAATACCGTTACGTAATGCCCCGGTGCCATTGCCGTGAATCAAGCGAACAGAATACACCTTATTTAAAATTGCATTATCTAAATATTTATCCACGATCAAAAGTGCTTCCGCAACCTTCATACCGATCAAATTTAATTCCATTGAGAAATGAGTGGTCGTCTTATGAAGTTGATAGCCTTTTTCTTTACTGCGTTTTTTCGTATTTGCACGCTCCAGTAAGATCAGATCCTGTTGTTTCGTATTCATGCGCAATCCGTTGACAAGCAGACATGCCTTATCTTTTTTCAATTCAATAATTTCTCCTACTGTATGCGAATGTCGGATACTGACACGATCACCGATGTGAAATTCAACCGACTCCTGTGCTGCTTCATCCTCCTCTTCGATGTGTAAGTCAGACAGCTGTTTCGCCGCTTCCGCAAGCACATGCGGCTTTACATCCTGCGGCAGCTGCTTCAGCTCTTCCAACAAGGATTCAGCTTCACTTATAGTTTGACTCAGCTGTTGTTCATAGCGTTCCTTGAGTTCATCGAGAGTACGCTGTTTCGTCTTTTCAAAACGCTCTCGCTCCTTTTGTAAGCTTTCGCGCAGTGCTTTTACGTCTTGTAAGACCGATTCCGTTTGTGCTTTGCGCTGTTCCAATTCATTCGCTTCTTGTTCCAGCTTTTCCATCAACCGCTCTTGATCGCTTTGGCTTTCCTCACGCAGTGCCTGTGCTTTTTGCAGGATATGTTCCTTCATATGATAACGGCGAGCGATTGCCAGTGCATTGGAAGCACCGCTGACACCTTCCAAATAGCGATAAGTCGGCTTCATTTGTTCTAAATCGAATTCCACTCCAGAGATCAATATATTATCTTGTTTTTTCGCATAGCTTTTCAACCCATTAAAATGAGTGGTTGCCAAAACAAAAGCTTTCGATGCACATAATTCGTCCAACAGAGCCACTGCCAGACATTCCCCTTCCTTCGGATCAGTACCACTGCCTAATTCATCTAATAGTACGAGTGAATCTTCACTGACGTGATCACAGATTTTAGCCAGCTTAGAAATATGCGCAGAAAAAGTTGATAGTGATTCCTGAATCGACTGATCGTCTCCAATATCGATAAATATTTGTGTAAAAAACGGTAAAACTGCTCGCTCTGCCAAAATCGGCATACCACTCTGTGCCAAACATGCAGCCAAGCCAATATTTTTTAATGTGACGGTTTTGCCGCCGGTGTTACTTCCGGTAATCAACAGCGTATGATACGGCGGTTTGAGTTCATACGTATTGGCAACAACCTGCATAGGATCGATCAGCGGATGACGCAGCTCCTTTAAATATAGATGCTTACCGTTTGGTTCTGTATGCGCCATACAGCCATTATGTTCCTTCGCATATTGTGCTTTGGCAAAATATGCATCTAACAGCGTAAACGTTTCCTGATTTGCTGATAGCGCATCACTGTTTTGCTTTACCAGCGCGGTAAGCTCTTTAAGAATACGAGCGGTTTCCTCATGTTCCTGACTTTGCAGGGAAGCTAATTTATTGTTTAACTGAAACAGCGCAGCCGGTTCCACATAAGCGGTCTGACCTGATGCACTCTCACCGTGGACAAAGCCATGCACGCTGTTTTTTTCACTGATTTTAACTAATACACATACTCGCTGGTTACGTGTTGTCGTAATCGTATCCGTTAGCTTACTGCCGTTGGAAGCGATATAGCGCTGTGCCTCAGCAGCAATTTCTCCCTCACATATACGGATGCTTTTACGCAGTGAAAACAGCTTCGCTGAAGCATGATCCATCACCTCATCATGCGCATTGATACAGGCAGCGATTGCATTCGCCAAGCGATCGGTGTTTGAAAATGCATCATACAGTTCAGCTAAATAAGGTGTTTCAACATCACACTGTTTGCGATAATGCGCGACTGCCGCAATACAATTTACCTGTTGGGCAATTCGATTGAGGTCATAAGGACGCAGCGTCTTATCCTTGCGAGCATCGGCAAGTGCATCAGTAATGTCAAATAAACCGGGGAGCGGCAACATTCCGCAGTGTATTACACATGCGATCGCTTCTTTGGTTCGTTTTGTCTCCTGTTTGATCCATAAATAGGAAAAAGACGGCATCTGTTTTGTCAATAGCTCACGTGCTAAAGAAAATCGACAATATGCCGCTATCTGTGCTTTACATTCTTCAAATTGTAAGGCTTGATATTCATTCATATTATTCACCTGCAAGCTGTTGCAACAGTCGGTTGACCTTGCCTTCCTCTAAGTCATGACGCATCAGCCATTCCTTGATATGAGTAAGATCCTCTTGTTCCAAAACGGTAGAAGGAGTCACAATTTTTTGTACCGACTTTAATTCCGCAATCGTATCATCCGCAAAAAACAATAAGCCTTCACTCATCACATTGACCGGTTTTAAAAAGCTTTCATTAACAATATGAGTACCGTTCGCAAACAACGGTGTCGTGAATACAAATGACAATACCATAACCGCTGCCAAGCCCTGTAGTGCGCCGATTGCAGTTCCAAGCAGCACATTCACTTCCTGAATGATTGGAAGCTTGCCCGCAACCTTTAGAATTGGTTTCAGGAAAAGAACGAAAACTGATAACAGGATAAACAACACAATAAATAACAGCGAACGATTTAACAGCTCATAAAATACGGGAGCCGCAATCGTATCTGCCAACGGTGTCATATCATGCGGATATAAAGGGATAATCTTTGCCAACGGCGCCGATAACCACCATGATAAAAGTCCGCATAACAAAAACCCGAAGCAGCCTAATATTTTTAATAAAAAGCCTTGGCGATAACCGCTGTAGGCAAAAATCGCAATCATTAATACTACCGCAATATTTAAAACATATATATATTCACTTGGAAATAACATATTTACACCTCTTAACCTGTGCTTAGACATGGCTTATATTTTAACATGGAATGAACAGATACGCAAACAACAAGTATATCAATCGATACTATCGTTTACTATTTCAAGTAAATTATGACAGATTTTTAAACACCGTACAAGTGGTTTCAACTGAAAAGCTGATGAAATAGAAAATCAAGCAATGACAGTCTACGAATTATAGAGAAGCACTTCCCTTTCCTACTGTTTTATGATAACATTTTTACAGCTTTTACAATATCATAGAACAGGAGATAATTTATGAGTACCGTTTCAATCACATGTACCAAAAAACAGATTGATGATCTGTTACAACGTTATCCTATGGCAGAGCGGCGAAGAACTCCGGCGTATGCACACTGGCAGCTCAAACTGAGTGACTGTGTGATTACCGCCTATGAATCAGGAAAGGTGGTTTTTCAAGGAGAAGGTGCCAATTTTCATGCGTCTTCCTATCAAAACACTCCGAATCAATTAACCGACAAAATAGCGAGTATCACTTATCCGCAATGCGGCAGTGATGAAGTAGGTACAGGTGATTATTTCGGACCAGTCTGCGTCTGTGCAGCTTATGTCGATGAAGAACATGCAAACTGGCTAAAAACGCTAGGAATACAGGATTCTAAAGCAATGAAGGATGATACAATTTTGACCATCGGCAATCAGCTAATAGAGCGTTTACCTTATTCCCTGTTAATTTTAGATAATCAAACCTATAATCGCATACATGATCAATATAATATGGTTGCGATCAAAAGTAAGCTTCATAACCAAGCTTTTGTGCATTTAAAGCATAAGTTGAATGAATTGCCGAAGCATATTATCATTGATCAGTTTGTAAAGAAAGAAAGCTATTATCGCTATTTAAAACAGGAGCGAGAAGTCATTCAAGGCATTCATTTTGAAACAAAGGCAGAAAACAAATATATGGCAGTCGCCGCTGCTTCCGTAATTGCCCGCTTTGCCTTTCTGAAAGCTTTTGCGGCAATGTGTGAGAAATATGACTTTACTTTCTTAAAGGGAGCTTCTACCAAAGTTGATCAAAATATTGCCGATTTTGTCCGAATGCACGGAAAAGAAGCGTTGTATCAGGTTGCCAAGCTTCATTTTGCGAATACAAAAAAAGCAGGAATATAAAGCTTTTCTGCCTATGAAATACATAAAAAGTCTGACATTTGTTCATCAGACTTTCTTTATTTATGATAGATAATTTTAATGTGCTAAATCTCCTTTTTTCGAGATACTTGCAGATCAATCGCATAAGGCAGTTGAATCAATTCAATATTCGCAGCCATCAGCATACGCTTACTTGCCTTTACCTCATCGCTGTCTGCGTACTTATCACATTCATAGACAATACGGGAGATGCCGCTTTGAATGATTGCCTTTGCGCATTCATTGCACGGGAATAAAGAAACGTAAATCGTACATCCCTGTAAATTTTGTGTACTGTTCAAAATCGCATTCAGCTCCGCATGAACGACAAACGGATATTTTGTTTCGGCAAATGCACCTTCCCGTTCCCATGGGAATTCATCATCGCTGCATCCGTTGGGAAAGCCGTTATAACCGATGCCGACAACACGATGCTGCGCAGACACGATACAGGCACCGACCTGCGTGCTGGGATCCTTACTGCGACGTGCGCTCAAGTGCGCTATTCCCATAAAATATTCATCCCATGTCAATACATCGCTTCGTTTCATAAGCCAAGCTCCTCCTTTGAATAATAGCGCAAGTAGGCATCTTGTACACGTTGTGCATAGCTGTCAAGCCCTAATGCCTTTACAGTACGATAATATGTGCGGTCTATTTGTCGATCTAAAGGTTCGATCAAATCAACCTTAGATGCCATACCAAAGGAAAGACCAACCAAAATCGCAAAGCTGATTGTTACATGAATACGTAAATGCGACCAACGCGGTTCCTTAGTAAAGATCACTCCCATAAAACCACCAGCCACAAACCCACCCAGATGGGCAAATAAAGAAATTCCCGGCAACAGTGAAATCAGCGCATTCATCACTAACAGGCGCATTACCGAAGCCTTGATCATCGGATTTTTAATGCTTTCATCCGCAAACAGCATCACAATGACCGCACCGAATAATCCAAACACACCGCCGCTGATTCCCAAACAGATGGAATTTCCTTCGGTTAAGAATACGAACAGATTCCCGATAATAATCGAACCGATCAGTATAGTCAAATACTGAACCTTCGTATATGCGCGCTCGCATACCTTGCCGATTGAATACAGTGCCATCATATTACATAATAGATGAATAATATCTATATGCAGAAAACCAGCTGTAATCATTCGCCAATATTCATGAAGTGAGATGATATTCATTTTGTAATAAGCACCGCCAAGCAGTGCCGCGATGATGTCATTTTCCAGATATGAGGACAACAGCGCTACAAGCAGCCATATAATCATACAGATTGCGACGACGACAGTAGTCAGCACTGGCAGCTTTTTCGCAACCCCCTGTCTTAAACGACGTATTTCTTCATTTTGAATTTGTTCGAGTGAATGGGTCAGCTTGATCAATTCCTTTTGTTGATCCTCAACTTCATGAACAGCTTCCTGAATTCCGGTGAAATGTTCGCTGATTTTTTCATCTTTACAGCTTCCAGGATGGATCGGTACTTGCATATATCCCGTCTCCTGCAATAATTCGGCAGTTTCATTAGTATTTAAAATCAACAGTTCGTTCTCTTTTTGAATCATTTCTGAAATCACCTGATGAACACGTCTGATACTCGGCAGCTTCGTTTCAAGCTGTTCTTTATCAACCGTAGTTAAAAAAATGATCGGATAATCCGGTTGAGTGGGATTCATCAACCATTTTTCATGCCGCTGTTGCCGAACGGTCACAATTTGATAATGATATTGACTGACTAAAAAATGCAGCAACTGAAAAGTATAAATTTCTTTTTTCATCGGCTCCATATCGGATCACCTCATTTCTTCTCTTAATTCATGTAAAGTAGCTTCAAAATACTTTGGACACTTTGCTTCGACAACAATGGTTTCCTTAGTGCGAGGATGGACAAAAGTCAGCTGATGCGCATGTAAATATTGCCCGTACTCACGAAATACTTTACGATAGCTATACTTAGGATCACCTGCTACCGGATGATTGATATATTTCATATGAACGCGAATTTGATGTGTTCTGCCTGTTTCTAATCGGCACTCCAGCAAGGTAAAATCACGAAAACGTTCCAGCACCTTAAAATGTGTTCGTGCCGCTTTGCCGTTTTGCGCCACCGTCATCTTTTGGCGATCTTTCGGATCTCGGGCAATCGGCGCATCAATCGTGCCGAAATCGTGTTGAATGACGCCGTGAACCAGTGCATAATACAAACGGTTCACTTCTTTTTTTTGAAGCTGTTCGGCCAAAGCACGATGAGCCGCATCATTTTTTGCCGCAATTATTAAACCGGTTGTATCCTTATCGATGCGATGCACAATTCCCGGCCGCAGTTCACCGTTTATCCCCGAAAGATCCTTGCAGTGAAATAATAACGCATTTACCAGTGTATCTTGATAATGCCCCGCTGACGGATGCACAACCATTCCCTTGCCTTTGTTAATCACAATGACATCACTGTCTTCGTAACAAATATCTATCGGTATATTCTGCGGCTCTACCGCAATCTCAACCTCTTCCGGCACATCGATTTCAATCACATCACCGCATTTTACTTTAGAATTACTTTTACAGCTTTTTTCATTAATGAGCACATTTCCCTGCTTAATTAACTCCTGAATTCTGCTTCTTGATAAATCCGCTGCCTGATCACTGAGATATTTATCAATTCGCTGTTGATGAAATGCTTCTTCTACCTGTAAGATCTGTTTCATTTTTTTAATGTGATCCCGCTGTTTTCCAGCAATACATCGACGATAATCAGGAATACGCCGATACAAAGTGCCATATCCGCAACATTAAAGATCGGAAAATCATATCCGAATATAGTAAAATCTAAAAAATCACGTACATGCTGAAAGCATAATCGATCAATAAAATTACCGATTGTTCCTGCCATCATCAGTACCAGTGAAACCTTAATTAACTCATCACTGTCCGCTTGATTGCGATAAAACATTACCATGGCAATCAACGCGATCACCGTTATAATGTAAAAGAACCACATTTTCCCTTCCAGCATACTCCATGCAGCGCCGCTGTTTTCCGCATAGGTAAAACGAAAAAAACCGGGAATCATCGTAATCCTTCCGCTGCTTAGCGAAGAAGCTGCCGCAATCTTTGTGATTTGATCAATGAGAATCGTTGCGATTCCTATTAAAACATGTTTTAACTTCATGACTTCACCTTTTCATTTTCTTAAAATACGAGTATATTATACACAGTTTCACCTCATTTTACAAAGTATAACGTATATTTCCTTTGAATCAAGAACGTTTCTGAACCGTTTTTATTAAATTCAGCAGCTTTCATATATAAAAAACTGTTTTATATTCATTTCTCCCATAAAAAAACCGTTGAATAACGGTTCCTTACAAACTCATGCAAGAATATCAGGAAATACTGGAAACAAGGAGGGTAAGGGATATTAGGTCATTCTTGCTTGAGTACGATGATTAAAATCATGGTGTTAGTATACATCATTTTATTTCATTCGTCAATGTATTTTTTTACATTTGATGAAAATTAGTTTCAAAGTGATGTAATCATCCTATTCTCCTTGTATCCGTGTGTTAATTATGAATTTCAATCCACTTTTCAGCTGCTTTGGAACAAGTGATGGTCACAAGTTCAACATCGTCATTTGTATAATGATGATGAAATGCGGTTAATTTATGATCACGCAAGCCGTCAATAAATATCGTATAATACTTTTTCCAGCTTGACCATGACCAAGAAAGATCCTTAATCTTAATACGGCTGTCATTTTTCTTATAGTTTAATAAACTGCTGAATTCAATGCTGACCTTATCCTTCGCATCTTCATCATATTCAAACACAATGCGAATGTCATCGTCGATGTCCAAGCGCAGCTTATTGTGCTCACTAACGGTAGTATCCAAGACGGTAGTTTCGGCAATTTCATTATATTCCACAAAATCATAATCAGATAATTCAAACAGACACAGACCGAAGCCGATTGAAAGAAAGACCATAGAAACAACCATACTGACCATAAATCTTCTCATATCAATGTCCTCCTTTGCATAAATAGCGATCAATCAATGAGATCACGGCACTACAGCCGATAATCGCTCCGATTACTAAGAAATAGAAGCCGATAACGGTAACTCCCTGAAAGCTCATCGCTATCAGCCATGCCAACAGACAGCACAGAACAACGATAGTCATAATAAAAGGAATCATAAACAAAAAGCCAAATATCTGCATACAGATTCTTAACAAAGAAGGATGATGATTTTCATAATCATGCTTTGCCTCATAAGAATAACGATGTCCCTGTTTCGTTGTTTTCTCAGCCTGTTCCTCATCACTGTCATCGCTTGAATCTGTATCTGATGCTTCTTCCTGCGCTGTTTGAGAGGCTCCTTCGGTAAAGCGGCGTACCGCTTCCTTGGCTTGTTCAAAGTTAAAGCTTTCTTTTACATCGTCCATGATCGGCGTGTTCTGTTTTCGTTTAAAATGCGTCCAGCGTCTGCTTGTCACATTAATTAAAGCCACAATAAACATTACGATATACAGGATGCTGCAAATCAAATGCCATATCCATGCAAATGTACTACCGATACCATAGCCGAATAAGCTTTTTAATAAGGAAGCACCGATCGATTCCATAATCTCGAAAGGAATTCTAAGAATCGCAAGAACGAGCAATACAACCAGTACCTCAAACATCAGTCTGACGATACTGTCAACATCCATGCTCGTAATCTTGCTTAAAAAGCTTTGAAAACCTTCAAACAGAACATCAAGCACCTCATTTACTTTTTTATCAAATCCACTGGCAGTGCTTTTTGCCTGCTGGGGATCAATATTGTAAGCATCTAATATTTCTTTGATCATTTCATCAATATTGCCGAAACTTTCAATGACTTCTTCCTCACTCATTCCCTCAGATACTTTTTCATCGATATGATTGATATATTCATCAATAATATCTTTTCGCTCATCTTCTTTAATGACAGCCAAATGCTGATTCATATAAGCAATAAACTGTTCTTTATTCATCATTTTCACTCTCCTTGATAAATGCGTTGACTTGCTCATGAAAGGTTGTCCATTCAGCCAGCAGTAATTTTTTTTGTTTTCTGCCGGACTCTGTCAGACGATAATACTTTCGGGGCGGTCCTTCTTTGGATTCCTCTAAATAGGTTTCAAAATAGTGTTCATTGGTTAAACGCTTTAACAGCGGGTAGATCGTGCCTTCATTGACATTTACGACCTTACTGACTTCATTTACCAATTCATATCCGTACATATCCTTTTTATTCACAGATAATAACACAATCAGCTCCAGTACCCCTTTCTTAAACTGGGTATTCATTACCTTCACCTCACTATTATAATACATCCAGTACCTTGTATTGTCAAGTACCATGTTTAATAAAATAGTTTTTATTGTAAATTTTTTGATTATTCTGCCTTTCGCATATTAAATGATGCGATTCCACAAGGTTTCCCTTTTCTCGTATTTATACGATTCGCTGATGAAAAGAAAAGATTCTCTATCATTCTAGAGAATCCGATCTGATGATAATTAGTTATTAATTTGAGCTTGTACCTTTATTTTTGATCCTTATCTTTCTGCAAAGCCGCAGAGAAAGATGTCTTTTTGATCCGAAGCGAAATAAATATAATCGCTAGCATCGGAATCCCTAAGATCGTCATTGTCGTTACCGCAAGCAATACATCGGAAACATCGAGATAATAATTCCCTACATATAATAAAATAACCGATAATAATGACAATTTTAACTGATGAAGCCATTTGATTGTACGGTATTGTCTTGCCAATAAAGCTTCCTTTACTCCGCACATATGCAGAATAACAAACTGTGCTAGATAAGCATTCATCTCTTTCATTTGATAATAGATATAGAACAAGCTTGTACAACAAATAAAGACTGCTGTGATAATATAATAAATGATTTGATATTTCGCAAAGTGTTCAACGCGTGTATCATGTTCATAAATCATACTGTTATACAGATCAAATCCGGGATAGCTTGCCTGTATATTCTCATAGGTGGAAATCACTTCATTTTCAGGTACTTCCAACATATATATATTGGCATCTTCGATCAATTTCTCTTTTGGATACAGCGTTTGTAAATAAGCATCTATCGCAGGCTTATAATAATAAATCTGCATTTGTTCAGCAACATCATTTTCTTGAATAATTCCGACGATTTTCATATCTATACAATATTCACTGCCGTAAAGTCGAAACGGGACGGAAAGTGTTTGATTAAGTAATTGTTGAGCATTGACTTCCTGCGCTTGGGCGATTGCTTCGGCAGTATGTTGATTGATGATAATTTCATAGCCGCTGATATTCTGTTTTCCCTCAACAGTGAGATTCGCCGTATTTTCACGATACGGATACAGTCGAATTTTATAGCGCTTTGTTTTTACAGGCAATGTATCAAATGCAGGTATCACCTCAGCTTCACGATAAGAAAATGCTGTTTTGGAATAACCGCGATCCACATATATAACGTTAGCGTTTAAGGATTCCTTACGATATTCCTCAGAAAACAAAACACTCGGCAATAAGGTTAATACAACCAAAAAGATTGAAAGCAGTAAAAACAGCCATCTGTTCGCTTCCATGCGCGGCTTCATGATGCGTTTCATCGTCGCTTGTAAAAACGGGCGATGCAGTACAGATGATGATGTGCTTGAAAGGGTATTATGATGCTCACAAGTGCGGATACAGGTTAATTTTTGATATTTCAATTCATATACACAAGCCTCTGCACTCTCAATCCATTCCCGATCATGAGTCACCGCGATCACAATATGCGTTTCAGCTGCTTGTTGGAGCAGCTTTTTGACTCGGTTGCGATTATCCGCATCTAACGCCTCGGTCGGTTCATCGACTAAAAGAATCGGTGCATCCATGCATAAAGCACGTGCCAGCGCAATGCGATTTTTCTGTCCCTGTGAACATTCATGAGGATAACGATCCGTTAAATGAGCAATGTTTAATTCCCTGACAATCTGTTCCGTTTGAGAAGGATTTGCATGTAATTGATCAGCCAACGCAATATTTTCTGCTACCGTGAAATCAGGAAGTAATTCACTGTCTTGAAAGCTATAAGCAATTTCGGTATTTTCAAAAACAGTCACACTTCCTTCGTCCGGTTTCATAAATCCGGCAATGATATGAAGTAAGGTTGTTTTTCCGCCGCCGCTGGTTCCGTATAGTAAATACAATCCCGGATGCTCAACCGTAAAATTGATGTCGTCCAAAACAAGTTTGTCACCGAATGATTTTTTTATATTTTTTACTGTTAAAACATTCATAATTCTACCTTGTTTTTCTAACACGCAGTGCATTTAACAAACTGCATATGATGATCATGATTCCCCATACCGCTAATATCAGTAACGGTTGAAAGCCGATTTGTTTTCCGAA
>QZED01000027.1 GCA_009917405.1 bacterium c-19 | reverse complement strand
AATAATTTATTTGCATTAGTACGTGTCATATCAAAATCATCTGCGGCAGGATCAATGATTAAATCAAGATGATGGTATTGCATATCCTCACGCTGATATTGATAATTCTTACGCATAATGCTTGTATATGCCTGATCCTGTGTAAACACTTGATATTGACTTAAGTTTTGATAAGAAGTTATACCGACGATTTTAGAATGAAAAGCCTTCTTTTCTACATCCTCTTTCATATAAAGTTCAATGTCTTCATCTTCTTCATCAATTTCATAAATGTATTGCGTATAAAGAGTTAAATCACGCCCGATTAATTGATCGATCGTATCACAATTATAAAATTTACATAACATTTCTGCCAAGTTAGCTGAAATAATTACATCTTTTATATCGCTCATATAATTGCCGTAAAGCAACGGCAACTTTTTTTGATCGAACATTTCATATAAGAAGATGCGTTTATCATCTGATAAATCATATTTGGAATAAATGCCGAAAAAATCAAAAGCAGGAAATTCAGGACCGCCTAATCCGTTTTGATCATATCTATGAAAAAACTGTTCATAAAAAGATTCATTTAACTCCACAAGACCGTTCTCTATAGAATTCGTATTTGAATATACATCGGCATCCCACCCTAAATAGTATCCGATTATCGCAGGATCTGCCTCATTTAGTTTTTTCGCATCTTCATAAGTATATAAATCATATTGGTCAAAAGAATACTGTAAGGTTTGCAGGTTATCATCGGTTTCTATCGGCTCTTCCTTAGGTTGCGAGCGCAGATGATTTTCACCATTTTTCCATATATACTCATATTGTGCTGTTTTTTGGAATATATTTGTTCCTACTATTCCGATATAAGCAGTAAAAAACAGAATACAAAGCAACATTAACGTAAAAAACGTTTCTTTTTTTCTTGATAATTGTCTTTGACAAGCAAAAAGTATTTGTTGTTTTCTTTTCTGTTTTGTTTGTTTATTAATTTTCGGTATTTCATTGCGCTTTTCTTGATGTAATTCTTCTGTATCCATATGATCTTTATACAGCTTCATTACACAATCGGCATATGGCTTACATAAGACTTCATCATGAGTTGCCACAATCACACATGCTTGTTCACTGCGTTTTTTCAGAAACTCCATAATAATATGAGCATTTTCTTCATCAAGTGAAGCAGTCGGCTCATCACACAAATAAATAGACGGTTGCATTAAAAAACCGCGAATGATCTGTACACGCTTTTTTTGCCCTAATGACAAATGCTTTACTTTTTTATTGCGATGTTCCTGCATCTGCATCATCTCTAACAATGAAGTAATCTTTGAATGATCTTCACTCACCATCGTTAAGTTCTGCCATACGCTCATGGATTCCATGAGGCGCACTTCTTGATCGATCATGACAAGATTTCCGTCGATCGAAACCTCTCCCTCATAATCTTTGTCTTCACCGGACAGAATACGAAACAGAGTTGTTTTCCCACCACCGCTTTCCTGCAACAACAAATATAAACCGCATTGCGTAATTTCAAATGATAAATCTTGAAAGACACATGCCGTATCGTTATGATTTTGATAGTTCTTGTGCAGTCCTGTAATTTTCATAATATGATCCTCCGATCTGAATGGTAAAGTGACACATTTATTATACCATAAAACTGTATCACTTTAATTAAATCAATAATAGAATGCAGATTCTACTTCATAAGAGGCAGAATATCCATTAGTCCCTGCATAAACCGTAAATTTATTATTTATACCACCAGTTGTAATTGTAGGGCAACTTCCCTGTGTACCGATTTTATTACATAGAGGTTTATTATTTTTATCTACAATTCTCGCATTGTCTAATTTTATATTTAATACTGTAAAACTGGCTGTACTTGAACCAGCATAAACATAAAATACTTGAGATTGCCCCTTTGCAGGTGCAATGGACCAAACGGATTTTGAAACCGTTGCCCTTTTCCATCCATCATCAGGTCCGACAATAGCTCTTCCTTCATTCGCATTAGCTGACATAGGTGCAGCAATCGCAAGCAAAGCCATACTCAAAGATAAAATAGAACTCATTATTTTTTTCATGATTTTTGATCTCCTTTCCAAATATGTTTGTAAAAGCGCCTTTACAATTACATTCTAATCGGTATCGCTTTATCAGTCAAACTTCAAAACGTGATTTCTAGCATAAAATAATATACTTTTTTTATTCCGAAATCATAATTTTTATATATTTGAATACTTGTTGTTCCATTTACGATTGCATGAGTCAAATGATGTATGAACAAAATATCAATAAGCATCAATTTATTTACTTAATAAATATGTTAATTGATAAAAAAACAAAATAGTGAAAGAAATTGTTATATTTTCGAAAATCAATATATTCTATTGGAATTTATAACTTTTAAGAATCATTTTATAATATTCAACGATAATATCTGCTTGCGTTATTGGGTCTAATATATCTAGTATCATTTCTATTATGTATCTTTGTAATTCAGTGTTATTACTTTTTATAGATTCATCCAATGCTGATTTTAATTTGTTCATTTTAGTTTCCTGCTTTTTATTTTTTGATAAATAAGTATAAAAAGTATCAACGATAGATTTTAATAAAGGTGCCTGTGAATTATTCTTCAAAAGCTTTTTAGCTTCAGCGATACTTCTCATAGCCAAATTATGTTTTCCTAACTTCATATTAGCTAGAGAATAAAATAAGTAAAAAATCGTTTCATCCTTAAGCTTGATTTCTAATTGATCGATCACTTTTATCACTTTATTATACTCTTTTGCAAGAATTAAACACCATAAGTATTGCTCATAGATAGTTTTATATTTGTTTACCATACCATAAGATTTCATTTGTAATATGCAATTAGAATATATTTGTATAGCCTCGTCATAACAATTCAAATGTCTATATATACACGCAATTCTGAAATTACTTAATACGGCACGTTTCACATAATGATTATTATCAAAAAAGAATTTAGCTTTTAATACACAGGTCATTGCTTTACATGGATCATTCATTTCAATATAAAGCAATCCTTTGTGATAATTTACAATAGCTGTCGCTTGACTATAGCCATACTCTGTTGCCTTTTCAAAGTACTTGAGTGCTTCATGATACCTTTTCTGCCCCATTAAATACAAAGCGATGCAATCATGATAAATTACTTTCTGCTTATTATCTAAATATTGAACATGTATGCTTTCAATTATTTTTTCATAATTATAAAACATATCATTATTAAAGATATGATAGATAAGTTCCGTTAACAAAAACTGGGGGTATAGGTTTGTCGTTTGTACAGCTTCTTTCAACTTATATGCATTTTCATAAACTTCATCTATATTATTATCATAATTTAAAATAGCTTCATAAAATGAATAAAAACGAATACCGAACTCCTTTTTATCTTCCTCAACACATTGATACCGGATGCCTAAACACTGATATAAAATAACAATTGTATCTAGTTTTAGTGTCGTTCTTCCTTTTTCAAAATCACTTAATTTTTTAACAGTTAATCCTGTTTGTGCAGATATATATTGAAGCGTTATTTTTTTATCCTTACGATGTAATCTGTAAATTGAACCTAACAGAAAATCTCCTGATAAAATTGATTTATTGTTTATCTTTAAGAAAGTGCTCATATTTCTTCCCCCTTTTTTATAGTTTACTATAAGAAACATTGTAAGTCAAAAGAAAACCGGCAGTTTTATTTAGTTATTTTTAAATAACATTAAATTATTTATCAATATAAGAAAATAATATTTACTTATATTTAAATCACATGTATTCCATAAAAAAAGAAACCGCCGCAACGATTTCTTGTGTAAAAGAATGCTCTGATTCATTAGTTGTTCGCTTTCCCTTCGTATTTACCCGGAATATTATGAGCCTGATTCGGATCATACACATAATTGATTTTAATCTGTTTATGATTATAAGCAGATACGATTGTTTTTATATCATCTAAATCACTTTTGTTCAAATATGCGATATCCAACGCATTTTCACTTTCTGATATAGACGTATAATTAAGCTTAGAATCTAACGATACATCTTTGTCAATATGCTTTTGAAGTGAACTTAACTCTTGAAAAGAATGCTTAAAGACCTCATAAACAATGCCGCTGTCTCTTGCGGATTTTTCATAATCATTATTGGTAAAGGCAATATGAGGAATGTTTTCCTCATCAATCCATGCGCCGCAATAAGTATTGTCGTTCTTAATATTCCCATGACTTTCAAAGGCGGTTAAAGCAGCTGCCGCAGAGGCATTACTCCAATGCTTTACATCATGATTTTGAAACAGATAAAAGAAGGACAGTGAGACAATTATACCTATGGATAGGATTAAAACAGCCGTTACTTTCTTCATACGTTTCATCAGTTATCATCCTTTAAAATTCGATAAGCACATACAATCGCTGCCGCAATGAAGATGAGTGATAAAATGATCAATGAGCGAAGTGCTCCTGAGTTTGACTCTAAAGCCATAAAACTGTCTATTAAAAAGTAGGTGCAAATCGAAATTGTGGCACAAATGATATTTGTCGGCAATAACAGTTCGGCGAATTTCTTAGCTTTCATTTTCAGCTTCCTCTCTCATCGGCATTTAATAATAGTATGCAGATTTTACAATAAAGCCGGCTACACTGCGATCATATGGGGATTTTACAATATACTTTGTTTTTCCACCGCCGTTAATAATATTCTCACAGGTTCCGTAAGTACCTAATTTATTGCACACTTCAATTCCGTCTTCGGTTTCAACCTTAACATTTGCGGCTTCGATTGTCACTACAGTATAGTCTGCGAATAAATTTTTTGCGTCCACCGTGAATTCAATTTCTTCTCCCACAGCTGTCGGAGTAGACCAATCCTTAAGATCAACATCGGCGATTCTCCAATTATCAGGCATACCCGGTGTTGCTCTTACAATATCATTCGCTGTTGATAAGGCAATGGCTAATACATACAATGCGAATACAGTGATTCCGGTAATCATAAGCTTTTTCATACTGACACTTCCTTTCCTCTTAATTTGCATATTACCCATGAATCTTTTTCTAAGTTAATTTTACTATGGCCGTACAGAAAAGTCAAAATAAAAATCCTATTCATACGCTTTCTGTATCATTGTTTTTTCAACGTTAAAAAAACGAGTATTTCTACTCGTTATCGATGATTTTAGCAATTAACGGCGGTACCGCAACCTTTTCGCCGCTGTAAGCAACAGCATCGTAAAAAGCTTCAATCCATTCATCACTTAATTCAGTATTTGTATGCACTTCAGCGAGAATCTCCCCCTGTGTGATAGAATCACCAACCTTGTGATGCAATACAATACCTGCTGCATGATCAATCTGATCTGTTTTAGTCGCTCTTCCTGCACCTAATCGCATTGCGGCAATACCCAGCTTTTGTGCGTGCAGGCGGGAAAGATAACCGCTTTGCTTAGAAGGCAGTTCGATGATATGCTTTGCTTGCGGGAGCAGTTCTAAATGTTCCAGCTGATTGACATCACCGCCCTGATAGCTGCACATTTCCTTTAGTTTAGTAAAAGCCTTAGGTCATTTTACAAGGAACTACACGCAGACCGTGAAACGGGCTGCTGACAACAAACAGGCGCTATGCTCCCGGCAAGGGGCATAGCGCCTGTTTGTTGTGGGGGTATCCAAAGGGGGCAACGCCCCATTTGGCACACGACTTTGCGAAGCAAAGTGTAGTGTGTTATACGCTCTGTCGGCGTTGCCGCTTCAAATGCCGTTGCCGCCGGGGAGGGCAAGGGCATTTGAAGCGGCAGGAAAACAGGGCTTTGTTTGGGGCTGGGAAGCCGGAAACAAAGGGCTGGTTTCAGCAGCAGACAGGGCGTATATGAAAGCCCTCGTCCACCGTCCTCAGCCTATGGGACAAAATGTCCCAAACCTTTAGACACCGTGACTATATGTGTGGCCACACTCATTTATTTTAGTGGTCGTTCTTTTCTCAAAATTGAAATGGGCGGGAAGCCATTTTAGGGCTATCTCCCCCGATAAACTGAAAGTTTTAGATTAGTCCCACACGATTTCCAAACAATCGAAGTTATCTGGAATTGGTGGTACGCACGAATAAGTATTTAATTCAAATGCCTCTATTGTAATTACTCCATCAGAGCATAGCCATTCGCAATTTACTAATTTTTCTAATTCCGCAGGCAAAATGGTTGTGCAAATCACGATTGTATCTCCTGCAAGAACTAATTCTTCTTTCCCATTGTTTTCTACGATTTCTGTATCATCGTGGAGAGCAACACGCACCCATGCTATGTCAGGCATTAACTCAATCTTTTGTAGCATATTTCGTATTTCAGAAAGCGTTGGACGGCCAAATTCCCATTGGTTCGGAGCAATGGAATCCTCCTCTGTGTTTCCATCGAAAAATTCATCAAGCGTTAGTAATGGCAAGCATTCTTCATTTTCTTCCAATATTTTTTTGAATGTATTCAACTCTATCATAGTCACAATTCTCCTCGCAAATCAGAATTAGTTGATTTTATCCTCTCCCCGGATTTTCTTGTTTTTCCGTTCTTCTAACTCCGCAATTTGGTTCATCAAGCAATCTGAAAAAGTCCCCTCAATCGGTGTAGCTTCTCCTGTTGTGTAGTAGTCAAGAAGGACTATGTTATTATTCTTGTCAAAACAAAATATTTCATCACCATTCCCTATAATGGACAAGAATGGGATAAAATCAGTAAAACCTTCATCGTGTAGTTCTTTCGTTTTTTCACGAATATCCAAAAAATCGGGTATTCCATTGGCAATTCCATAGACTATAATTCCTCGACAGAACGACCAAAATGGGCCTATGTCATATTGTTTCGCTTGTGGCCATATTTCTTCTCGAACCTCCATATAAAGCCCACCTAATGGGGACATAGTGAACTCTCTAAAATCAGCAGGAAGATTTATCCCATACTGATTTTCAAAATCCTTTATATCCTGCTCCGATGGCTCATTTCCCATACAAGCTACAACCTGATAAGTCTGCTTATCATAATTATGGAAATAATCATAAACTTTTTCCAATGACATAATATACCTCCTACAAAATGCGATTTTTTATTTTCTTACTTCCGTCCCCGCTGTGGGGTTGGTTTTTTCAGCAAGTCCGACTTCTGTGCAATCTTTTTCAGCCACTTCTTTTCTTCCCCGGACAGCTTCTTAAAGTTCAGCCGCAGCCGTTTGCAGATAAACGCCAAAGACGCTTGCTCCGGGTCACTGTCTGGGTTGGTAATTTCGGTAGCGGCCTCCAATAATCCTTTCAGCGGGTTATCCTCCGGGACGCTGAAAAAATCCTCCCTGTGGGCTTCCCGCAGGCCGGCGGCTATCTCGTCTATGTCCTGCTGGATTATGTAACGGCAAAAGCTGTCATCATCAATATGGGCAGCGATAAGCTGTCTTAACTGCGGGTCGGTCAAGCCGGGATTGTGCTGTTTCATAATCATTGCGCTCATAGCGTCCACAATGGCGTTTGCGCTCTGTACCTGCTTCACCGCCGTTCCGTTCACATAGATTTCAAGGTCGGCCATCAGCTTGATAAAATCCGGGTGCGCCGCCAATTCGCACAGCAGAGCATTGTCCACCTGCCCGCTTTTCAGCAGGTCAATCATTCCGTCTCTCAAACGCAGGTCTGCAAGATCAGCGTTTGGGTGACGCTTCATTTCAGACAGCCCCAGCAGATAGTCGGTGGTCACGCCGTAAAACTTCGCCAGCTTGATAAGAGCATAGTGGCTGATGTCCTTAAAATCGTCCGCTTCATAACTGCCCAACGCAGACTTGGAGAGGTTCGTCTGCTCTGCAAGCTGTTCCAGCGT
>QZED01000026.1 GCA_009917405.1 bacterium c-19 | reverse complement strand
CAACAACGATAGACAATGCGACAAATGAATCAGAAGAAAAGTGTTCAGATTTAAATGTAAAGAAAATTGATTATGATGTGGATGGAGACGGAATCCCTGATTTCAATGATCCGGATGGCGATGGATGTCCTGATTTAAACATCAAATGGAAAGATCCAAATAACGAAAAGAAATGGATTGTGATCAACGGCGATCGAGACAGAGATGGTATACCTGATCTAAACATCGACAGTGACGGTGATGGCAAACCGGATTTGAATATCGATACAGACAATGACGGCAAACCTGATTTAAACTTAGTCATCCTAAAAAAGAGCGATTGGAAACCAACCAAATGTGTGAAACAAGACATAGACAATGGAATCTTAGAGGAATACTGTACAGGAACAAGTTTGAAAGCAGTAATCAATGTAGATACCGATGGAGACGGAATCCCCAATATCAATATCGATAACAAGGGAGATTTCAAACCACACTTAAATATCGCCAAAGACGGAGAAAACCCAACAGTCAATCTTGTAGGAATCCATGAATGGAAACCAAAGAGAGATTACAAATCCAATAAGTATACATTTGACAGTATCGGAAAAGATGACTTCAAGCCGGAACTAAATATTGATACCGATGGCGATGGTTATCCTGACATTAACATTGATATAGACGGAGATGGAGAACCAGACATCAATAAAGATTTGGATGGCGATGGAATACCTGATATAGATATAGACAGTACGGGTGATGGTATTCCTGATGTGAATGTAGATACAGACGGAGATGGCAAACCTGATGAAAATATCAAAGAAATCACAGAATGGAAACCGGGGAAGAATGTAGAAGGAGACTTATCATACGATACGATGGATTTCAGTGATAATGAAGATCCTGAAAAACCTGATGAACCGAATGGGAATGATCCAAATGATAAAGACAATCCAGACAATCCAAACGATACAGACGACCCTAACGGAAGTGGTCATGACACATCGGTAAAAGGCATGTATAATCCTGCCACAAGCATGGGCGGAGCGAATACGGGAGACTCTCACTCCTTATTTATCTACATGGGCTTATCGCTTACAACCTTATCAACTCTTTTCTATCTTGTTTTTTGGAAGGTAAACCATAAACGCAAAATCGATTAATAAAAAACAAAAGCACCGCGACCATATGATAGCTCATATGCGTAGGTGCTTTATTTTAAATCATGGTAATACGCTTCAAGAAATTTACGGACATCAGCTGCTTTCAACTTTCGTATTGCAGATCTTTCGATCTGGCGTACACGTTCTCTTGTGATACCGTAAATTTTGCCTATTTCCTCCAATGTAAGTGCCGGCTCCTGATTCAAACCGAAATGTTTTATAATAATATCACGTTCACGTTCATTAAGAACAGCCAATGATTTTATGATGTCGTTATGAATAAATACTTTATCAATGTGATTTCGTATATGATTTGCATTCGGATCGGGAATTAATTCAGAAAGATAAGTCTCATTTTCATCATTTACATTCATATCAATACTTAACGGATCTTGAACAAGATTTAACAACTCAAGAACCTTTTCCTCACTGAAGCCTGTTTCTATTGCCAGCTCTTTTGCTGTCGGTTCTCTATGATATTCCTTTAATAAGGCATCTGCCGCTTTCCTAACCTTGAATTCATTTTCGATTACATGCACCGGAATATGAATGACTTTTCCCTTATCCATAATATAACGACTTATGGATTGACGAATCCATTGAATCGCATAGGTTGAAAAACGATACCCCATATTCGGATCAAACTTTTCGATCGCTTTCATCAAACCTAGATTACCTTCTTGTATTAAATCCATAAAAGGTACAGAAAAACGTATGTATTGCTTCGCAACGCTGACGACTAATTTTAAATTACAGCGAATAAACAGATCCTTGGCATCTTTATCACCTTGTTGGATTCGGTGATATAAATTCATTTCCTCTTCTTGTGACAGCCTTGGATATTCAGCAATCATTTGTATGTACTGCTTAACATTATCTTTGAGTTTAGTATCAGCATTTTGCATAAGCATCAAACCTTTCTTTTCTACATTGTAACATGAATGAAATTAAAATGTATACGGATAATAATAACAAAATAAAAACGAATTATAGAGTAATGACTATCATTTTGAAAGTCAAAGTGTTATAATGCTGTTGATTGGAAAAGGAGCTATTATGTTTACTAAAATACTGCAAAAACTTGGATATACAAAAGCTGAAATCAGCTGGATTTTATATGATGTGGGAAACAGCGCTCAAGTATTAACAACCTGTACCGTGATATTTCCGTTATTGATTGCGAAGATCACACCGCAGGATTCGAGTGTTTATGTCGGTTGGGCAAATGCAATTTACGGTTTGGTTTTAGCCTTATTATCACCGATTCTCGGGACACTGGCTGATTACAAAGGGAAAAAGATGAAGCTGTTTCGATTTTTTCTTATCATCGGTCTTGTCGGCGGTTTTCTGATGTGTATTCCGACGATTGATTATATGACCATGATTGTGATATTTTGTATTGCGATGATCGGTTATAACGGTTCCATTATATTTTATGATGCCTTTATTGTGGATGTGTGTGACGATGACCGGGTAGATAAGGTATCGGCTGCCGGTTATGCATGGGGATATATCGGATCAACTATTCCGTTTTTAATCTTTATTATACCGTTTGCTTTAGTAACCTTATTCGGTAACGCTGACGGCAATCTTGTACTGCCTTTCTTTACCTTAAGCTATCGTACGGCATGCGGTTTAACTATGGGTATGGCTGTATTATGGTGGCTCATATATTCAAGACCAATGTTAAAAAATGTAAAACAGGTTCATTATCGTGAGGAAGAGGCTCATGTCGTAAAATCATCCTTTTCACGCTTATGGCATACATTTCGCAATATTAAGCAAAACAGAAATATCTTCTTATTCTGTATATCTTACTTCTTTTATATCGATTGCGTCAATACCGTAATAAAAATGGCAGTCTCTTTAGCTACGGAAATGGGGATCAGCGATGTCATGAGTCTTGCGGTAGTCATCGTGATTAATCTGATTGCGTTCCCCGGAGCAATTATATTCGGCAGACTTGTCGATCGCTTCGGATCAAAGAAAATGATCTTTGTCGGTATTTTGGGTTATTTAGGTGTGGTTATCTGTGGAGCATTTATACCGGTATATCGCGATTTGATCTGGGTTGTCGCTGTATTGGTTGGCTTATTTCAGGGAGGGATTCAATCGGTTTCCCGTTCCTATTTCGCTAAGCTGATTCCTGATAAAACAGATTCCAATGAATTTTTCGGTTTCTTTTCCGTATTCTCTAAGTTCTCGGCGATACTGGGGCCGATTGCGGTAGCGCTGTTAATTCAACTGACGCATGAGACACGCTTCGGTATCTTGGGCTTAATTCCGATGATGTTAATCGGTGCCGTATTCTTATTCTTTGTCAAAGATCCCAAGAGCGAAAGAAACTCATTGAGCAAAGAATAAAACATAATGTAAAAAAGACAGGAATCTCAGCCGTTTATGACTGATGTTCCTGTCTGTTTATTTGATGATTAATCCCATTAAGCGCGATAACGTGAGTGCCTGTGCTTCAGAAACAATGACGCCGCTTAAATTTTCTACATTAATCGTAATGCCTTCGATATTTGATGACGATAAATCAATATCTTTCAACGGAGTGTTGATGAATTCTGCTTCTTTTAAATCACAGTTACTAAACGCTGTCTTGGAAAACACACATTGGTTAAAGCTGCTCATTGTCAGCTGAACTTCGTTGAAATGAATCATGGAAAGCTTTGCCGTAGAAAAATTGGCATAGCGGGCATTATCATGAGAAAAGGTGATGTTCTTTAATACACTGCCGCCGAAATCACATCCCATCATACGGCAGTTTTGAAAAATTAATCGATGTAAAGCTCCGTCTAAGAATTTACAATTTGATAAATCGCAGTTTTCAAACTTACAGTCTAATAAATCAATATTTTCAAACACACATTCTTCAAAGTCCACATTTTGAAACAGACATCCGTCAAAGTGAATACGCGGTTCTTTGCACATTGAAATTAACAGATCTTGAAAATGATAACCTTGAATATACGGGTCATCTTTTAATAAACTTTCAAAATCCTTTGTAGATAAATAGGATGCCGGCAGTTTCGGCGGTTGAATTGTTTTCATAGAATTCCTCTTTTCATAATCATTGTATCGTATCCGGAAAAGAAAGAAAAGGGAATTATAAAGTTTCGTTGAAAGATTGATGATTAACTTGCAGCGGAATGAATTTCTATCTTATCATATGAGATTTAAGTAAAGCCGCAAAAAGATTCACATATGCATAATTTAGGTGTAAAACTGTAAAAACAGAGGTATTGACAATAAACAATAGTGAATAACAGCAAAAATGGACACGATAAATAATTTCTAAAATCTTTCATATGACTTGAGTTTCTGTTTGATTAATTTTATAATGATAACATGAAAAATGAGTGTGGAGAGGTTATGTATGAGAGAAATTATTGAACCGATTGCGAAACAGTTACAGGTAAAGACAACACAAGTCGAGGCGGTGCTGAGTTTACTGGCAGACGGCGCAACACTGCCGTTTATCGCTCGTTATCGTAAAGAGATGACAGGGGCATTGGATGAGGAAGAGATTCGCTTGATTCAGGAGCAGTATCATTATCAGGTGAATTTGGCTAAGCGAAAAGAAGATGTTTTACGCTTGATTGAAGAAAAAGGAAAGCTGAATGATGAAATTAAAGATGCGGTCATGGCTTGTGAGAAATTGTCACAGGTTGAGGATATTTATCGTCCTTATCAGGAAAAGCGCAAAACAAGAGCGAAAACAGCGATTGAAAACGGCTTGGAGCCATTCGCTAAATGGATGCTTACATGTCCGTTAAACGGTGATATTTCCGCTGAGGTTAAACAATACCTTAACGATAAGGTAACTGATGAAGAAATTGCAATCCAAGGCGCAAAAGATATTATTGCGGAATATGTCAGTGATGATGCGAAAGTGAGAGAGCGAATTCGTACTGCGATGAATCGTTTCGGTTGTATCGTGACAAAGGAAAAGAAGAAGCATGAGGATGAGAAGAAACTTTATCAGATATATTATGATTATAATGAAAGACTCACTTCTTTGGCACCGCATCGGATTATGGCAATCGATCGTGCTGAAAAGGAAAAGGTTATTTCCGTTTCTATAGAAATTGATGATGAAAGACAGCTTGAGTGGATTTTAAGACGATATAAGAAAAAACAAGCCGGCATATGTGATACTTTGATTAAGGAAGCAATTCATGACGGTTATCAGCGCTTGGTTTATCCAAGCTTGGAGCGTGAGATCAGAAATGAATTGAGTGAAAAGGCACACGAGCAGTCTATTCAAGTATTCTCGATGAATTTAGAGCGTTTGTTATTACAACCACCGATGAAAAATAAAACAATTCTCGGCTTTGATCCGGCTTTTCGCACTGGCTGCAAGCTGGCTGTGATTGATGAAACGGGCAAGCTGCTAGAGGTTAGTGTTATATATCCGCATGAGCCGAATGCGAGAATAAAGCAGGCAAAGGAGATTATGCTGGATTTGTTACACCGTTATCCGATTGATATTATCGCGATCGGCAATGGTACGGCAAGCCGTGAAAGTGAAGCATTTGTTGCTGGCTTAATTCGTGAACAGCATTTACAGGTAGCCTATACCATGGTTTCAGAGGCAGGAGCTTCGGTATATTCGGCATCGAAATTAGCGAGAGAAGAATTTCCCGATCTGCATGTGGAGCAGCGTTCGGCAATTTCCATTGCTCGTCGAATCGTAGATCCGCTTTCTGAGCTGATCAAGATTGATCCTCGTTCAATCGGAGTCGGTCAATATCAGCACGATTTACCTTCTGCGCGATTAAAGGAGCGCTTGGATTTTGTCGTTTCAAAGGCAGTAAACCGTGTAGGAGTAAACGTCAATACGGCTTCAGCCGAACTATTGAAGAATGTATCCGGTCTCAGCAGTGCAACAGCGAAATCTATTGTGCAATATCGTAATACACACGGTGCTATTCAGAGCAGACAGGAATTAAAAAGCATTCCGAAGATTGGTGCCAAATCGTTTGAACAGGCAGCCGGCTTCCTGCGTGTTGAAGATGGAAAGGAATGGCTGGATCGTACAGCGATTCACCCGGAAAGCTATGAATTGACGAAACAGTTATTAAAGCTGTTGTCAATCGATATTACGCAAATGGGGAGTGAAGCTGCCAAAGCTGCGGTGGAACATGCCGATATTGATTCACTGGTGGAAACATTAGGTAGTGATCGCTATACAATATCTGATATTTTAGAGATTATTGCGTTGCCGCTGCGTGATTATCGAGAGCGTTATGATGCGCCGATTTTACGCAGTGATGTCTTAGAACTGAGTGATCTGCATCCAGGAGATGAGTTAGAAGGCGTTGTCCGCAATGTTGTAGACTTCGGTGCTTTTGTCGATATTGGTCTCCATGAAGACGGACTGATACATATTTCAAAAATGAGCAGACAGCGTGTTAAGCATCCTGGAGATATATTGGCTGTTGGTGATATTGTAAAGGTATATGTATTCGCAGTTGATGAAGTAAAACAAAAAGTACAGCTGTCTTTATTACCGATTCAAGCCTGATTCTATCCTATTTCATTACTAAATGAGTTAATTAAGCAGAAATAGCAAATGACTGTGATAAATTGCTTGATTATTTATGATATTAGAAATACCTTTTTTGCAGAAATGCATGAGAGGTATTTTTTTCATTCAGTGAATTCCTACGATAAGATGAAAAAATCAGAGGGGCATCTTCCTTTGTGATAAATTATCGTGTATGGCTCAATACAACGGTTCGATAAGTTTAAATATTGCCTATTTATCAGGGTTGTTTGTTAAGCCGTTTTATTGTATAATAGATAAGCAATAAGCAACATAGGAGGAAATGGAATGGAAAACTTGGCTGTATTACAGGAAAGAGCAATGCGCATTCGTAAGAATATTGTTCGTATGGTTACAGCGGCACGTTCCGGTCATCCCGGCGGATCGTTATCGGCAGTGGAAATTGTAGAGACGATTTACTTTACACAAATGAATGTGGATGAGAGCAATGTCGATGACGTGCTTCGTGATAAATTTGTTTTATCAAAAGGACATGCCAGTCCGGTGCTGTATGCGACACTGGCAGAAAAAGGGTTTATTAAAGAAGAAGATCTGATCGCCTTTCGTAAATTAGGATCTCCGCTGCAAGGGCATCCGAGCATGAAATTGGTACGAGGTGTGGATATGTCTACCGGTTCACTGGGACAGGGAATTTCTGCGGCAGTCGGTATGGCATTGGCAAATAAGGCACATGATGTTCCTTATCGCGTATATACATTATTAGGTGACGGGGAATGTCAAGAGGGACAAGTATGGGAAGCTGCGATGGCGGCTGCCCACTATCATTTGGATAATTTATTGGCAGTTGTAGACTATAATGGTTTACAGATTGACGGAGATATTACGGAAGTAATGAATCCGTTGCCGTTTGATGAAAAATTTAAAGCTTTTGGCTGGCATGTGATCTGTGTGGAAAACGGGAACGATTTTGAGGCACTGTATCAAGCATGTGAAGAGGCAAAGCAAATCAAAGGAAAACCAACTGTGATATTAGCTAAAACGGTTAAGGGTAAAGGCATTTCCTTCATGGAAAATCAAGCAAACTGGCACGGTGTTGCGCCTTCCGAAGAAGAATGCGCAAAAGCATTGGCAGAGCTGGAAGGAGGAAATGCGTAATGAGTAAGATTGCGACACGAGAAGCATACGGTAAAACATTAGCGCGTTTGGTGGTGCAGGACGACCATATCTTTGTGTTAGATGCGGATTTGTCAGGATCGACAAAAACAGCGATGGCGAAAAAGGCGCGTCCCGAATGCCATTTTAATATGGGGATTGCGGAAGGTAATATGATGTCGGTTGCGGCAGGTATGGCAGCACAGGGAAATGTTGTGTTTGCCTCAAGCTTCGCAATGTTCGCTACAGGGCGTGCATTTGAACAGATTCGTAATTCTATTGCTTATCCGAAACTGAATGTGAAAATATGTGCATCACATGCCGGTGTTACGGTCGGTGAAGACGGTGCCAGTCATCAGACAGTAGAGGATATTAGCTTAATGCGTTCCATTCCTAACATGGTTGTATTATGTCCTGCCGATGCTTATGAAGCGGAAGCAGCGATTGAAGCGGTATATCGTTATAACGGACCGTGCTTCGTGCGTTTAGGCAGAAGTGCCGTGCCGACGATTTATGAGGAAGGTAAGGTTTCCTTTACGATCGGAAAAGGTACGATGTTACATAAAGGCAGTAAGGTAGCGCTGATTGCTTGCGGAATTATGGTCAATGAAGCACTTCAGGCTTATGAAGCATTAAAGGCTGAAGGGATTGAAGTGACAGTGATTGATATGGCATCGATTAAACCGATTGATCGTGATTTAATTATTGAAACAGCGAATACTCATGATGTGATTATCACAATTGAAGAACATAGTGTGATCGGTGGATTAGGTAGTGCAGTAAGTGAGGTATTGTCTCAATATGCGCCGTGTCGTCAAATTATGATGGGCATTCCGGATTGTTTCGGAGAAAGCGGTACACCGGATGCCTTATTGGAAAAATTCCATTTACAGGCAAAGGATATCGCAGCGGAAGTAAAAGAACAGCTTTAAGTGTATGAAATAGGAAAAAGCGTCTGAATACCCTAAGGGATTACAGGCGTTTTTTATAAGAAGCTGTGAAGCTTTAGGAACAAGAATCTGAAAGGAGAGAGGTTATGAAAGGATTGAAAATACTTGCCAATATATGCGGTGTATGCTTTTTATGTGTCGGTATCTTATTATATGTTATACATGACACTTCCCGAAATATTGTAACCGGAGAAGTCGTAGACCAAATCAGTGCACAAATGAACAATATGTTGTTGTCATCATTAGATTCTCTCAATGTTGATAACAGCTTAATTGAAAAGGCGGAACAGTATTTACCGCAGGGAATAAAGGATGAAATAGCTAATCATCATGTAGATGGTATCGATGATAAGATTGATGAAATCAAAGCAGAGTTAGCAAACAGCGATGAATTAAAAGCTATTTCCGATACATATATGACGGCAGTGTTAGACGGTGTGATTGACGGAAATGTTGAAATGCCTGATATTGATCAAGACCTCAAAGAACTTTCTAAGGAATACATTCCTAAGGTCTCTTCTGCTATTCAAATTCCGATCAGTGAAGAACAGGCGGAACAAATCAGTGATCGCCTAATATCAAAAGTGAATCTGCAGGATTCTGTTTCTAAACTTGTTAATAATGTTCACATGCATTTATCCGATCAACAGATTCAAGTATTTAATCTTATCAGAATAATTCAAACCGAGTCCATTCAATGGCTTGCACTTGGCTGTTTGGTCATTGGTTTCTTCCTTATTATTATCGGAACACAAAGTGCTGTCAAATGGACTTGGTATGTAGGGACAGCGGCAATCCTTTGCGGATTGCTGATGTGGGTTGGCTGTCAAATGTTACAATGGATGCTACAGCGTCAGCTTCAGGATTTCCACGAAATCATTCTATCTTTCAGTGACGGATTATTTGATGCGGTGAAGCTGAAAGGAACGGCACTTTGTGTATTCGGCTTTGGTTGTTTCGGCAGCTATGGTATTTTATATCAGCTGAAAAAATACGTAAAGCGACAATCGTAATGTGTTTATGGGTCGTGCTATTGGAAAAATCGTATTCTTTGAAAGAGATACGATTTTTTTGTATGATTTATCATTTTTATGTTTTTTCATTAATATGTATGTTGATTAAGACAGCGAAGCAATTCGCTTACGATATTGATTGGCAACATACAAAACACGATCCTCAATACAAAGCGGAAACAGCTGATGATTCTCATAGATCTCCTGAATCATTGACTGGATCATAGTTTCTTGTTTTGGGGTAAGCTCTAAATAATTCAATGCCAGTGTATCTAATAGTTTTTTTCTGATAAAAATATCAAAGCGTGTCATTGTTTCCCTCCTTTTTCGATAATACAGTATATGCATCAATATCTATATTGTGCTGCTTTTTTTTCATTTCATTCATAAAACGGTTATTTACAGAATAAAGATTTTATGATATAACAAACCAAACAGAAGGGAACTGATAGAATGTTAATTGATGGACATATTCATTTGGAGAACGGGCCGTTAAGTGAAGAATATGTAATGCGCTTTGTTGATGCAGGGGTAAAAATGGGATTAGATGAGCTTCATATACTGGATCATACGCATCGCTTTATTGAATTTTCGCCGATGTATGAGGGCTTAAAAAAAGCTTCTTCTTACCAAAAGGAATGGTTTGATAAAAAGCATCCGGAGCCGTTGGCAAATTATCATCGCTTAATTGAAAAAATGAAACAAAAAGAACTACCGCTTCGTGTGAAATGGGGCTTAGAGGTATGTTATGCGCCGGAGTCAAAACCGCTGTTAAAGAAGGTGTTGAATGCTTATCCATATGATTTTTTAATCGGTTCTATTCATTCTATAGATAATTTATTATATGATATGCCTTTTTCAAAAGTAATCTTATGGGATGTATATGATACCGATGCCCTTTACCGTCGCTATTATGAAATTATGGAAGATATGATCGCTTCTGATTTATTTACGCAAATCGGTCATCCGGATCAGTTGAAGCTATTCGGATATGAACCGAGCTATGATTTAAGTGCAACTTATGAACGGATTGCACGAGCTGCCTTTGATCATAATGTTTATATGGAGAATAATACCGGTATTCATTATCGCTATCATCATTCTGATATGGGAACCAATTCACAGTTCCTTGCGATTTTGAAACAGTATAAGGTAAAAATAATGACTGCCAGTGATGCTCATGTGCCTGAACATGTTGGAAAATTCATACGTGAAATTGCTCAGCTTTAATATGTGATTCAAGCAGTGCTGATTTTAAATTAAATAAAGAGTAATTGTTGAGAACAGAAACATATGGTTTATTCATATGTTTCTTTTTTTGAGGATGAATATGTATACAATTCTAAAAAAGGATAGTAAATGATTTAAATCAGCGAATCTTTATCAGGAAATGCAAACAATACTTAAAAAGTATTTGATTTTGTGGTATGATTATACAGATGTGTAATGAAAATGAGGTGTTATTATGGAAGAGCATAATGATGAGAAAAAAGTAGTCCGATACCATTTGGAAAGACATAAGTGGCCGGATGAAATACAAGCGGAAAAAGAACAAAAACGTAAAGCAATCATTATTTTATTTACTTGTATTGCTTGTTTCTTATCGGGTTTTTTAGTTCACGGGTTCACCAATCGATCTTCGGTATCCGAAAATTCTCAGTTTGCGAAGCTGGAACAGATTTATACGATTATGGAAAATCAATGGTATTTCGGTAAGGAAGATAAGGATATTGCGAATACGTTGATGACGAATGCGATTAACGGAATGCTGGAAAATCAATGGGATCCGCATACAACATATATGAGTCCGAAAGAATATGAAAGTTTCGCGTCTTCTTTACAGGGGAATTTTGTGGGAATCGGGATTCAATACTATGCGCTTGATGAGGAATCATTTATGGTTGAACGAGTATTTAAGGGTAGTGGTGCCGAAAAAGGCGGCATGATGCGCGGTGATATGATCACAAAGGTTGACGGAACTTCTGTTAAAGGAAAGAACATTGATGAAATTGCCGCAATGATTAAAGGAGAACTGAACAGCAATGTGAAAATTACTGTGATGCGTGAAAATAAGGAAATTGATTTGACCATTCAGCGCAGTGTGGTAAATGATTCTGTATATGGATATGTAGAGAACGGAAATGGTATTTTAGAGATAAACACCTTTGCGGAAACAAGCGGTGATGAGGTAGGTAAATATTTAGCAGACTTTAAACAAAAAGGTGTTGATAAGCTTATTATCGATTTAAGAGACAACGGCGGTGGTTATGTAACTGCGGCAATGCAGATTGCCAGCTATCTTGTTCCGAAAAACGCAGTTGTTTATCAGGAGCAGTCAAAAGACGGTGAAATTCAGGCACATGAAGCGTATGATGATTATGAACGATATGCTTTTTCAAAAATAGCGATTTTAATCAATGAGGATACTGCCAGTGCTTCCGAAGTATTAACCAGCTGTCTAAAAGCACATTTGAAACAGGCAGTGACTGTCGGAGTGACTTCTTACGGTAAGGGAACAGTACAGATGCCGATAACTTTTGAAGATGGTTCTTCATTTAAATACACGATTGCCGAATGGCTGACTCCGAAAGGGGAGCATATTAACGGTGTAGGTATTACCCCGGATTATAAAGCGGAGCTTGATCCTGCGATTACAACAGGAGTGTTGAATATTCCTGAAAATTCCGTTTATCAGGCGGACAGTGTATCACCGTTTGCGAAACCGGTTCAAATCTATTTAAAATTCTTAGGTTATGAGGTAGATCGGACTGATGAATACTTTTCCCGTCGCTCATCACAGGAATTGATGCGCTATCAAAGTGATCATCAGTTAAAGGCGAACGGCGAAATCAATGAGGAAACGATTAAAAGCTTGTTAAGCAGCTGTGCGAAAAAGTGGCATCAAAATCGTGATGATTTGGATGTACAGATGAATCAAGCTTTGACTTTCTTAAAGAAATAACAGACCGTAAATGCGGTCTTTTCTTTGTTCATGTTCTTTATTGAAAGGATATTAAAAGAAACAGAGATGGAAGTACAGCTGTATTATAACGCTGTCTGATTGTAAGAAAATAAGTAATATGATTGTATTTTTGTGAAAGATAAGCTAAACTAAACATAATGAAAGGATCGATGTGAATGGAACAAAAGCGATTCGAGTTGGTATCTCAATATCAACCTCAAGGTGATCAGCCGAAAGCTATAGCAGAATTGGTTCAAGGAATCAAAGCAGGGAAAAAAGAGCAGGTGTTGTTGGGGGCAACCGGTACGGGAAAAACCTTTACAATTTCTAATGTAATTGCGCAGGTGAATAAGCCTACCTTAGTATTTGTACATAATAAGACATTGGCAGGACAGCTGTACAGTGAATTCAAAGAATTCTTTCCGCATAATCGAGTGGAATATTTTGTATCTAACTTTGATTATTATCAGCCGGAGGCTTATATACCAAGCTCTGATACGTATATTGATAAAAATGCGACGACGAATATGGAACTGGATATGCTGCGTATGGCGGCTGTGAATTCAATCTTAGAGCGTCGTGATACGATCATAATTGCGTCAGTGGCGTGTATTTACGGTGCTTCTAATCCGGAACAATATCGAGATATGTTCTTTACGCTACATGTCGGTGATCGTATCGAGCGCAAGGAATTGCTTTCACGCTTGGTGGCTCAACAGTATACAAGAAATGATGTGGATTTACAGCGTGGAACATTTCGAGTAAGAGGCGATGTCATTGAGGTTGGATTAGGACACAGCGATGCCTATATTTTACGTATCGAATGCTTTGATGATGAGATTGAGCGCATTACGGAATGTGATCCTTTGACGGGAAAGGTGCTGAATGCGTATACCGTGTATGTGGTATATCCTGCTAGCGGTTATGCGACAAGTCAGGATATTATCAATCATGCGGCAGATACAATCCATGAGGAACTGGAAGATCGCCTGCAAGTTTTGGAACAAGAAGGAAAGCTGTTGGAAAAACAGCGCTTGGAACAGCGTACACGCTATGATATGGAAGCACTACGTGAATTCGGTGTTTGTCCCGGTATAGAGAATTATTCGCGTCATATTGACGGAAGATCGCCGGGAGAGCGACCTTATACACTGTTTGATTATTTTCCGAAGGATTATTTGTTGGTAGTAGATGAATCTCATGTATCATTGCCGCAGGTAAGGGGTATGTATAACGGAGATCGTGCGCGTAAAGAGGTATTGGTGAATTTCGGTTTCCGTTTACCGAGTGCCTTAGATAATCGACCGATGCGATTCGAAGAATTCGAATCAATGATCAACCAGGCTGTGTTTATTTCTGCTACTCCGGGTGATTATGAGCTTGCGAAAGTAAATGGGCAGGTCGTTGAACAGATCATCCGTCCGACAGGCTTGTTGGATCCTGAGGTAGAGGTACGCCCGACGCACGGTCAAATAGATGATTTAGTCGATGAAATCAGAATTCGGGTGGAACAGAACGAGCGTGTATTGATTACGACGCTGACGGTAAGAATGGCAGAGGATCTGACCTCTTATTTAAAAGGAATGGATTTTAAGGTAGCGTGGTTGCATCATGAGGTTAAAACAATTGAGCGTACCGAAATCATCCGAGATCTTCGAAAAGGGAAATACGATGTATTGATCGGAATAAACCTATTAAGAGAAGGCCTGGATATTCCCGAGGTGTCTTTAATTGCCATTTTAGATGCCGATAAAGAAGGCTTTTTGCGATCAGAGCGTTCCTTGATCCAGATTATCGGACGTGCGGCGCGTAATGCACACGGTAAGGTCATTATGTACGGTGATCATATTACCGACAGTATGAAAAAAGCGTTGGATGAAACCAATCGCCGCCGCAGTATTCAGATTACGTATAATGAGGAACACGGTATTGTTCCAAAAACGATCATCAAGCCGATTCATGAGGTTGTTCGCAGTAAGGAAACACAGGAAATGACCGCAAAATATATGAATCGCAAAACTAAAATTGGTAAAAAGGATAAAGAAAAGCTGCTTGCGAATATTGAAAAAGAGATGCGGGAAGCAGCGAAGGTACTTGATTTTGAACGTGCGGCTGAGCTTCGCGATATCTTGTTAGAATTGCGTAATGAGTAAGCATACCCAGTAAATCATAATGATAGATTATAAAATATTTATTGAAAGTATAAAAATAATTCCAAGCAAAAATACAGGAGCATATGAGTAAAGTGTTTCCTGTATTTTTTATTATTTTATGATGTTGTTTAAGTGATATTTTATCAGTTTGTTTCTTTACGAACAATAAAGCTTAAATGTCTGCCGCATGCTTTATCTCTTCGATAAGAAAAGAAAGATTCGTTTTCGGCAAATGTATCATTCTTATCGATTGTAATATGTTCTTTTAATATTCCTGCATTAATCAGCATTTGATAATTCAGCCCTTGATTATCGACAAATGCTTTATTGTTTTCTTTATAGGTGATATACGCTGAGCAATCAAACGGCAGTTTCTTTATTTGATCAACAACTTCCATACCTACCTCAAAACTGTGATATGCAATAGATGCACCGATAAACGCATGGATATTTTGCGGCTTACAGCCTTCTTCTTGAATCAACCGTTCTATTGCTTTTGCAGTGATCTGTTTTGTAGTACCCATCCAACCGGAATGAATTGCGCCGATCAGCTTTTCTATCGGATCGTATAAAAGGATCGGAACACAATCGGCTGTAAATACACCGATCAATAAGTTGTTTTCTCTTGTATACAGAGCATCGCAGTCCGCAATCGCATCGCTTGTATCAAAAGCGCCTTTTCCGGCATCTTCTTTTGTGATTTTTACAATATGATTACTGTGTGTCTGATTCGCAAATACGAATTGAGACATCGGAACAAGTAGCTTTTCCGCCAATCGTTTACGATTGCTTAAAACGGCATTTTTATCCTTGGCACAATGCAGTGCCAGATTATTACATTCATCTTTATCGGGATTACGTAATGTAGTACCTGCAAGATATTCATGATTTCTTTTCCAATAGATCATTTTGATGCCTTCTTTCTTTAGTAATTCATAAACTTTATATGTCTATAGAAGTATATGTCTATGATTCACTGTTATATGTATTCTATGCTAAAAGTATAGCGCTTTTTAGATCTCTTGTATAGTTATTTATCGATAGGATCTCAATCATGTTTTTTATTTATGTGACTTCCTTAATTATCATATGATGAAAACGGTGGTTACAGGCCTTAGCCTCTGTACGAAGATGGTGATTTTATGTTAAAATAATAGATGATAAACAAAACTGGAGAATGACAGTTTAAGATTGACATATAACAGGATGGATCATATGAAAGAAGCCTTTTTAGCACGAATGGAAGCCTATTTAAAAGAAGAATTTCCTGCCTTTCTTGCGTCTTTGGATTGTGAGATGTATCGCGGGGTTCGTTATAATCCGCTGAAATTAACTAAGGAACAGTTCATGGAATTATTTCCTTATGATATAAAACAAACACCGTTTTGTGAAGAAGCTTTTTATATCGATGCCGATATACAAAAGCTGGGTACTCATCCGCTTCATGTGAGCGGAGGTATTTATATGCAAGAGCCGAGTGCAACAAGTGCGGTTACGGTTCTTGATGTGCAAAGTGATGACTGGGTTTTGGATCTATGTGCGGCACCGGGTGGTAAAAGCTCACAAATCGCGGCGAGACTGAATCACAGCGGTTTTCTTGTTGCGAATGAAATTGATTTTAAACGAGCAAAAATCCTGCTTTCCAATATGGAGCGTTTGGGATTCGGTGAAGTGATTATCACTAATAATCGTGCTGATCAGCTATGTCATCATTGTACCGGCTGGTTTGATAAAATTTTGGTAGATGCGCCGTGCAGCGGCGAAGGCATGATGAAAAAGCATGATGAGGCAATGCATGGTTGGAGCGTCGCCAATGTACAGGCATGTGCGAATCGACAGTTTGAAATATTAAACACTGCTTTCGATGCATTAAAAGCCGGAGGAATACTTGTTTATTCCACTTGTACTTATGCAATAGAGGAAAATGAAGCGATCGTGAGTCGGATTTTATCATGTCGTGAGGATATTATTCAAATAGATTGCGGGGCAGCTTTTGGCAGATGTGGATTTGCCTGTGAAGGTATGGATCATCAAAAGGTAAGACGTATTTTTCCGATGGATCAAGGGGAAGGGCATTTTATCGCTAAATTTCAAAAGCTGAATACTGCACATACAAAGAAACAGAAAAACAAAAAGATCACGGCGCCGAGCAAGCAACAACTTTCTGCGTTAGCTAAAATTATTGAGTTGCCGCAAGGATATTTTGATGTATGCGATGATCAGATCTATTATCGTAAACATATGTTTGTGGATATGGGAAAACAGCATGTATTGCGACAAGGCGTTTTATGCGGCACATGGACAAAAAATCGTTTAAATCCGCACCATCACTTATTTATGAGTGCTTATTTGCGGAACAGTTTCAAGCAGGTTTTAGAATTGAATGAAGAACAGTGGCATAGTTATCAAGCAGGTGAAGAATTGAATATTGACGGATATTACGGTATTGTGGCTCTTGCATGGCATTCCTTAATTGTCGGCTACGGCAAAGGAGACGGTAATGTGATTAAAAATAAATATCCGAAAGGATTAAGGGTTCGGTAATATTTGATAATTCACATGATATGTTTAAAGATTATATGGATTAATAAGTCGGTAGCTGGTCAATTTGTCGATTACGCATAAGTGCATATCAATAAAATAATGAAAAAATGTTGAAAAAGGCATAATCTACAGTATTTTTCATATATTTACAATCAAAATCGGATAAAACATGATATAATAAAACATAGGCGGAAAAGGACGTGAGCAGCATATGATGGTAACGGAGGTTTTATCGTTTTATACACCGTATGCAGACATTAATAGAATGGAAGCAGCGCTCAGCACTGTTTTACAAGAAGAAATTACTGTGATGAAAAAAGAATCACAGAGTTTTTATCTGCAGTTAAGCCATCAGGAATATTTAAAAATACCGTTTGTCAGTGCAACTAGTGATCCGACGACTTTTCAGCGACAAATTCAAAAGCTTTATGCGTCCAGTGCCAAGCTTCCTTGTCATAATGCGTATATTAAGCAAAATTTATTATATCAGATTGCTTTATTTCGAGCAGCTTATGTGTTTACTTTTAATTATGAAGAAAATCATCGTGATGAAAAAATATTACCACTAATGGAAATTGCCGATTTAATGGATGCATTGATATTTTGGGAAACCGGGGATATTTCGGATAGCTACGGTGATGTGATTTTAAATAAAAAAGGAAAGAGTGAGGTCTCTGTTTTTAATCCTGTCGATGGTTTCGATATCACCAATAAAGCGTTGGGTTTGGATGAAGCAGCGATGAAGCGGATTCATCATTCACTGAGTGTGCTTCGTTATAAGGGGATTTATGCGCCTACTAATATTGCACCGCCCTTTGATGATAAGATGTATATGTTTCAAGGTGTTGAGGAAGTTTCTAAGCGTGCTGTGGCATGTATGTTGCTGGGAGTGTATAGTGAATTTTTAATGTCACATCAGGGCAATGCGATGCTTGCTTATGCACATATTGAGAAAATGGTTCGTGCATACCGAGCTTCTCCGTTTTTTACGATTCGTGAAATTGAATTTTTAAATGAGCGAAAACCGAAGCAGGATGATATTCAAATGTATCACAGTTATTTTGAGTGTGCGTTTACACTGCTGTGGATTTTAGGATTGACGGATACCCTGTATTTTCCGAGTGCGCTTTGCAGTAATCATATGGTAATGCAGACAATTTTAGATTTTGAATCGGTAGAGAAAATGACGGAACAAGCACAGATGCGCACGAAGGAAGAATTGTTGGATGCACTGGATTTGGTTCAGCGTTATGCATGGGCGTGCAAGGATGCGGTTAAGCTTGGTTTTCAGATGCCGGCAGGATTACTATATGATGTTGTACAGCTTCGTCACCGCTGTTTGACATGGGTCATCGGAGTACAGGATTACGGCTGGGATGAAGTCCGCCCGGTGATTGAGTCACTGCGATTAAAGAAAAAAGAAGGTAATATGCAAGGGTATTAAAGGGATCGTCTTGCTTGAATAAACTGAGCTGTTCATTAAAAAGAACAGCTTTTTCTTTGTAATCTTTTCATAATTTTTGATCGTATCCGCTTACATTGGAAGAATTGCTTGTATTTGCTTGTTTGTACAGTTTGAATAAGCTATAATAAAACAGACCGTTTTTTATAAGATGCAGATTAATTTGCTTAATGTCTGTTTCTGCTTTTTACGTTATTGTGAAAAGCTTGGGCGTAAAGTTAGTTGTTTGTGTTTTTAAAAAGGGTGAAGGAGAAAAGAGGTATATATTTTGGAAAAATTCTTTAAGTTGAAGGAGAAGAATACGAATGTAAAGACGGAAATTATTGCCGGTATTACAACATTCTTGGCAATGGCTTACATTCTTGGCGTGAATCCGATGATTTTAGGTGATTCCGGTATGGACGCACATTCGGTATTTATCGCTACTGCGGTGTCTGCCGGTGTGGCATCTGTGATTATGGGATTAGTTGCGAATTATCCGGTCGCTTTGGCTCCGGGTATGGGGGTTAATGCACTGTTTACTTATACTGTATGCTTAACGATGAATTTCAGCTGGCAGGCAGCTTTGGCAGCGGTATTTATTTCCGGGTTGGTTTTCTTATTGATTTCGGTTACGGGAATCCGTAAGATGATTATTAATGCGATTCCAAAGCAGCTTAAGCTTGCGATTGGTGCTGGTATTGGTTTCTTTATCGCATTTGTCGGTTTGAAAAATGCCGGTATTATTGTAGCCAATGAATCCACGTTCGTTGCGTTGGGTGATTTCGCTGAACCAACGGTGTTATTATCTTTATTCGGTATTTTATTGACGTTGGCACTTTTATGTAAAAAGGTTCCGGCGGCTGTGTTTATTGGTATGCTTGTGACTGCAGTGGTTGGTATTGCTTGCGGCTTTGCGGGTATCGAGGGTATGCCTGCGTTACCTGAGCAGTGGATCACTTTCGATATGAAGACGGAGACTGTCGGTGCGTTTGTAGACGGATTCTCTGATTTATTTGCGAATCCGGGTGCGGCGTTTGTAGCGATCTTCTCATTCCTATTTGTTGATTTCTTTGATACAGCAGGTACCTTGGTTGCGGTTGGTAATCGTACCGGTCTTGTGAATGAGGAAGGCGAATTAGAAAATGTCGAGCGTGCATTATTGGCTGACTCTGTCGGTACGGTTGTCGGTGCGGCTATGGGTACTTCTACCGTTACTTCCTTCGTTGAATCAACTTCAGGTGTTGAGGTTGGCGGACGCACAGGTTTAACTGCGGTTACGACAGGTATTCTGTTCTTTGTTTCTGTATTGTTTTCGCCGGTTGTGTTGGCTGCAGTCACAAATGCAGTTACTGCCCCGGCATTGGTTGTTGTCGGTATCTTAATGGCGCAGCAGCTTGGCGGTGTTGATTGGGATGACTTTGTATCTGCGGCAAGTGGTTTTGTTACAATTATCGTTATGATTTTAGGTTATTCTATTTCTAACGGTATTGCATTGGGCTTTATTACTTATGCACTCACAATGACTGCCAGCGGTAAGGTGAAAAAGGTAAGTCCGATCATTTGGGCATTGGTTGTTGTATTTGTATTGTATTTTGCCTTTTTGATTTAATTCTTAAAGAGCAGGATATCAAAAGCGGTTTTATGCGGCGGGAAGTCATGGATAATTCTTGGCTTTCTGCTTTTTTTTGTTTTCTATTTAGGGAAAATAAGGTATAATAACCTCATGTAATATGAGGAGGTAATTTCATGGCTGATAAAATTGTAGTCTTGGATTTCGGGAGTCAATATAATCAATTAATTGCACGACGAATTCGTGAATTTCATGTGTATTCGGAGCTGCATCCGCATACGCTGTCGCTTGCGGACATTCAGGCGATGGGAGATGTGAAAGGTATTATTTTTTCAGGCGGTCCTAACAGTGTATATGATGAGGATGCCTTTAAGTGTGATCCAAATATTTTTACTTCAGGTATTCCGATTTTAGGTATTTGTTACGGCATGCAGATGACGCATTTTATGAACGGGGGCAGTGTGAAGGCGTGTGAGGCGAAGGAATACGGACGTAAGGAAATTACGGTAGATACGGATTGTCCGCTGTTCCACGGTCTGCCGAAGCAACAGGTTGTGTGGATGAGTCATGGGGATCAGGTTGATGGCTTAGCTCAGGGCTTTCATGGGGTCGCTTCCAGTGAAACGTGTGAGTTTGCGGCTACTGCCAATGAGGAACTGCAGATTTATACATTGCAGTTTCATCCGGAGGTAAGACATTCCGAATTCGGTAATGATATGTTGAAAAATTTTGTGTTTGAGATTTGCCGCGCGAATGCGGATTGGTCGATGCATAATTTTATTGATATGGAGATTGCGAAGATTCGTGAAACGGTCGGAAAGGATAAGGTTTTGTTAGGCTTATCCGGCGGTGTTGATTCTTCTGTAGTGGCGGCGTTATTGCATCAGGCTATCGGGGATCAGCTGATTTGTATGTTCATTGATCATGGTTTATTGCGCAAAGGGGAAGGCGAAAGTGTAATGGAAACCTTCGGGCGTGAGATGAATATTAATTTAGTGAAGATCGATGCGAAGGAACGATTTATGAGCAAGCTTGCCGGGGTTGTTGATCCGGAACAGAAGCGCAAGATTATCGGTAATGAGTTTGTTTATACCTTTGACGAGGAAGTGAAGAAGCTGGTTGAGGGTGAGGATATTAAATGGTTGGCGCAGGGTACTTTGTATACCGATGTGATTGAATCAGGGACTAAGACGGCACAGACGATTAAGTCGCATCATAATGTCGGCGGATTGCCGAAGGATATGCTGTTCAAGCTGATTGAGCCGTTGAACACGCTGTTTAAGGATGAAGTCAGAGCGTTGGGAAGTGAGTTGGGATTGCCTGATGAGATGGTGTGGCGACAACCGTTCCCGGGTCCGGGATTGGGTATTCGAATTCTTGGCGATATTACCGAAGAAAAGCTGGAGATCGTCAGAGAGTCCGACGCGATTTTGCGTGAGGAAATTCGCAAGGCAGGGCTGCAGCGAGATATTTGGCAGTATTTTACAGCCTTAACCAATATGCGTTCGGTCGGTGTTATGGGCGATCAGCGTACCTATGATTATGCGGTGGCGATTCGTGCAGTCACTTCAATTGACGGTATGACGGCGGATTGGGCGAGAATTCCGTTTGATGTGTTGGCAGTCATATCGAATCGGATCGTGAACGAGGTGGCGCATGTGAATCGCGTGCTGTTGGATATTACGAGTAAACCTCCGGGAACGATTGAATTTGAATAGATATGAAAAGTCCGTAGACCCTTTATTTATGGGGTAAAACGGACTTTTTGTTTGTAATGAATACAGCTTGAGTACAAATCTAAAATATTTCTTCATTTCTTATGTTTTATCCAATTGTGATTTCAGGTATTCTAGTTGTTTTTTAGCCGTTCCTCATGTGATAATTGAGGGAATTTTTTCTGTGTGATTGAAGGATTATTATACTCTTTTGTTTTCTGAAGTGAAAAGTTAAATTCCACTTCCAAAAGCACATAAAGATAAGTAGAATTTACTGTTACAAAAAGAAAGCAGATAGACAGAACTAGTATATATCAAGAAAAAAACTGGTATGAAAGTTGGATTCTATTGACAAACTAACTCTTTAGAGATATAATCTGTTTAGATAACTCTTAAGAGATTTAAAAAGGAGACTTGTTATGAGTAAGATTGTTTTATATCATGGTTCAAATAAAAAAATTGAAAAACCACTTTTCGGCAAAGGTAAGGTTTATAACGATTATGGTCAAGGTTTTTATTGTACTGAACATATAGAACTTGCAAAGGAATGGTCTTGTAATGAAGGTGTTGATGGTTTTGCAAACGAATATGAACTTGATATGTCTGGGTTAAAGATTTTAAATTTGTCCTCAGAAGAATACACAATCCTTCATTGGCTCGCTTTACTCATGGAAAATCGCCGTTTCCGTGTATCGACTCCTGTTATGCGTAGAGGCGTTCAGTGGTTAAAGGATCATTTTTTAGTTAATATCAGAGACTATGATTTGATTATCGGTTATCGTGCAGATGATTCTTATTTTTCATTTGCTAGAGCCTTCATAAGCAACGAGATTTCTTTGACTCAGTTAAACTACGCAATGCGTCTTGGTAAACTTGGAGAGCAGTACGTTTTGAAAGGTGAAAAAGCATTTAATCAATTAATGTTTAAATCTGCCCAATTGGCTGATAATACAATTTACTATGCACGTCGCAAAATAAGAGATGATGAAGCTCGTAATGCTTTCTTTACAGAACTTGAAAAAGAAGATGTTAACGGTATTTATATGAGAGATATTATCAGAGAGGAAATGAAAAGTGATGATGTACGCTTACGATGAGATTTATCTGAATGATGCGATGAGAAACCTTGGCGAAGCATTTGATTATTCAGCAACTGTTTTAAATATCTCTATGGATGATTTTCTAGATATGTTTATTATAAGTGGAATTGCAGAACAATTTGCAGATGGTGTTCCAAAGTTTGTGTCAGGCCTATCTGGAACTGAACTTGTATGGGAAGTTTTAAGTCGTATAAATAGAAATGTTGATTTTCCTGCACCACAGACGGAATATAATTACTCTACTGAATATTGGTGTGGTTGGATACTTGCATATTATCAATGGAAAACAAAGAAAAGTTTTAAGGAAATAAAAAAATATTTACCGATGAGCGAGATTTATAAGTTGTATCCTACTTTACATGAAGCATCGGAGGAAAAGTTTATTGATGTCGCAAATTCTATACTTGAACGAAAGAATTTGCCTACAAAATTACAAACAGTGCGTAAGGCAGTCGGTCTTACACAAAAGGAGTTGTCTGAAAAATCAGGGGTAACACTTAGGATGATTCAACAATATGAACAACGAGCAAAGGTTATCAATAAAGCAACTGCAAGCAACTTGTTTGCCTTGGCGCAAGTACTCGGTTGCAAAGCAGAAGATTTGTTGGAATAACAGAAATAACATAATTGATTTTGAATTGAAAGTACTGGAATTAGAAGGTTATGTTATTATAATTGTATTAATATGATACAAAATTTATTGAAAAGTCGATAAAAATTTGATGCACCTAGTATGTCAAAAGAGTATAAAATTATCAATATTGAACTTAAGTCAATTCAATTATATAACATATTGACCTAAATATAGATTAATTATAAATATTTATTTGAAATCACTGCTAGATAATGCTCATATACCCTATGATATGGCTGAAAGAGCAGAGAATGTAATTCTACAAGATTCAAATCAAGGTATAAGAATTCTACATAGAGAAGTAACCGACAAGGATGCAAACTTATTTTACAGTATGTTTTGGGGTAGAACCGATGTATTTAGTGTGTGAAAAGTAAATCGTACCACAAAAGAGGTTGGTTATTTTCCGCAATGCAGTAATTTTTGGAAAAACGGATGTCTGAGAATATATGGAAGTAAAATAAAATGTCGTGATTGTACAAAGCGTATCTATAAAAAACTTGAAATAAAGTAAATCATTGCTCATTTAAAAGGTCTTTCTGATGATGGTTCTGATGCGATCGGCATATATCCTCTCTTAAAAGATGATACATGTAGATTTAATGTTTTTGATTTTGATAATCATGAAAAAGACGTGAGTAAACAAGATTACACAAATCAAGATAATAAATGGAAAACGTAAGTAGATACGCTAAGAGCAATATGCAAACTGAATGGATTTGCTTCGCTTACAGAACGTTCAAGATCCGGTCGAGGAGCACATTTATGGATATTTTTCAAAGAGAAAATTGACGCAGCTTTGGCTAGAAAGTTTGGGAATGCTTTATTGAAAAAGGGGTCTGAATCCGTAAATTTAAAATCATTTCACTATTATGACCGTATGCCACCGATGCAGGATCATATTATTAATGATGGTCTTGGCAATCTGATTGCTTTACCTTTACAAGGTCGTGCTTTAAAAGATGGAAACAGTGCTTTTGTTGATGAAAATTGGAATGCTTATTCTGATCAATGGAATGCTTTATTTCGTACAACCAAGCTCTCTAAAGCATTGATTGAAAACAAAATTAAGGAGTGGCTTCCTGAAAGGGATTCTATAACTAATGAATGTTTTCTTAAACTATCATTCGATGATGAAAAGCCTTGGGAGAAAACAAACGGTTTTAGTAATACGAATATGGTAGTATGAATTTATTAGGCAAAGAATATGTAGAGGATAATTTAATGCGTGTATGCAGTAAAGAAATTGTAGACGAATTACTGGAATTGACATTTGGTTAAAACATGTAATATTTTGATTTGCGAACTAGGAGGAATACTTATGCAAAATAAGCAATATACGGAAGCGGATTGGAAATTATTTAGAATCAAGATTGTAGAATGGCAAGAAGTTTATATGAATAAGCTAAATGAAGAATATATAGCGTTGCTTAAAGAAAAAAACTCGTCAGCACAAAAGTTTTGGAAACTTCATGAGCGAATTCAGCATGATAAACATAAAGTAGGAGTTGTTGCAGAAATGCGACGCTCCAAATTGATTGAGAACATCACTTCCTTGCTTTACGAGGGTGCAATTAAATATGAAGACTTAGAGGAATTCAGTGATGAATTAAAGGAAACAATACGATTATTTATATAAGAAGTTTTACCGCTTATGTAGTATTACCATGTACATTCAATAAACAAGCTTCTTTAATTCTATTACATTTGATATTATAATATGGTACAATAATTATATCCTATGAAAATGATAAATCCTGCTGCCTGATACACTTTATAATCGTAAGTGAGCTTGAAAACTGAAAACAATAAAGACTTTACGCCAATCATGCGAACGAAATAACGGAGGAAAGTATGCAATTATTTGATAAATTTAATTTACAAGAGATCATTTCCAATATAAACAGCTATCAACTTTCGTTTAGCTATGATAATTATGATAATGTACAAGAGATTCATATTAATAATCATATTGCATATTACGATGTAAGTGCGATTGTGAATGTGTTAGGAGAAGAGTACGAAGTGGCTTTCCTTTATGATTATAAGTATCACTTTATCAGCTACGGATGCGACTGCATTTGGTGTGATGAAAACAGTCCGTGTGCTCATATCGGTGCCGTATTGTTAAAACTGAATGATCTTGAGATTGATGAATATCCGTTTCACTATATAAAATCAGATTCTGCATTTGAAGAAACCAAATACATGGATAAAGAATTAAGGCAGCAACAAGCAGCAAAAAGAAGATACAGAGAACGGTTGTTTCAGCTGTCCGTGCAAAGTGAAAAGATGATCGAAAGTGAAAAGCGTAGCTATGAAAATGAATTGTCTTTTATGATTTCACAGGAGCAGTATGATCTGCATCCTAAGTTATGTTTCAAGGGCAGAGAGATTCATCTTGAATATAAGATCGGTAACGATCATACCTATATAATAAAAAATATCGGTAATTTTTTAGATAGCATTGAACAAAAAGAATATATCAAATACGGTAAATTCTTAGCGTTTACTCATAATGAACAGGCATTTACTGATTTTGCCCGTCGGCAGCTTGAATTTATAAACAAATCATTTTACGATTATAATGAACCGATGATGGATAAATATTTTTATAATGAATTCGGTTTTGATCTGAGAAGGGAACTTCTTATATCAACTTTAAATATTGATGATTTTTACGATTTATATAAAGATTATGATCTTGACAATGCTTACCTCTGTGAAATAAACGGACAGATTGAAGCAGAAATCATCGAAGAAGATGAATATTATATTATTAGATTAAATGAATGCTATTTTTATGGGCAAAATTATCTTTATAATGTAAGCGATGAAAGTACACTGGTAATAGTTGAACGTCTCTTATTAGATCAGGATTATAAATGCTGCAAACTTGTAAAAAGCTTTTATGAGGAAGAATTGGTTATTCCTAAAGCTAAATTTGAAGAATTTTATAAGTATGTTTTATATCCGGTAAAAGATTATTTCCATATAAAGCATTTGAATGAACATAAAGAAAATGAATATGAATATGAGAATATTAAGATATACGGCGATATTGAGGATGATAACAAAATCGTTTTTAAAATTTATTATATAAATGAAAATCAAGATAAAATATTGGCCTTCCAAAATGGATTTACTACAAATTACAGTCAAGATTTAATTGAGAAATATTTTCAAAGCATCGGAACTGTGGATCGGGAAACTCATCTTGTTTATTTGGATATAGACAGTCAAAAAACTTATGAATTTATGCGTGAGGGATTGGATTTCTTAAAACAATATGCAGAGATTTATGTAACAGATGCCTTAAGGAAAATCGGCAGATCGGTCAATTATTCGCTCAGTGTAGGGGTTAAAATTGAAAACGATTTGTTAGAGTTAGATATCGAAAGTATTGATATACCTAAAATAGAAATTGCAAAGGTGTTAGAACAGTATAAACAAAAAAAGAAATTCTATCGGCTAAAAAACGGTGAATTGTTATATTTGGAATCACCTGAATTAGAAGAATTGTCCAGCTTGATTGATAATTACCATTTACAACCAAGAGATATTAAAAACGGAATGATTAAATTGCATAAAAATCGTGCATTTAGTATTGAAAATGATGCGAACCAATATGAACATATTCAAATGAATCGTAAGCAGTCTTTTACTAAGTTAATTGACCGGTTTGATAAAAATCTGCATCATACTTATTCTATTACACCGCATTATCAAAACATTTTAAGAGATTATCAAAAAGACGGCTTGCAATGGCTGAAAACACTGCATTATTATGGCTTTAACGGTATTTTAGCTGATGATATGGGCTTAGGCAAAACGCTGCAGATTATTGCGTTAATTGATGAGATAGCAGCTGATAAGACCAGTATCGTTATTTGTCCGTCATCGTTGATCTATAATTGGGAAGATGAAGTAAACAAATTTGCTCCGCACTTAAAAGCAAAATGCATTGAGGGAAATGCGGATAAAAGAAAACATGAGATTTTAACTTATAATCAATACCAGTTATTGATTACTTCTTATGATTATATGCGTCGTGATTTTGAATGTTATGAAGAAATAGATTTCGAGTATATTATTTTAGATGAATCACAGTATATCAAGAATCAAAAAACAAAGAATGCGCAATCCGTTAAGCTGTTAAACGGGAAACATCGGTTGGCATTATCAGGAACCCCAATAGAAAATTCATTAGCTGAACTTTGGTCTGTCTTTGATTTCTTAATGCCTCAGTATTTATTCAACTATCACTATTTTCAAAAGCATTATGAAACTAAAATTATTAAAAACAACAATGAGGAAGTTGCTGAAAAACTGAAAAAGCTGGTGACACCGTTTATATTAAGAAGAAACAAAAAAGATGTTTTATCAGAATTGCCGGATAAAATAGAAGTAACGCAGCTGATTCCTTTTACTCAGCAAGAAAGCGAGATTTACTTTGCCAATTTGGCTCAGGTAAACAGTGAACTACAGGGGTTGTTTAAAGAAAAGGTCGTTGATAAGATTCAGATTTTGGCTATGCTTACAAAACTAAGGCAGATTTGTTGTGAGCCACGCATGCTTTATGAGAACATTGAAACTGCATCATCTAAATTGAAAGCAAGTTTAGAATTAATTAATAACTATAAACAAAATAATCAAAAGGTCTTGTTATTTTCATCTTTTACAAAAGTATTTGATTTGCTGGAGGATGAATTTCGTTTGAACGGAATTTCCTATTTCAAAATCACAGGAAGCACCACTAAAGAAAACCGAAAAGAATATGTAAAGCGATTCCAAGAAGGCGGAGCGGATGTATTCTTAATATCTTTGAAAGCGGGCGGAACAGGGTTGAATTTAACCAGAGCTGAGGCGGTAATTCATTTTGATCCTTGGTGGAATGTATCGGCACAAAATCAAGCAACCGACCGTGCCTATAGAATCGGCCAATATAAAAATGTGCAAGTACATAAGCTGATTATGAAGGATAGTATTGAGGAGAAAATTTTAACGCTTCAGGAAAAAAAGAAGCAACTGTCTGATATGTTAGTAGAAAATAATCAAGGCAATATTACGTCATTATCAAAAGAAGAGATCTTGGAGTTATTTGCATATGAATAAGAGTGGTAAAACAGTCTCCGCTAAAATCTATTTTACCGGTTTCATACGATAAAAAAACAAACATTCCATATTCATCTGCCTTTTAGATAATCTTGGTGATGTTTCTTCTGTCATGGTTTATGTTTTATTTGCTTAAAAGACTCGGCTTAAGAATGATCTTATCCGAGTTAATTTTTTTATGTCCTAACTTTATTAAGAAATCGGAATTTAGATGATAGAACATGAATTCTTCTATCGGACTTTTACCGAATTTTACTTCTCTGGGATAAGAGTTGATGTGAGAGAAGATCAGATCCAAGTCCTTTTGTGAATGAAGTCCAGTTTACCTTCCATTTTATATTTGATGATCAAGCGATTCACAGTGCGTAGGGAGCAATTGAGTTTAATTGCAGCATTTTTCTTATTACCATTAGAAACTACAAGTTTTTTGATAATGTCATATTTTAATTGTTCATTCATTCTAAGATACACCTTTCTCATAATAACCTCACTTTCTCATGAGGTCTTATTTTACTTCATCCTTTAGGACAAAATCAATTTCATTACATTAAGACATTATCATTTTCGATTCATATATGACCTTATTCAGTTTTTATTTATACTGTCAAGCAAAAATGAAAATGTCTCAAAAAAAGTTAAACATTAGCACCAGATTGACGGTGCTTTTGTTTCGCAAGATAAGATTGAAAAGAGGCATGTTTCCACGGATGTGACATAGGTGGAATATAAATCTTTTTTTGCTT
>QZED01000025.1 GCA_009917405.1 bacterium c-19 | reverse complement strand
ATTTTCAAACCTAACCGCTCCGCAAACAACGAATAGTTTTCTAAAAATCGGCTGATATTTCCTTTTTCAACGCCTATCAGTAAATTCTGTGAACAAATGTCCTTACAAAAATTACTTTGCGTCCATTTCGCCGCATTCGTTCGATGCAGATTTCTTTTTCTGTTACATTTTATTGACAAACCAAACTGCTTTAATCTATTTTTTGGAATATTATTCATACGCACATACCCCTCAAATTTCCTATTATTACTATTCATCTGTATTATACCATATTTCCATTATTTGTAAATTATCATTCTCAACTTTTATAAAATAAGTGCGATAAAACAAAAAATACAATAGGGATTACAGATAGATATCACATCAGTACCTTAAAATTGAAATTATCTTCTCTGCTTACGTTGTATTCACCGCAACCATTAATTTCACATTTTATAAATAACAACGTAAGCGATGTAATGGATGAAAATTACACATTTTTACTGAATTGTCTGCTATGATATTGTTTGAGAGAGTCATTTATAGTACAATGAAGTAGTTTGAGGTGAATATATGCGAAAACTATTTTTCTTTGATATTGACGGCACATTAACAAGTGCAAAAGAATTCGGAAAGATTTATGACAGTACAAGAGCCGCAATTGCACAACTGCAAGATAACGGTCATTTTGTAGCACTGGCAACCGGTAGAGCATTGTTTCGTGCAAAGGCTTTTCAACAAGAGATCGGCATAAAAAATATGGTTTGTGAAGGCGGAAACTGTATCATTTTAAATAATGAACAGATCAGTTATGAAGCCCCTGATCAAGCATTACTAAAAACTATTTATGAAGAAGCCATCAGTAAACAAGTCGGTATTGCCCTATCGTGCGAAGACTCCTTACATCGAATTACACCAAACAGTCTTTTTCATGAATATGCCGGTGATTGCCATGAATTCATGGAGGTTCACGTAGACACCGATTTCCGCATCGAAAAAGCAGAACAAATTAGGCGCCTGTTTATCGCTGATCCGATGAAAAAAATGGATATGGAAAAGCTGACGCAAATCGGTATCATGCACTATGGAGAAGATCAATTCATTATCATTGAACCTGATGATAAATATCGAGGGATCAGAAAAGTATGTGAATTTCTAGGAGAAGATGAGTCTCAGGTTGTCGTATTCGGTGATGGTATGAACGATCGTAAGATGTTCAAGGCGGCACCGTTTGCGATTGCGATGGGTAATGCTGTAAAGGAAGTAAAAGCAGAAGCTGATTATATCACAGCCGATAGTGATCATGACGGTATATTTCTTGCCTGCAAGCACTTCGGCTGGATCTAAAACATTCATAATCAAAAAAACAGAATCAAATAAATGTAATACTATAAGGAGGTAATTATGAATGATGTACTGCAAACAATAGTGAATCGTATTTCATTACGTGTTTACAAGGATCAGCCAATCGATGAAACAGATAAAAATGCAATTATCCAAGCTGCCATGCGCGCACCGACTGCCGGTAATCAAATGCTGTATTCTATGATTGTAATTAAAGATCAAGCAAATAAAAAGCGCCTTAGTGAATTATGTGATCATCAAGCATTTATTGCTAAAGCACCGTTAGCGATTGTTTTTGTGGCTGACCATCATAAGTGGTTTACCTATTATCAAAAAAATAATGTCAAGCAATTTTGTGAGGACAAGGACTTTCAATTTGAAGCTCCGCAGGAAAGCGATTTACTGCTCGCAATCCAAGACGCAATGATAGCGGCACAAAACAGCGTGATTGCGGCAGAATCACTCAATATCGGTTCCTGTTATATCGGTGATATTATGGAAAACGGAGAACAAGTAAAAGAACTGCTAAAGCTGCCTCAGTATACGATGCCGATCGGTATGCTGGTATACGGATATTATCCCGATAACTATCCTAAAATTCCTAAGAAACGCTTTGATAAAGAGTTTATTGTGTTTGAAGATCAGTATCGAGAACTCAATAATTCTGAAGTTGATACGATGTTTAAAGATGAAGAAAAAAATTATAATCCGCAAAATCCATATCAAGCAAAGAATTTTGCTCAACAATTTTATGCCCGTAAAACCGGCGCACCGTTCAGTAAAGAAATGGCTCGAAGCGTACGCTTTTGGCTGAAACAATGGGACGGTCGACTGCTTTAAACATTTACCGCTCATTCCGCAACAATAGGTCACAATCGCAATAAACTAACCAACCGTTAAATCAGATGGATAATAAAACAGCGATAATCAAAACGCTCTCAGACAAAACTGCTGCACGCTTCGATCATCGCCTTTTATTTTATCGGTTTCATCAAGAAACACTGCTGTTTTCACTTGTAATTAAGGACACCTGCAATTCCTCACATACTGCAAATATCGGTGAAAGAATGGTATAATTCAATGCGCCCCCCCATAATAAGCCTATCACATGGTGACGATATTCACCGCCCTGCATCAATACAACAGAACCACTGTCTCCGTGATCGGAAAACATCGTTTCTACATCAGCGATAATAATTTGATCTCTTTTATCATCAGCGTCCGCATATAAATAAGCAATCTTTCCGACCGTTGTACCAGTGGTCCTGCCACTTTTTATAACTAAATCTCCGATATTATTCATCGTTAAATCATAAGATCCCAACGGTGCGCCGATACCCACAATTTCGGTAGTCAATGCTTCGCTGTTATTCAACATTTGCGCAATTCCGCCATCAACCAATTCAGAATTTACTGTTCTGCTCGCATAAGCAATTAAATCTTGACTTTCATGCGACTCCGGCTGAAAGATTGATTGATCCGGTCTGGGAAAACAATGTGCATTCGCTAATAAATAAATATCATTTTCATTATCCTGTGGTCTTATTGAACGTACAAACATCCCTAATGTACAAAAACCTCCGCTGAAAGGACTGTTCGGCATATATATTTCAGCACCTCCGGGAACCGGTCGAAATTTATTTTGATTTTCGACAGCACCTTGTTCTCCCTGATATGTTTGAAAATCAGGCAGTTCAACCACATCTGTAGGTATTCCGTCTAAATACGCCGGTATTCGTTCGTTCTTAGGATAATCTTGATTAGGCTCTTTTTTAGTTGTAAATACAACAATAGCCGGCTCATCGGTTGTTTTCCCATCTTTTTCTTTAAATCCGACAGCGACACAATGAACATTTTTTAATGACATTAACCAATTACAATATTTATTTTTTACTGCCTGTATTGCTTCACAACGCTTTTGATCCACTCTATCACATCCTATCATAGCTTATGCATCATATAAGAAAAGAAATAGGCAAACAAAAGTATTTTATGCTTCAGGTTTTAAAATTCAGTTTGTAGAGTGCGTAAAACAAAGGAGATTATAAAAAAAGAACCGGCATCTTTAAACTTAATATTGTACTTAATTGACTTTTTTTAGTATATTTTTTAAATAATTATGTCTATTCTTGCCAAATTCATTCATCCGGCAGTATAATAATAACAACAAAATAAAGTAAACACTTAATTTTGTTTATGTTACCATTGATTATGGTGAATGAGGAGGACAAAGAAAGTATGAAGAAATTAATGGTTATTTTATGTGCAGGCTTATTGCTTGCAGGCTGCGGAAGCAAAAAGGAAGAGGATAAGGGTACTGCTGAAAATCGTGAATCTAAAGTGTGTACACTTGAGCAATCCGGTGTCAAAATGGAAATCGGTGCATCTGCAGTTGATGATATCATCGACAAGTTAGATGTTACAGTAATTTTTCCACTATCTGCAATGGGTGTTGATGAAAGTACCATCACAGATGATATGAAAGCTCAGATGGAAACAGCTGCTTTAAAACAAATCGGTGTTGATAAGGGTGAAGGTATAGATGTTACTACCGACCTGAAAGACGGTAACTTATCTATGAAGGTCGCAATCGATATCAATAAGGCAAGTGATGAAGCGAAAAAGATTTTGAATCTTGAAGAAGCTGGCGAAAGCAAATTAAGCGACTTCGTTAAGAGTGCAGAAGCAAACGGAGCATCTTGTAAATAATTACAAAAAAGATTAAGGACAATATTTTCCTATCGGAGATATTGTCTTTTTTGTATCTTGTCTTATGAGAAAGATCAAAATCCCTGCGGAAACAGTTGTAAAACATAAAAAGCTCCGAATTAACGGAACTTGTTTGTTAAATAACTGAATAACACAATCCTGTGTTCAACGATTTCAGCTTTCCTTTATTTATAAAGATTCGATTTTATGTAACTCATACGGAGTCATTTGGTACACATAATGAAGCCAGTTACGGTACAATAAATTCGCATGAGAACGCCATGATAAGATCGGCTCATTATGAGGATCATCGTTTTGAAAGTAGTTATAGGGAATATGAATCGGTTTACCTGCTTTTTTATCGCGGAAATATTCCTGTGCCAAGGTTTCGACTCCATATTCAAGGTGTCCTAAAATAAAAATTTGTCGGAAATTCTTTTTAGCACATATATTAGTACCTGAAACAAGGCTTTCAGATAATACCTCTAATTCCTTCACATCTGCTAATGCTTTTTCATCAATACCGGTGTGGCGAGAATGCGGTGTCATATGAATTTCATCAAAACCATTAGTTAAAAAATTATATTCATCGCATAAGCGCTGTGGGAATATACCGAACATCTTTTCCGCTAACAGATGCTTTTTGATTCCGTAATGATAATATAATCCTGCCTGCGCCCCCCAACATATATGAAGAACGGAAAACACATGGTGCTTACTCCATTCCATGATTTCACAAAGTTCTTCCCAATAATCCACTTCTTCAAACGGTAAATGCTCAACGGGCGCTCCTGTTATGATTAAGGCATCATAATATTTATCCCTGAACAATGTAAAGTCATCATAAAATTTGACCAAATGATCTTCACTTGTGTTCTTAGAGATATGAGAAGATATTTTCATAAAATCAATATCAACTTGTAACGGTGATTTACTGATCAATCGCAATATTTGTGTTTCTGTTTCTATCTTCTTCGGCATTAAATTTAAGATCGCAATTTTTAATGGACGAATGTCCTGCTTTTTAGCAACATCATCTTCCAGCGCAAAGATTTTTTCTCCTTCTAAAATCCCTTTTGCCGGCAGATCACTGGGAATATTGATCGGCATTATGCAATCGCCGCAAAGGCACCTTTCAAGTCTTCTAAAATATCATCGATATGCTCAATGCCGCAAGATAAGCGAATCAGTCCCGGTGTGATACCTGCATTAGCTAGCTGTTCATCGGTTAACTGACGATGAGTAGAGCTGGCCGGATGTAAAACACAGGTACGAATATCCGCTACATGTACCTCTAAAGAAACCATCTTCAAATGATCGATAAACGCTGCCGCACGCTCTCTGCCGCCTTTAATGGAAAAGGAAATGACACCACTGCAACCTTTCGGTAAATATTTTTCTTTCAGCGTATGATAAGTATCATCAGTTAAACCGGGGTAATGAATGAATTCTACATCCGGTTGATCCTTTAAGTATTCTGCAACGATTTGTGCGTTAGCACAATGTTTATCCATTCTAACAGCCAGTGTCTCTAAGCCAAGGTTTAACAGAAAAGCAGAATGCGCCGCCGGATAACAACCTAAATCACGCATTAACTGTACGCGCGCTTTGGTAATATAAGCACTTTCTTTAAAGCTTTCTGTATATACGATGCCATGATAAGAAGCATCAGGTGTTGTTAAGCCCGGGAATTTACCGTTATCCCAATTGAATTTGCCGCTGTCTACAATCACACCGCCCGGCTGTAAAGCATGACCGTCAAGATATTTTGTCGTTGAATGTATTATAATATCTGCACCAAACTCAAACGGGCGGCATAAATACGGAGTCGCAAAGGTGTTATCCACAAGTAAAGGAACATCATGGGCATGCGCAACCTCAGCAAACTTCTCAATATCTAATACATTCATTGCTGGGTTTGCCATAATTTCACCGAACATCGCTTTTGTATTCGGTCGGAATGCTTGATTTAGTTCTTCTATAGAGGCATCAGGATCCACAAAAGTAACATCAATGCCAAATTTTTTCAATGTAATGGAAAATAAATTGACGGTTCCGCCGTAGATGGTAGAAGATGTCACTAGATGATCACCGCTTTCCAATAAGTTCAACAATGCAATAAAGGTTGCGGATTGCCCTGACGTTGTACACAAAGCGCCGACTCCGCCTTCCAATGCTGCGATCTTTTTCTCTACAGCATCTACTGTAGGATTGGAAATACGTGAATACATGTGTCCTTCTGCGGTTAAATCAAACAGCTGTCCGACAAATTCCGTGGAATCGTATTTATACGTCGTGCTTTGATAGATCGGTAAGGTTCTCGGCTCCCCGTTTTTGGGTACATATCCTGCATGCAGGCACTTTGTTTCTACTTTCATAATGAAACTCCTCTCAATTTTTAGTTATATTTTACACACTTTTTCGTTAATCTGCAATGCCAAAATGAAAAGAGGGTTAAATTCATTTCTCCAGAAATTCACTGAATCAGATTTTTTTATTCCCATTGATATAATTTAAGTTACATTTATCTGGAACCTGTTACTTACGTTATGCATTTTTTACAACATGAAATTTTCCCTTTTCCCTATATTGCATGATTGCTGATTGCACTTTATCCTCTCCAAGTTTAGAATCAGAACTTCTCATTCCTGTATAATATTTTCTCATTATCAGTGAGCATATGATTACGCCAAAATTACGCTAAAAACTACGCCAAGAATTACGCCAATTTGTTTCGTTAGTGTTACATTAATTCCACCAACGTAAGCCTTTTCACCAACTTTTTTATACCTACTTCATATCCTATAAAGCAACAAAAAACCCCATAAAACGAGGTTTTCTGATACTTTGAAAAATTTTTCGATAAACGCTTGTAATTAACGCTTTGAGAACTGAGGTGCACGACGTGCTGCCTTCAAACCGTATTTCTTACGCTCTTTCATACGAGGATCACGAGTAACAAATCCCGCTGCCTTTAACGCAGGACGATAATCCGCACTCGCTTCAATCAACGCACGAGTAATGCCGTGACGCATTGCACCGGCCTGACCGGTATAACCGCCGCCTTTAACATTAATCTTAATGTCAAACTGATTTAAAGTTTCTGTTAATTCTAACGGTGAACGCACAACCATACGCAATGTTTCCAACGGCAAATACTCATCTAAAGTTTTACCGTTTACGGTAATGCTACCCTTACCCGGAGTCATGAACACACGGGCAACAGAGGTTTTACGGCGTCCTGTACCATTGTAAGTAACTGTATTTTTCTTCGCTGCCATATTTTCATTCCTCCTTACTTAATAACCAGCTCTACCGGTTTTTGTGCTGCATGCGGATGGTCGCTGCCTTTGTAAACAAACAAGTGCTTACGCTGCACATCACCTAATCTCGTATGAGGTAACATACCGTAGATTGCTCTTTCAACCCATTCAACAGTATAGTTTTCCTTCATTGTACGAGCTGTACGCACACGCATACCACCTGCATAACCTGAATGATTATAATACTTTTTACCATCTAGCTTATTGCCGGTCATCTCGATTTTATCCGCATTGATTACGATTACATAGTCACCGCAATCAACATTCGGTGTAAAAGTAGGCTTATGCTTTCCTCTTAATACTGACGCTACTTCAGTTGCTAAACGTCCTAAAGTTTTTCCGGCACCATCGACAACGTACCATGTACGCTCCACTTCTGCCGGCTTAATAAATGTTGTTTGACGCATAATCTTCATCCTTTCCTAAGTAGTTTCCGGGGCTACATAGGCATTTAAAGCCGTTTATAATTGTACTGTTTTATCACCTTAAAGTCAATAGAAACTTAATAAATTTAAAAATAAATATGCCAAACTCCGTATCAGAGTACAAAACTCTTCGCTTCATAGCGCAGGAAAGACTAGCAAACATCGAATTAATCGCCGTTTAAACACGCCAAACACGTATCCCTATTCGCACAAAAAAAGAGGATACACACCTCTTCAAACACTAAAATCCCTTAAACTCCAAATGATCCACCCGCTGAATCCCCAATACCTCATCCAAGTAATGCACTGCCTTATCCCAATAATAAGGATTTTCAAGATCCGCAAAATGATGTGCATCACTGCCGATAATTGCCGTGTTCCCCACTTCCTTCGCGATTTCCCAAAAGCGATGATGCGGATACTCACAAACCTGATTAATCTCATTATACGCTGCCCCGGCAAGATTATATTCCAAAGGAATCTGTAATCGCTTCGCAGCCTCACAAATTCGATAGGCGATCGCTTCACAATGCTCATCAAATCGCGGATAACCGCGCATAAACAATTCCGGATGGCACAAATAAGCATAAAGACCTGTTTCCATCCCACTGATGCACTCCTGACAATATATATCCAAATACTGCGGACTGCTACATGCCGTACCGAAGTATACTCGCTTTTCATCAGTCAAATAATAATGATTGCCAAAAATAATATAATCTACCTGCTCCTGTTTCAAAAAATCACGAAGCCAAGGAAGGTACTGCGGAAAATATTCAACCTCTAAACCAAGCTTAACGGAAATTCGATCTCGATACTTTTCCTTCAAAGCTAAAACACTCTGCTTATAGTCTTGAAATTTATCAAGCTTCATTCGCATATGAGAAACAAAATCAGTCTGATAATTCCAAGGACTGTGATCGGAAAAGCCTAATTCATCAAAACCGGCGGCTATCGCACTTTTCACATAATCCTCATCACTGCCGATCGCATGATGACAACGCATCGTATGCGTGTGATAATTCGCTTTCATCGTAATACACCTCCGTTAAATACAATCCCTGCGGCTGCGCCTTATAACGACAAGCATACTTACTTTTACACTCCAACATTTCCGTAATTTGTTTCTTGCTTAATTGATGCTTGCCTGCTTCTATCAATGTTTGTGTAATCATCCTTACCATGTAACGCAAAAAGCCGCTTCCCACAAAGCACAAATGAATCCCGTATCTGCATTCTTCCACACTTAATTTAAAAATTGTTTTGCTTCTGGGCTTACGCGGATCAATTTTCGCACTGGTGAAGCTTGTGAAATCATGAGTGCCGATAAATACCTGAGCGCATTCCTGCATATATGCTACGTCCAAGGGCATTCGTTCGACAGCCATATAACGCTGATAAAAAGGATTGTTTATACAATTCGTAATGTAATAATCATAGCGTTTAGCGATCGCAGAAAAGCGTGCGTGAAATTCATGGTCCGTTACAGCGACCTTCTGAATACGAATATCTTTCGGCAACATACTGTTCATCGCCGCTTTCCAGTGGTCACAATCAATTTCCTTATCCGTATCAAAATGAAACACCTGGCCGAAAGCATGTACTTGCGCATCGGTACGACCGCTGGCAATCACTAAGACGGATCGCTTATGCATGAGTGAAAGCATGTCCTCAATTACTTCCTGAACACTTTGTGCATTAGGCTGTCGCTGCCATCCTTGATAACAAGAGCCATCATAGGCACAGGTAACTTTGATTCTTCTTACAACAGCCATGCCATTGACACCAAACCACTTAGAAGAAGCACCACAATAATCAGCGTGATATAATCCTTTCCCTGCATTTTCAACTGCTTATAGCGTGTTCTGGGGCGATCAGGCACATAACCTCTCGCTTCCATCGCGTTTGCTAAATCATCCGCATGTTGAAAAGCAGAAACAAACAAAGGAACGATCAGTGATAAAATGGCCAAAATTTTCTCTTTTAGGCTACCTTCTTCCATATCGACACCGCGCGAAGCCTGTGCCTTCATAATTCGCTGCGTTTCCTCGATTAAAGTAGGAATAAAACGTAAAGCAATAGAAATCATCATCGCAATTTCATGTGAGGGAACATGAATTACCTTGAACGGAGATAATAAATCCTCAATCCCCAACGTCAGATCAAGCGGCTTTGTGGTCGCAGTCAGTACCGTTGTAAGCATAATCATCAGCATTAATCTGACAACTATATATAAAGTCTGAGACAATGCACCACTGTACAAAGCAAAACTGCCGATCGTAAACAGCACCGTACCATCATGAATCACCAATACATTGATAATCAATAAAAACACAAGCATAAACAACATCGGCTTCATTGAGCGCCATAAAAAACTGAATTTCAGCTTTGCCAGCATCGTCAAAGTAAATACAGCAGTGCCGATCACCAAATAGCCGAGCCATCCAGCCGGGATAAATATAGCTACCATCATTAAAATCAAGGCGATAATCTTAGTGCGTGGATCTAATTTATGAATACAAGAATCAATCGGCAAATATCTTCCGAGCGCAATATTATTCATGATCTTTCACCTCGTCGGCAATCGCCTTTGCCAATGTATCCATATCAAGTAAATCACAAGGAAGAGAAAACCCACGCTGATTCAGTTCATCACGTAGACGAATCACTGCCGGGGGATTGATTCGCAGCTTTTTCAATAATGTACTGTCCTTAAAAAATTGCTGCTTATCACATGTTTGTGCAATATGACCATTGTCTACTACGACGACATGATCACAATAAGTTAAAACATGCTCCATATCATGAGTGACCAATAAGATTGTTTTATGATACTCCTTATTTAAACGAACAAACAATTCCATCATATCCTTGGCACCCTGCGGATCTAGTCCTGCCGCAGGTTCATCCAATACAAGAACATCGGGATCCATTGCTAAAATCCCCGCAATCGCAACTCTGCGTTTTTGTCCACCCGATAATTCAAACGGACTGCGCTCTGAATAATCCTCGCTTAAGCCTACTACCTGAAGCATTTTCTGCGCCTGCTTCAGCGCTGCTTCTTCACTCATTCCGAAATTCCTGGGACCAAATGCAATATCCTGTGCAATCGTTTCTTCAAATAATTGATACTCCGGAAACTGAAATACAAGTCCAACGCGTTTACGCAATTCCTTTAATTGCTTCGGCTTTTCATCCGCGGTAATAGTCCGATCCAAAACCGTAAGCGATCCCTTTGTCGGCAATAACAATGCATTCAAATGCTGGACCAAAGTTGATTTGCCGCTCCCTGTTTCACCGATAATCGCAGTAATCTTTCCTTCTTCAATCGATAAATCGATCGCATCCAAAGCCAAATACGCAAACGGTGTGTCCGCATTATACTCATGCGTTAATTTTTCAAATGTAATCGGCATAATTCATCCACAACCCCTTCCATTGTCGTACATGGTTTCGTTTGTAAGCCTTGTTCTTCCAATGCATGCTGAAGCTTTAACGCAAACGGTATATCCAGCTTTAAATCAATTAATTCCTGTTCATGAAACAGCACTTCTTCAGGTGTACCGTCTAATACGATATTTCCCTGATCCAACACAATCACATGATCACTGTGTGCCACTTCTTCAATATCATGGGTAATCGATATGATTGTTAAATTACTTTTTGCATGAATATCTTGAATCAGCGCATTAATTTCAGCCTTTCCCTGCGGATCAAGCATACTGGTAGCTTCATCAAAAATAATAATCTGCGGTTTCATTGCCAAGACACCGGCAATCGCAACCCGCTGTTTCTGACCGCCCGATAATTTCGTCGGCTCACTGTTTAAAAACTTACGCATATGAACGCGATCAGCGAATTCCTCAATGATGTCCTGCATTTCTTCACTCGGTACTTGATGATTCTCCAAGCCAAACGCAATATCGTCCGCAACACTCGCTCCGATAAATTGATTATCCGGATTTTGAAAAACAATTCCGATACGATCACGTATTTCATGAATATTAGCTTCCGATAATTCCAAATCATCTACCGTAATTACACCTGAGTCACTTTCCAACAGACCGATCATCAATTTCGCAATCGTTGATTTACCGGAACCATTATGACCGATAATTGTAGTATAGCTTCCCGCTTCAATCGCAAAAGAAGCATCATGAATCACCTTTTTCTCTTTATCATAGCCGAAAGACAAATGAGACACCTGTATTTTTTTCATGCTGATCACCTCAAAAGTTCACTTCATTATACAACAATCCTTACTCATTCGCAATCTTTCATCGCAACCAATTCACGACTTTCAAGCTGAATATGAACAATATTTTGTTACTTCATGAAAAATCATAAGCTGATACGCCACATAATGCTTAATAACAAATACCGTAGCTCACTCATTATCTCCCTTATCCGCCAGAAATTAATATTTATCAAGCAAATCAAATATCGTACAATTCTTATCTATTCACACTCATCAGTTACAGTTATCTTCTCCCTCTTCATCAGCTTCCATAAAAAGATGCATATTATGCTTTGTATACACATGACGTGATATTACAAAGCTTTTATCACTTTTAAACTGCTTATTTAAAAAATCAAAATAAGAACCCGGAGAAATAATACCGCTCATATCAATTAGATTTAAACCGATCGTACTTAATAAATGCGTAATAAAATAAACACAGTTCGTAGAAAGCACAAAAAAAGTCTTAAACTTACCGTCACGATATTTAAAATAACGAGCATTCTCTACATTCCTTGTCACTCTGGACAAATAATCCTCACAAGCCCCTTTGTAACTAAGGTCACTTTGTTTTAACTGTTCATCACACTCAAACACACTTAGCTGAGAAAGCATCTCACAAAGGCGAGCTTGAAAGGCTTGCTTTTGTTTTTCATTAAGAGCTATGCCAAACCCTACCAATACTTTATTTTCATTCTTTAAGCAATTATAAATATACTTGTTTTTCGGTGCGAGCAATACCACACCATCGCCCAAGGTTCCCAACAAACGTCGATGATGAGGGTCATAACATCCATAAGATAACAAATAACCCTGATATGCTATATCCACGTGTCCGAGCATTGCGGGACCGCTGGGAGCCATATGCACAAACACCTCTAAATCAATCGGTATATCTGCTTTTATTGCTTCAAAATCTTCCCGTTCTTGTTCATCCTTATCCTTACTTAATATAAACCTTATCAAAGCCGGAGGAATTATCGCCGCCATAGAAGGCGGTATTGCCAAACGCTGTTTATTTTCTATCTCTTCCTTGCGCTTTGCCGGTATCACTTCACGAATAAAATCCAATAAAACATTACTGCCGTATACGATAAAATAACAACCCATAACCGCATCAATCAACCACGCAAAACGATGAGGCATAAACAATAAAACGAAGGACATAAACAAATCCCCTAACAAAAAAATCAAAGAATGAAGCCATCCCGACAGATGATCCTTTATCTTAATCGCTATCACAATGATTTTCACTATGGCATGAAGTAAAATCCAGATACCAACAGCTCGCGGAAAAAGGGCATAAAACATACGATCATTTGCCAAGGATATCATTATCAAAATAATCCAAAACAATACATCCGTCATTTCTCTGAAACGATGATTTAATTTACGGAAGTTTAACGCAAAATTCAAAATCCTTAATGTACCCACAATACTGACTCCGATTACAAAGGTAAAATACAGCCAGTTCCACGGAGACCATTTTTCAAACAGAAAGGAACAGCCCAACACACTGAAAAAAAGCCCGGTAATCAACATAGACACATAATTAAACCGTTGTTTCAGCATGAGGATTCTCCTTTCTCTTAAGCCTTAATTATAATGATATTTATAAATTTAACAAGCGTATTTTAAAATAAAACAAAAAGTCACACTCAAGGCAAAGAAAAAGCACAAAAAAAACAGGAATAAATCCTGTTTCGACTTCATAGCTTAATAGCTTACCTTGCTTTGCCAACCGCGGTATTCACCGTTAAATGCATAGGCTTGATCAGCCAAATATAAAATATGATTTACTAATTTCACTTCATCAATGGAAGAAATATGAAGTACGATTAAATCGTATTCATCTTCACCCTTCGTAATGACAAAGCCTTTATTAATCACACGGCTTTTAAAGCTTTCCATATCCTCTTTATTACGGAAAGAAACCATATGCTGAACCGGGCGCTCATGTGCATGAACATCGCCGTCTTTTGCCAAAGCATCGATCGCATCCCTTGTCATCATATTGATGTCATTTACCATGCGGTTTGTCAAATGCGGGAAATCGTTGCTGTAAGTATTGTCCTCATCATTTGTTTTTTCCGGTTCTGTTTCCGTTTCATTCACATTAACAGGTTCCTGCATTATGATTGGTTCCTGTGCTGTTACAGGCTCCTGCTTGATCGGCAGCGGAGCGACTGGAGTAATCGGTTCCTGCATAATAGGCTCAACAACTTCTGGAAGCGGTGCTGTGAGATCCTCTTGTGCAGTTTCCTTTAACAGCTGCTGAATATCACTCACCGGTATCTCTACGCTTTTCTCCGTCGGTGCGAATTCAGGTTCAATTTCCTTTACAATCGGAATTTCAATTTGCTTTTCCTCTTGAACGATTTCTTTTTCTGCAAGCTGCTTTTGAATCGGCTTATGGACAACCGGCTCATCGCGATGAAAATCCGGAGTTTGATCGTCTTCCAACAATCCTTCATCCAGATCCATTAACTGCTTTTGTTCTTCCTTTTTCATCTTGTAAACCGCAAAGGCTACAGCGCTGCCGAGTACAGCTAATACGGGTATGATTTTCTTCATCATATATCACCACTTTCTTATCAATATTGTACCACATTGTACGTTTTTTTGAACAGGTAAATTCATAATTTTTCAGCTTTTTTCCGGCTAATTGCGACACCGTCACCGATGTTTATAAATTCCGTGTCGTAATTCCCGTTATTTTCCAAAAATTCGATATAGGTTTTGATTTTTCGCACCATTTGTTTTAAGTGTCGAGAGCGAATAATTTCCGGATGTTCAACAAAACCGTGAAATTCCAGATTATCACTGATGATCCATCCGTTTGCGTTTAACTGCGGTTCATAACGCTGAAAAAATTTCATATATTGCGCTTTTGCAGCATCGATGAAAATCAAATCAAAGCTGCCCGGAACTACACAGGTTAAAGCATCCGCATGATACAATGTAATGCGCTCGATTAAGTTCGCCTTCCTGATATTTTCCTGTGCCAGCTTATAACGCTGGTCATCTCTTTCAATACTTACCACTTCAACAGTTTCATTTACCGTTGCCATACGAATTGCCGAATAGCCAATAGCAGTACCGATTTCTAAAATACGTTTGACTTCATGTTTTCGAATAAACTCACAAAGATATTCGATACCGGCTTTCTCCATAATCGGAATATGATTCAACTGTGCATAGGATTCCATTTCTTTTATAATATTCATATTTCACCTTTAATCTTCTCCCAAGTATTCTTCAAGTGTAACTCCCTGTTGATAAATTTTTAAAGCATCTTCTTTTCCTACGTAACGAATGTGCCAAGGTTCATACAAATAACCGGTAATGCTTTCCTTGTCTTTTGGATAGCGTATAATAAAACCATATTCATGACAATGTTCACGCAGCCATGTGCCTTCGTCTGTATCTCCGTAATCATAATCCAGTTCGCCTACATCAAATGCTAGTCCTGATTGATGTTCGCTGAAACCAGGGCGTGCAGAATATCTGTCAGCTTCAGCTTGACCGTCTCTCTCGACATAATCGCTGTAAAGCGTTCCTTGATACTCATAGCTGCGATAAGCACTCAGTGTGGGAATAGAATAGCCTACATCACTCGCTGCGCTCTGCAACTGTTCTAATGCCTTTGCGGCTTGTGGATCTAAATCACCGTAGCTCGGCGGTAAAGGATGCCGTTTGTTTACTAACAGAATTCCCTTTACATAGTATGGTTCACAGTGATTCGGATCAATCGTACTGTCATAGCCACCGTTATTATTTTCATTCTCACTTGCTGTTCCATCCGCATTGTTTGTTTTTTGTCCATTGACAATGACAGTAATTTTCTTATCTGCGAGCTGATTTTCTTTGGTCAATGCAAAAACACTTAACTCATAGTTCCCGGGAATATCGGTGTTCGGCTGTTCGCTTATCCAATATGTTCCTTGGATATTTTTTGTCTCACTCCAAATGAGCTCATTACCATTTTTATCTGTCACCTGATCAATATATTGATCAAGATTGAAATCAGCACCTTGATCCAAATTAATTGTTTCTGTTTTTAATTTGATTGTGATAATTTCGTCTTGTTCATCGAGTTTATTAACAAAAAACCATATTGCCGCAATAATAATTATACAAACGGCAAACAAGCTGAATACTGCTCTGGCTCTGATTTTACGTCTTCTTTTTTTCACGCTTTCCCTCATTTCCAAACTAACATTAATTATATATTATGATTATAGCATATTTCAAAAGAATTACACCGATTTATTTCACAGTTCTATTAAGAATAATCAATTTTTACTCATTATTCACTCATTCACATATAAGAAATTATTCTGTATTAGAATCATAAAAACATTCAATTTCACCATATTCTATGATGATTTATCCGTATTTTCAGTTAATACATCTCCTCCCCAAATAAAAAAGCCCGAATCGGGCTAATTTTTTAAACTAATTCAATTATTGCCATCGGGGCACTATCACCGCGACGCAATCTAGTCTTTACTACTCTTGTGTATCCACCGTTACGATCTGAATATGACGGACCGATTTCTGTGAATAATTTCTGTAAAGCTGTCTGACCTGTTTTTTCATCCGCTACAACATCACGTACATATGCAGCCGCCTGACGACGTGCATGTAAATCACCGCGTTTTGCTAAAGTGATCAATTTATCTACAACTGCAGAAAGCTCTTTTGCCTTCATTTCTGTAGTTTCAATCTGACCGTTAATAATCAGAGATGTAGCCATGTTGCGCAACATTGCTTTACGATGGTCGGCAGTACGTCCTAATTTACGATTCCACATGGTATTTAACCTCCCTTTTGCGCTATTCGTATGATTTGAAGCTCAGCCCCAGATCATAGATTTTATCTTTGACTTCTTTTAATGATTTCTTACCTAAATTACGAACTCTCATCATTTCATCTTCCGTCTTTTGAGTTAACTCTTCTACTGTTTGAATTCCTGCACGCTTTAAGCAATTATAGGAACGAACAGATAAATCAAGATCCTCAATCATCATAATTAAGCCCTTGTTTTGAGTTTCACCCTGCGCTTCTTTCATCATGGAGTCCAATTCATTTACTTGCTCATGAACATTTGTCAAAAGCTCTAGGTGATCGATTAGAATTTTCGCTGCTAAGGCAATTGATTCTATCGGAGAAATGGAACCGTTTGTCCAAATTTCCAATTCGACCTTATCATATTTTGCATTTTGTCCAACGCGAGTCGGCTCTACATTATAAGATACACGATTAATCGGTGTGTAAATGGAGTCAGTATATATCGTTCCCAACGGTTGATTTTGACTCTGATACAACGATTTGTTTGTATCGGCACTTACATAACCGCGTCCTACACGTGCCTGCAATTCCATTTCTAAAGAACCGCCTTCTTCAAGAGTACAGATATGTAAATCCTTGTTCAAAATTTCCACACCGTCCGGACAGATAATATCTGCACCGGTAACCTCTCCGACGCCTTGTTTAGAAATGCGTAATGTATATACTTCGTCATCTTGAATAGTCATAATCAAAGTTTTGATATTCAAGATAATTGCAGTTACATCCTCAACAATTCCCGGAATCGCAGTAAATTCATGGTATACGCCATCAACTTTAATTGAAAATACGGCGCCTCCCGGTAACGAGGAGAGCAAAACACGTCTCAGTGCATTTCCAATCGTAACTCCGAATCCTCTTTCCAGAGGTTCAAATACAAACTTACCGTAGTGTTCAGATTCTACATATTCTTTGACTTCAAAATTTGCACGTTCGAATTTTTCCATGCTATTACCTCCTCAATCAAGGTTTCTTAACCACGTGGACGCTTCGGCGGACGGCATCCGTTATGCGGGATCGGTGTAACATCATTAATCATGGTGATTTCCAAACCTGCAACCTGTAACGCTCTTACCGCTGCTTCACGACCCGGACCCGGGCCTTTCACGTTTACTGATATAGTTTTCATACCATTTTCAATCGCTGCCTTACCTGCGGCTTCTCCTGCCATTTGTGCGGCATACGGAGTAGATTTACGAGAACCCTTAAAGCCGAGCGCTCCGGCAGAGGACCATGCCACTGCATTTCCGTTATCATCGGTAATAGTAACGATCGTATTATTGAAAGTTGAATGAATATGTGCAACTCCGCGCGCTATATTCTTGCGTGCACGACGTTTGCGCGCACCTGTTTTCGCTTTTGCCATTATCGTTTTTCCCTCCTATCGTCCTATTTCTTCTTGCCTGCGACAGCACGTGCCGGACCCTTACGAGTACGAGCATTTGTCTTTGTACGCTGTCCACGTACCGGCAATCCTTTACGATGACGGATTCCACGGTAACATCCGATTTCCATCAGACGCTTAATGTTTAAGTTTACTTCACGACGCAAATCACCTTCGGTTTTGATTTTATCAACCTCACCGCGAATTGCATTTACCTGATCATCAGTTAAGTCCTTTACACGAACATCCTCACTGATACCGGTTGTTTTCAGAATCGCTTCCGCAGTCGGACGGCCGATTCCGTAAATATAAGTCAATGATACTACAACACGCTTATCGCGTGGAATATCTACACCTGCAATACGAGCCATTGTGTAATTACACCTCCATTAATTTCCTTGTCTTTGCTTATGTTTTGGGTTTTCACAAATTACCATAACGCGACCTTTTCGTTTAATGACACGGCACTTATCGCATATTGGTTTGACAGATGGTCTTACTTTCATGCGTTTCCCTCCTTATTCACGACTATTTGTGTCGGAATGTAATTCGCCCACGTGTTAAATCATAAGGTGAAATTTCTACAGTTACACGGTCCCCCGGTAAAATGCGAATGTAATGCATACGGATTTTACCGGAAACGTGAGCCAAAATTTCGTGTCCGTTTTCTAATTTCACTTTAAATTGTGCATTTGGCAAAGTATCTTCAACTACGCCTTCGATCTCAATAACATCTTGTTTACCCATTATCCGGATGTTCCTCCTTATTGATAATTGCTTGTCTTGTGATTAGAAAGATATCGTTTAGATACTTCCCCGGTAGATGATAAAAAACCTACCTCTGTGTATTATATCAGATTTCATATGCATTTTCCAGCATTTGCATATTTAAATCACGAAAGATTTTCAGTTTCGGCGCTCATTTACACCGATAATCGGTATCTAAACTACAGCTTTCGTCATATAAGATCGATATATGGTGAACGAAGGCAGGTGATTGACACCTGCATTCTATCACTCATTTCGCCTGATCATTTATTATTGATCCAAAGCTTTTTCAACGTCTGCCCAAACCTTTTCAATCGGTTGATTGGAATCAATTGTTTGAACCAGCCCTTTTTTCTCATAATAATCCAAGACCGGCTGTGTTTGATTTTGGTATTCTTGCAGACGTACCTGCAGGCTTTCAATCGTATCATCTTTACGCTGATACAATGAAGCGCCGCACTTATCGCATAAGCCTTCCTGTTTAGATGGGTTTGATTCAATGTGATAAATCGCACCGCATTCTTTACAGAGGCGTCTGCCTGTTACACGCTGTGCCAAAACCTCAAACGGAATATCCATCACAAGTACGATGGAAATCGCCAAGTCAGTTCCGGCTGACAAAGCATCGAATGCTTTTGCCTGATCCAAGGTACGAGGATAACCATCCAACAAGAAGCCAGATTTTTTATCCTTCAAGTTTTCTAAATAATGCTTTACCATGGAATTGGTTATTTCGTCGGGAACAAGCTTGCCTTCATCAATATAGCTTTTTGCTTCTAAGCCAAGCTTAGTTCCGTTACTGATTTCACTGCGAAAAATATCTCCTGTCGAAATATGATTGACGTTAAATTTCTCTACAATTTTAGCTGACATAGTGCCTTTTCCGGCACCGGGGCCACCCATAATCAGAATATTCATAATACTCACCTCTTAACGAGTCATAAAGCCGCGATAAGATTTCTGTGTTAACTGTCCTTCCAGTTGTTTTACGGTTTCCATAGCTACACCGACAACGATGATAATACCGGTACCGCCCAAGCCCATTGACTGCGGTAATGCAGTAAACAATGGCAATGCATGCGGTAATACGGCGATGAACGCCAATCCGATAGCACCCAAGACAGTGATACGGTTTAATACTTTTGTAATATATTCCTTTGTTTCCGTACCCGGACGAATCCCCGGAATATAAGTTCCGGATTTACCGAGATTTTCAGCGATCTTTTCCGGATCAACCTGAAGCTTCGTGTAGAAGAAGGTAAACATCAGAATTAAAACCACATAGATTACAAGACTGATCGGTGTCGTCAAGCCTAAGTATTTTGTCATCGTAACCAATACATCAGATCCCTCTGCATAGAAGAAGCGGGCAATCTGTAACGGTGCTACCATAATAGCGGATGAAAAAATGACTGGAATGACACTGGCTGAATTTATCTTCAACGGAAGATAAGTCATATCTTTTTTACGCGTTTGTACGGTACTGCTTGTATATTGAATCGGTATTTTACGCTCTGCCAGCTGCATAAATACGACAAATATCATAATTAATACATAACATAGAATAAATAAACCGAAATTCAACAGACCGCCGAACATCGCACTGCTGTCTAATGAACCGACCAGCGTTTGATATGCCGATGTAAACTGATGCGGCAAACGTGCAACGATTCCCGCCATGATGATAATGGATACACCGTTTCCGATTCCCTTCATGGAAATACGGTCGCCGATCCACAGCAGGAACATAGAACCTGCTGTCAACAAGGTTGAAATATAGAAGCACTGTGCAAATACAGCATTGCTTTCCAACAAGGTCGGATACGTCTTACTGAAAGAGAATACCATTGTGAAGCCCTGGAAAAATGACAACACAACTGCCAAATAGCGAGTATAGCGATCCAGTTGCTTTCTGCCGGTCGCTCCGCTTTTTGCAAGTTCAGTCAACGGTGGAATTACATCCATTGAAAGAAGCTGAATGATGATTGATGCGGTAATATAAGGACCTACACCCAAAGCGAAGATGGATAATTGTTCTAATCCGCCGCCGCCTAATAGGTTCATCATCGCAATCAGGGAGTTGTCATCAGCACCGCTTAACAGCTCTGCAGTATTTACACCCGGAACAGTGATTGCTGTTCCGAAGCGAAAGATGAACAGCATGGCAAGCGTAAAGAGAATACGATTACGAATCTCTTTATTCTTGCACATACTTACAAATGTCGCAAACATATTAAATAACCTCGGAAGTACCGCCTGCCTGCTCAATTACAGCGACAGCGCTCTTTGAGAATTTATTTGCCTTTACCGTAAGTTTTTTCTCTAATTCACCCTGTCCCAGAATCTTGATGCCGTCAAGTTCCTTTTTTACGAGACCGCACTCGATTAATAATTCCGGAGTAACTTCTGTACCGTTTTCAAAACGATTCAGACTTTCCACATTAACGATTGCGTACTCTTTACGTGTGAAGTTGGTAAAACCACGTTTCGGCAAACGACGAGCCAACGGTGTTTGACCACCCTCAAAGCCTAAACGTACACCGCCGCCACTGCGTGCTTTCTGTCCCTTATGGCCTTTACCGGCTGTTTTACCGTTACCGGAGGCAGGGCCACGTCCGATACGTTTACGTTCCTGACGAGCACCCTCCGTATATTTCATTTCATGTAATTTCATGTCTATTCCTCCTATTAACCGCGAATTTCTTCCGGTTTTTTGCCGCGGAGCGCAGCTACTTCCTCAATCGTCTTCAAACTCTTTAACGCATTCACGGTAGCGCGTACCATATTGATTGGAGTACGGCTTCCGATACATTTTGTTAAAATATCGTTGATTCCGGCAAGTTCTAATACATCACGTACAGCACCGCCGGCAATAACACCGGTACCTTCGGAAGCCGGGCGAATAAATACTTCACCTGCTCCATAAGTTCCGATAATATCATGAGGAATAGTTCCGTTGATCACAGGTACATTGAATACGTTTTTCTTAGCATCCTCTACTGCTTTTTTAATTGCATCGGGAACCTCATTCGCTTTACCTGTTCCGAAACCGACACGTCCTTTTTTATCACCGATCACTACAAGTGCAGCGAAACGGAAGCGACGTCCACCTTTTACTACTTTTGTTACACGGTTGATTGTGACAACGCGTTCTTCAAATTCTTTTTCGCGTTGATCTCTTCTTGGTTTGCGTTCCATTAGCGCTACCTCCTAAAATTTCAAGCCGGCTTCTCTTGCCGCCTCTGCCAATGCCTGTACACGACCATGGTATACATATCCACCGCGATCAAATACAACATTAGTGATATTCTTTGCTAACGCTGCTTTTGCGATTGCTTCTCCGACCTGCTTTGCGGCTTCAACATTTCCGCCGTTTTCAAGTTTCAGAGAAACACTGCTTGCAGCAACCAGTGTAGTTTGATTTACATCGTCGATAATCTGTGCATGAATGTTAGCATTAGAACGGAATACGTTCAGGCGGGGACATTCAGGAGTACCACTGATTTTGGTACGAACACGTGCATGACGACGAAGTCTTTCATCATTTCTTGAAGTTTTCTTAAGCATTGTTCAATTTCTCCTTTCCCACTATTTCTTACCTGCAGTTTTACCTTCCTTACGGCGAACGTGCTCATCCTTGTAACGAACACCCTTGCCCTTGTAAGGCTCCGGTTTTCTGCTGGCTCTAACATTAGCGGCAAACTCACCGACTAATTGCTTATCAATACCGGAAATAATAATTTCCGTAGCTGATTTGCATTCTGCATTGATTCCTTCCGGAATCGCAAATTCTACCGGATGAGAATATCCGATATTCAAAGTCAATTTATTTCCGGAAACAGCGGAACGGAAACCGATACCGACTAATTCCAGTGACTTTGTGAAGCCGCTTGATACACCTTCAACCATGTTGTTTAACAAAGCTCGTGTAGTACCGTGAAGCTGCTTCGTATGCTTTTCATCATTCGGACGAATGACCTTAATTTCATTTTCTTCCTGTTTGATTTCCATCAAAGCGGAAAACTGACGCGTCAAGGTTCCCTTAGGTCCCTTCACAGTCACCTCGTTCCCGGCTGCGACGTTTACTTCAACGCCGGCAGGAACGGTAATCGTTTTATTACCGATACGTGACATTTTCTATACCTCCGTTATTTTACCAAACGTAAGCAAGCACTTCGCCGCCTACATGTTTTGCACGCGCATCTTTATCTGTCATCATACCTTCAGATGTAGAAATGATGGCAATACCTAAACCGTTCAATACACGCGGAATGGAATCTACCTTCGCATACGCACGTAATCCCGGTTTAGAAATACGCTTTAAGCCACTGATTACTTTTTCACCGTTAGGGCCGTATTTCAAAGTAATCGTAATTGTTTTCTTAACATCACCTGCGATTGTAAAATCAGTGATGAAGCCTTCGTTCTTTAAGATTTCAGCGATTGCTGTTTTCTCTTTACTTGCGGGAATTTCAACAGTTTCGTGACGCGCTTGCAGGGCATTACGAACTCTTGTAAGCATATCCGCAATTGGATCTGTCATAATCATTGAGCGTTCCTCCTTCTTACCAGCTGGCCTTCTTCACTCCCGGAATTTGACCCTTATAAGCCAATTCACGGAAGCAAATACGACATAGCTTGTATTTGCGCAATACTGAGTGAGGGCGTCCACAGCGTTCACAACGTGTGTACTCACGCACTTTGTACTTCTGAGGACGGTTACATTTATTTATCATTGCTTTCTTTGCCATATGAAGTCCTCCTATTTCTTGAAAGGCATACCTAAGTCGGTTAATAATGCCTTTGCTTCATCGTTTGTTTTGGCAGTCGTTACAATAACGACATCCATACCGCGGATTTTGCTTACCTTATCGTAATCAATTTCCGGGAAAATCAGCTGTTCCTTCACACCCAAGGTATAATTACCGCGACCGTCGAAAGAAGTATCACTGACACCGCGGAAATCACGTACACGCGGAAGTGAAATGTTCATCAGCTTATCTAAGAAATCATACATTTTCTCAGAGCGAAGTGTTACCTTGCAGCCGATCGGCATTCCGGCACGAAGCTTAAAGTTCGCGATCGATTTCTTTGCCTTCGTTACCACTGCTTTTTGTCCGGTAATCTGCTCTAATTCTTTTACGGAATCCTCCAAAGCTTTTGCATTTTGGATTGCATCACCAACACCGATGTTAATAACAACCTTTTCTACACGAGGAACTTCCATTACATTTTTGTAACCGAATTTTTCCATCATAGCGGAAATGACTGTTTCCTTATATTTCTGTTCCAGGCGGTTCATGTCAATCCCTCCTACTTCAAGACAGTGCCGCTCTTTTTAAGCACGCGCACTTTTGTCTGATTGCCTTTCTTATCTGTTTCTGTTTTATAACCGATTCTGCTGGCAGCTTTTGCTTTTTCATCATAAGCCATCACATTGGAAACATGAATCGGCATTTCTTTTTCAATGATTCCTCCGTCAGGATTTGCCTGAGTCGGCTTCATATGCTTTTTCACAACATTGACGCCCGCTACAAGCACCTTATCCTTTTTAGGGAATACTTGAAGTACTTCAGCAACTGTGCCCTTGTAAGCACCGGCAATGACTTGTACCTTATCACCTTTTTTGATTTTCACTTGGACACACCTCCTATAATACTTCCGGAGCCAAAGAAACGATCTTCATGAAATCTTTGTCTCTCAGCTCTCTTGCCACCGGCCCGAAAATACGGGTTCCGCGTGGTGTTTTATCATCTTTGATCAATACAACGGCATTGTCATCGAATTTGATGTAAGTTCCGTTTTCACGGCGCACTCCGCGTTTTGTACGAACGATAACGCCTTTTACGACGTCGCCCTTTTTCACTGTACCGCCGGGAGCAGCCTGCTTCACTGTACATACGACAATGTCGCCGATGTTGGAAAATTTACGTACGCTGCCGCCTAAACAACGGATAACTAAGACTTCCTTAGCACCTGTATTGTCGGCAACACGCAATCTACTTTCATTTTGAATCATGAATGCTTACCTCCTGTCGGCCTACAGCTCAACGGCTTTTTCAACGATTTCAACCAAACGGAAACGCTTTGTTGCTGACAACGGACGAGTTTCCATAATCAATACCTTATCGCCGATTTTCGCTTCGTTCTTTTCGTCATGAGCCTTGAACTTCTTTGAATATTTCACACGCTTTCCGTAGATCGGATGCGTTTTCTTAGTTTCTACAATTACTGTGATCGTCTTGTCCATTTTATCGGAAATGACTGTACCACGGTATGTTTTACGGTTAGATCTTTCCATGCTTCATGATCCTCCTATTCCTGATTGGCAAGCTCACGCTCGCGTACCACTGTCTTGATACGTGCAATGTCTTTTTTCACTGTACGCATACGGGCTGTGTTAGTTAATTGACCGGTTGCTTGCTGGAAACGAAGATTGAAGAGTTCATCTTTAAGCGTTTCGATCTCTTGTAGTAATTCCGTATTGCTTTTTTCTCTGATCTCTTTCGCTGTCATAATTACTTAACTCCTTTTCTAACAAATTTTGTTTTTACCGGTAATTTGTGAGAAGCAAGACGGAAAGCCTCGCGTGCCACTTCTTCACTTACTCCCTCGATTTCAAACATGATACGGCCCGGCTTTACAACTGCTACCCATCCTTCAGGAGCACCTTTACCGGAACCCATACGTACTTCAAGCGGTTTTTTCGTAATTGCCAAATGCGGGAATATACGAATCCAAACCTTACCGCCACGTTTCATATAACGTGTCATCGCAATACGGGCAGCTTCTATTTGACGGTTGCTTACATAAGCACCGGAATCTGCCATCAGACCGAATTCACCGAAGTTTACTTCGCGGCCTGCCTTGCTGCGTCCTTCATAGCTCAAACGGTGAGGACGTCTATATTTTGTTCTCTTTGGCATCAACATAGATTAGTTTCCTCCTTCCGCTTTTGCCCCTTCTGCCTTAGCAGTGTTGTTGTTACGGTTATTGCGGTTTCCGCGATCATTACGTCCGCCGCGGTTATTGCGACGACGGCGATCGTTCACCGGATTTTTCGGTGCTTCCGGCTCCGTTACCATTTGTCCCGGTAATACTTCACCGCGGCAAATCCACACTTTAACGCCAAGACGTCCGTAGGTTGTGCTTGCTTCTTCCCATGCATAGTCAATATCCGCACGAAGTGTATGAAGCGGAACGACACCTTCGGAATAGCCTTCGGTACGTGCCATATCAGCTCCGCCCAAACGTCCGGATACGCTGGTTTTAATACCTTTTGCACCGGCACGCATTGTACGCTGAATTGCTTTTTTCTGGCAAGTACGGAAGCTTGCACGCTGCTCTAACTGATCGGCGATGCTTCTTGCGACCAAGCGCGCATCCAAATCAGGATTAGCGATTTCAAGCACTTTCACATAGACATTTTTCTTTGTCAGTTTTTCTAATTTCTTTTTCAGATTTTCAATATTTTCACCGTTGGTACCGATGATCACACCCGGACGAGCGGTACGGATCATGATTTCCACACGGTTTTTTGAACGCTCGATTTCAACACGGCTGACGGAAGCTGCTTTGCATTCCTGCATGATGAATTCACGAATTTTTACGTCTTCTAACAGTAAATCAGCATAGTCCTTGTCTGCAAACCATCTTGATTCCCAATCACGAATGATTCCGACACGCATGCCGATCGGGCTTACTTTCTGTCCCATGGGCTACCTCCTTAATCACGCTCGTCAACCACAACAGTAATGTGGCTGGTGCGTTTGTGGATCGCACTTGCAGATCCTTTGGCACGTGGCATAAAACGCTTTAAGGTAACACCCTCGTTTGCATAACATGCTTTCACGTACAGTTTTTCTTCATCCATTTCGTTATTGTTTACGGCATTGCTAACCGCAGATTTTAAAACCTTTGCGATTGATTCGGCTGCTACATTCGGTGTAAACTTTAAAATTGCGGCAGCTTCTTCTGCGTTTTTCCCACGAATCAGGTCTAATACTAAGCGAGCCTTTCTAGGTGGGATACGTAATGTTTTTGCTGTTGTTTTTACTTCCATCACTAATTCCTCCTATCGTTTCGCTTTCTTGTCATCGTCACCGTGTACCGCAAACTTACGGGTCGGAACGAATTCACCTAATTTGTGTCCTACCATATCTTCCGTTACGTAAACCGGTAAATGCTCTTTACCGTTGTAAACAGCAAATGTATGCTCTACAAAGCTTGGGAAGATTGTTGATCGACGTGACCATGTTTTGATTACTTCTTTTTTACCGGCAGCATTCAGCGCTTCCACTTTTTTCATCAAGTGATCATCACAGAATGGGCCTTTTTTCAAGCTACGACTCATTTTACCATTTCCTCCTTCGCTTATTTACCGTTACGACGACGTACGATTAATTTCGTAGATGCTTTCTTCGCTTTGCGTGTTTTCACACCCATAGCTTTCTTGCCCCACGGAGTCATCGGTGATTTACGTCCTACTGGAGTACGACCTTCACCACCGCCGTGCGGGTGATCGTTCGGGTTCATTACGGAACCGCGGACTGTCGGACGAATACCTCTCCAACGATTACGTCCTGCTTTACCGTAGTTTACTAAGGAATGATCCTCATTGCCGACAACACCGATGGTTGCACGGCAGTTGCTTAATACTTTACGAACCTCGCCTGATGCCAAGCGCAGCGTAACGTATTTTTCTTCAATACCGAGAATCTGTGCAGATGTACCGGCAGAACGTGCCATCTGTCCGCCCTTACCCGGCTTTAATTCAACGTTGTGTACAACCGTACCTTCAGGCATATCGCGAAGCTCTAAAGCGTTTCCGACTTTAATATCGCTTCCCTTTCCTGATTCTACGCTCATACCTACGGTTAAGCCCTTAGGTGCTAAGATGTAGCGTTTTTCACCGTCTGCATAGTTCAGCAGCGCAATGTTGGCACTGCGGTTCGGATCATATTCAATCGTTGCGACCTTAGCAGGAATTCCGTCCTTATTGCGCTTAAAGTCGATGATTCGATATGCTCTTTTATGTCCGCCACCTTGATGACGAGTAGTGATGCGACCGTTATTGTTACGACCGCCTTTGCTCTTTAACGGAGCAAGTAAACTTTTTTCCGGCTTGTTTGTTGTGATTTCCTCATATGTCAAGCTGGTCATACCACGACGACCGGGCGTGGTTGGCTTATATTTTCTGATTGCCATTGATATCCTCCTTACGCATTATTTATTCAGGAAATAGCGTGCTTCTCCCTGATTTATTTCGCTTCCGCTTCGCCGAACAGATCGATATCCTGTCCTGCCTTGATTTTTACATAGGCCTTGCGGATTGCTTTGGTCTTGCCGATGTAACGTCCTACTCTTTTTGTTTTTGGGCGTACATTTACAACATTTACTTTATCAACATCAACATGGAAAATGTTTTCCACTGCCTGTTTGATCAGAATTTTGTTTGAACCCTTTTTCACTTCAAAGGTTACTACATTGTTTTCGTCCATATATCTCATTGTTTTTTCTGTGATAATCGGACGGATAATAATATCTTTATAGTTCATTATCCTAATGCCTCCTCAACATGCTTCACAGCAGCTTCTGTGAACACGATTTTGTTTGCATTAACGATATCATATACATTGATACCATCCGCAGTCAGCATCATCATTGTCGGGATGTTGCGCATAGAACAGAATGCATTCTCGAAGTCTTCATCCGGTGCTACAACAAACAATGTTTTGTTGCAGGCATTGATATTGCTGATAATTTGAACGAACGTCTTTGTTTTTGGCTCTGCTAGCTTAAGTGCGTCAACAACAGTCATATTGCTTTCCGCTACCTTTTCACTCAAGACTGATTTCAGTGCCAAACGACGTACTTTTTTGTTTAGCTTGTAGCTGTAGCTTCTCGGTGTCGGTCCGAATACGGTACCGCCGCCACGCCACTGCGGAGCACGAGTTGAACCCTGACGGGCACGCCCGGTTCCTTTTTGACGCCATGGCTTGCGACCGCCGCCGCGCACTTCGCTACGGCCCTTTGTGTCGTGTGTGCCTTGACGCATACATGCGCGCTGCATGATGATGGCATCAAATATTGCCTGCTGATTTGGCTCGATGCCAAATACTTCAGGGCTCAGAGTGATTTCGTGCAGCTCCTTACCCTCTTGGTTTAATACTACCGTTTTAGGCATCTGTTATTCCTCCTCGCTTCTGTTATACTGAACTAATGTCGGTGCCGGTTTTGCTTTTTTAGCACATTTTGCGCTGCAAACCATTACCATACCACGTTTCGGTCCGGGAACATTTCCCTTAATCAATAAGCAGTTGTTCTCAACATCTACTTTAACGATTTGTAAATTTTGATTTGTTGTGCGGTATCCGCCTTCCTGACCTGCCATGATAGTACCCTTTAAGATTTTACCTTGGCGGGAAGTAATACCGTTGGTTGCTAAGGAACCGATATGACGATGATGTCCTGAACCATGTGATTTAGGACCGATTTTCGCATTGTTACGAACAACCGTACCGTTATATCCTTTACCCTTGCTTGTTCCGATTACATCAACGATGTCACCGTCATTAAAAATATCAACTTTAACTTCTGTGCCTAATTCCAAGCCGTTGAATTCCTCGGCCTTGAATTCTCTCGCAAAACGCTTCGGCGCGGTATTTGCTTTTGCCGCATGTCCCTTGCACGCTTTGGTTGCACGTCTTTCTTTTACATCTTCAAACCCTAATTGAACTGCTTCATAGCCGTCGTTTTCATTTGTTTTCTTCTGTAAAACGATATTCGGTGTAGCTTCAACTACGGTTACCGGGATCAATACTCCATCTTCAGTGAAAACCTGAGTCATCCCTAACTTACGTCCTAAGATTCCTTTCATGCTGCCACCTCCTAAAGTTTGATCTCGATGTCAACACCGCTCGGCAACTCTAAACGACTTAATGAGTCGATTGTTTCTGCCGTAGGTCCGACAATTTCAATTAAACGCTTATGCGTTCTTACCTCAAATTGCTCACGTGAGTCTTTGTATTTGTGCACCGCACGCAGGATTGTTACTACCTGTTTTTCAGTCGGGAGCGGTACCGGCCCAACGATCTTTTTTGCACCGTGAGATTGTGCTGCCTGAACGATCTTTTCTGCAGAAGCATCTAAGATTCTGTGTTCATAAGCCTTTAAGCGAATTCTTACGCTGTTTTTTGCCATGAATTTTTCTCCTTTCGTCTATATCTGGATAGACTCGCTCAATGCGAATTCCCTGACACACTGCATTCATGACAACGCTTATCGGTGTGTCAGCAACCTCGCACGTCCACGCGGTCGTGCAAATATTCTATCATAATATAACTTTGATTACAAGCATAAATTTTATTTTCTTACCGCTTGCTCATTGTAAAATGAAAGTGGAATTAAGAAAAGATGAAAAAAGTCCGTAGAAATAGTATCATTATGTCA
>QZED01000024.1 GCA_009917405.1 bacterium c-19 | reverse complement strand
TTTCTTATTACCATTAGAAACTACAAGTTTTTTGATAATGTCATATTTTAATTGTTCATTCATTCTAAGATCAACCTTTCTCATAATAACCTCACTTTCTCATGAGGTCTTATTTTATAACATACTTTAGGACAAAATCAATTTCGTTACATTAAGACATTATCATTTTCGATTCATATACTGTATGATTCATTTCTGTTGCGCCTGTTGACGAAAAGAGAATGTAAGACTATAATAAAGAGGTGTGTGTAAAAGCATTTATAAGCTTTCGGAGGTAGAGAAAATGAGTACATATTACAAACACAAACAAAGTGAATCGATTGAGATTCCGTATTCTTTCTGTTGCGAGCATTGCTTAAAGGAAAGCGGCAAACTGGCTGCCACCATTGAAGCAACGGCTGAACTTAACAGCAATTTCAAAAACTTGAATGAAAAAAAACAGATGAAATTAGACGAAATGACGCATGAAAATCTTGTGAGAGAAGTAAAGCGTGCGCATACAAATGCGACAGAAAAACAAATTTATTCATTAGCATTTAAAGATGATTGTCCGTATTGCCATAAGCCGCAGTCATGGGCGATCAGCGGTGCGAAAAAGGATGTTTATTCTTGGCCGTTTGCCCTTGTAATTGTCGGTATCATAGTAGGAATCGGCGGTTATTTGTATATGGAAGAAAACAAGCTGATGATGGCTGCGATCTTTGCCGGTGTGTTCTTTGCATTGGCGGCAGGTGTTTTCGCTTATAAAATGATTCTGTTCAGCCGCAAGAAACAACAGGTATCAAATTCTTTACAAAATAATCTTCCTACCATTGAATGGAGTGCGGTTCAACATCTTTTAGATGAAGCATAGATTCATAAAAGGATAAATTAATTCATAAAAAAAGAGCGAAGTGTTTAAGCAAATCGATAAGAAGCTAAGCACTTCACTCTTTTTCTTTTGTCGCTGTCGGATTTTCGTTTTTTTCATTCACTGTAATTACTCAACAAAGCATAGTTTATCCTTGTCTTTTAATCATTCGTTTATTAAACGCTCGTATTTTCTTGCCATAGTAACTTGAATACAGCAACCCCACCATTAGCATTCCCACTGCAAATCCCTGCACAATATCCAATCCAACCGCTATTTTTGAATTATCATAAAGGCTCGTATCTTTCAAAAGCGTGTAGGCTAATATTAAAAGCATCGCTGTACCATTGCATATCCGCACCCGTTTATTGTATCGTTCTGCTTCTGTGTTTGTATAATTCACCGCCTGTAATACAGTATCTTGTATTTCTTTATCCATATTCTCGCTTTTCCTTTCTCCGTTCAGAACTTCCCGTAAGTCAACTTCATAATAATCTGATATTTCAATCAAAATATCTAAATCCGGCATATTGTAACCATTCTCCCAACGAGATATTGTTCTATTTGATACATTAAATTTTTCTGCGATTTGTTCTTGGGTAAGTCCTTTTTGCTTACGAAGTTCTCTTAAGAACTTTCCGATTTTTTCTTTATTCATTCTTTTTCTCCTTTCATTAAAAGCCTATCAAAACCGTCAGATAAAAAACAGGACACAAAGCGAGAAATACCTTATTTTACTATCCGACATAAGATAATGTAGGCTCTTGGTACAATAAAACAGCGAAAATAGGATATTGTGTGGGCAGAACTACGAACTAATTATATAAACAAAAAAATCAGCTGAGCGTTATACTCGGCTGATTCATTTTTTATTTACCATATACATTAATACGATTGATTGCCTTAGCTAAAGCTACTTGGGCACGTTTGATATTTGTGCTTGAGTCCTTTTTTGCTAAACGCTGCTCGGCACGTTCCTTGGAACGATGGGCACGTTCGATATCGATTTCTTCCTGTCCTTCAATCGCATCAGTCAAGATGTTTGCCTGATCGTCTTGAAAATGCAGCATTCCTCCAGCTAACGCATAGTCCTTATAGACACCGTCATTCATCAGGCGCAGCTTACAGGTTTCAAGCATTGCGACTAACGGAGTATGATGCGGAAGTATGGTCATTTCGCCCTCAACGCTGCGTAGATGAACAGCCTCTACATCACTTTCTTTATATAGACCCTGCGGGGTTATGATCTTAATATGGATCATAAGCTATCCTTCCAATGTTTTGGCTTTCTCAACCGCCTCTTCAATCGTACCGACAAACATAAATGCTTGTTCAGGAAGATCATCGTATTTACCTGCTAACAGCTCCTTAAAGCTTCGCACCGTATCTTCTCTTGATGTGTATTTGCCTTTGATTCCTGAGAATACTTCTGCGACATGGAACGGCTGTGATAAGAAATTACGTACACGACGAGCGCGATTTACGATCACTTTATCTGCTTCGCTTAATTCATCCATACCGAGAATAGCGATAATATCCTGAAGCTCCTTATAGCGCTGCAAAATCTGTTGAACCTCGCGTGCCACTTCGTAATGCTCTTCTCCGACGACAAGCGGATCAAGAATTCGGGAAGAAGATTCCAACGGATCCACTGCCGGATAAATACCCAATGCGGCAATATCTCGATCTAATACCGTTTTTGCGTCCAAGTGGGTAAATGCAGTCGCCGGTGCGGGATCGGTTAAATCATCGGCAGGCACATATACCGCCTGTACCGAAGTGATGGATCCATCTTTGGTAGATGTGATACGCTCTTGCAACTGTCCCATTTCGGTAGCCAGCGTCGGCTGGTATCCTACCGCAGACGGCATACGCCCGAGCAGCGCGGATACCTCTGATCCTGCTTGAGTAAAACGGAAAATATTATCAATAAACAATAATACATCCTGATGATCATGATCACGGAAATATTCCGCCATCGTCAAACCGGTCAAACCGACACGCATTCTCGCGCCCGGTGATTCATTCATTTGTCCGTAAACAAGCACGGTCTTATCCAATACGCCGCTGTCCTTCATTTCATGATACATGTCATTGCCTTCACGGGTACGCTCACCGACTCCGGTAACGACCGACATACCACCGTGTTCCTTTGCGATATTATGGATCAACTCCTGTATCAATACGGTTTTACCGACTCCGGCACCACCGAATAAGCCGATCTTTCCGCCCTTCGCATAAGGGCATAAAAGGTCAATTACCTTAATTCCTGTTTCCAGCATTTCTGCCGATGTCTGTTGTTCATCAAAGGTCGGAGCACTTCGATGAATCGGCATCTTGGCAGTATTTTTTAATTCCCCTAAGCCGTCAATCGATCGGCCGAGGACATTAAACATGCGTCCCAATACATCTTTTCCTACCGGGACACTGATCGGTGCTTCGGTATCGATTGCATCCATTCCTCTTTTTAAACCGTCGGTCGAACCCATTGCGACACAGCGAACCCGATCATCTCCGATATGTTGCGCCACCTCAACTACCAACGGTGCTTCATTTTCCAATGGAATTTCTACGGCATTCATCAGTTCCGGAAGCTCTTGATTATCAAACATGACATCGACAACCGGACCGATAACCTGTACTATTTTTCCTATATGTTTACTCAAAGTGTTACCTCCTTTATTCAAGCGCATTGACACCGCCGACAATTTCGGTGATTTCTTGTGTGATTGCCGCCTGTCTTGCTTGATTGAATTGTAACTCCAGTGTTGCTCTGATTTCTTCTGCATTATCAGTAGCGCTTTCCATTGCCATTCGTCTGCTTGCCTGCTCACTTGTTTTCGTCTCCAAGTAATAGGAATATAACAGCGAACGAAGATACATCGGAACGATCGTATCTAAAATTTGATCACCGGAAGGCTCAAAATCAACCTCACGATATTTATCTGTTTCTGTTTCGACTGTTTCTTCGATCGGCAAAAGCGTCACATATGCGGGCTCAAATGATACGGAATTGATAAATCTCGTATAAAGAATATGAATTCCCGCTATCTCCCGATTACGATATTTATTCAACAGATCATCTGCGATTACAGCTAACTCATTATAACAATCATCATCTAAATCGCTGACTGTGGAAATGACTTGAAAATCGCGATGACTGATCCAATTCATTCCGCGAGAACCGATCATAATAATATCATGATCATTACCAATTTCTTTTTCCAGCTTGCGCAGTACATTCGCATTATAGCCTCCGCAAAGTCCCATATCGGAAGTAAAGACAATAATGATCCCTTTTCCTCCTCGCTTAGCCAAATACGGATGCTCACTGTCTTTCACAGAAGCCAAAATATCAGATATGGTCTCTTTCAAATAATACGCATATTCACGGTTTTCTTCCATATACTGTTTTTGTTTCTGAAGCTTTCCTGCCGCAACCAGCTGCATTGCCTTAGTAATTTTTTTTGTTGAATCAATCGAGCGAATGCGGGCTTTAATTGCTAATTTTCCCTGTGCCATCTGCTTAACCTTCGATCAACTTTTGATAGATCGGCGCAAATGCCGCCAGCGCCTGATTCAGCTTTGTCTCCAACGCTTCATCGAGTGCTTTAACACGATTGATTTCATCGATAATATCCGCATGTTCTCGTTTCATATATTTCAGCATTTCTTTTTCGTAGCTGCGGACATTTTCAGCCGCAACATCTTTCAAGAACTTATGCTTTGCCGCATAAAGCGAAATCACCTGATCACAGACATTCATCGGATCATATTGATTCTGGATTAACAGCTGTGTCAATCGCTCTCCGTGATTCAATGTTTCTTTGGTTGTCGCATCAAGATCACTGCCGAATTTCGCAAATGCCTGCATTTCTCTGAATTGTGCTAATTCAAGCTTCAATGATCCGGATACCTGCTTCATTGCCTTGATCTGCGCTGCGCTTCCGACACGTGATACGGATAAACCGCTGTCTACCGCCGGACGTACCCCGGCATTGAATAATTCCGTCTGTAAAAAGATTTGCCCGTCGGTAATTGATATGACGTTGGTCGGAATATAGGCAGAAATATCACCTGCCTGTGTTTCGATAATCGGTAATGCGGTTAAGCTGCCGCCGCCCAATTCATCGTTCAGCTTCGCCGCACGTTCCAATAAGCGGGAATGTAAGTAAAAGACATCACCCGGATATGCTTCACGACCTGGTGGACGCTTCAATAATAATGACATTGTACGATAAGCAACTGCATGCTTACTTAAATCATCATAGACGATTAAAACATCTTCGCCCTTTTCCATCCATTCCTCACCGATTGCGCATCCGGCATACGGTGCGATATATTGCAAGGGTGCCGGCTCAGAAGCAGTGGAAGCCACAATCGTTGTATATTCCAACGCATCATGTGCGCGCAGTTTCTCGACAATTTGTGCTACAGTACTCGCTTTTTGACCAATCGCCACATATATGCATTTGATACCGGTATCCTTTTGGTTGATGATCGTATCGATCGCAATTGCCGTTTTACCGGTTTGACGATCACCAATAATTAACTCACGCTGTCCTCTGCCAACCGGAATCATGGAATCAATAATTTTTAAACCTGTCTGGAGCGGCTGATGTACACTTTTACGGGTCATAACACCCGGGGCAACACGTTCAATCGGACGATAAACATCACTTTGAATCGCTCCCTTGCCGTCAATTGCCTGACCTAATGCGTTCACCACGCGTCCCAACATGCAGTCTCCTACCGGAACTTCGACAATACGTCCGGTACGTTTTACTTCATCGCCTTCTTTGATTCCTCGCTCATCACCCATCAGCACGGCACCTACGTGATCTTCTTCTAAGTTCATCACCATACCGTATATATCACCGGGGAATTCCAAAAGCTCTCCCGCCATTGCATTCTGTAGTCCGTGTATTAATGAGATCCCGTCTCCGACGGTTATAATCGTACCGGTTTCATCGATTTCCAACTCTTCATCATATCGCTTGATCTGTTGCTTGATCAGCTTACTTATTTCTTCCGGATTTAAGCTCATTCGCTTTCACCCTCACTTTCCGTATATTGATCACTTATTTTTGCCATATGCTTTAAATGTGCAAGATGTCCGAGGGCTGTATAATCCAGCACAACATCATTGATCTTAATTCTCATGCCGGCAAGCAGTTCTTCCTCTACGGATAGATTTAACTCCACCTGCTTTGACAGCTTTTGTTCCAAAAGATCAATCAAACGCTTTTGTTCGTCTGTCGACAGTTCTTTTGCACTTTTCACATAGGCAATGACAATATTGTGTTCTTTGCGATATCGCTTCGCAAACTCTTTGGTGATTTCCGCTATTTCCTGAAATCTTCCTTTATCAATTAACAGCTTCAGAAAATTTAAAACCGTTAAATCGGTATCTTTCCCGAATACCTCTTCCACACTTTGCTTTTTTTGTTCCTTCGCAATTTTCGGATGCTTTAAAATTTGAAAAAACGTCTGATGATGCATCAGCTGTTCTTCAATAAGCTGCAACTGTTTCAAATAAGCTGCCGTTTTATCTTCCTCAACAGCGATTTCATATAACGCATCACTGTAGCTCAGTGCTAGGCTTGCCATGTTTCATCACCTGCGTGTTCGATAAAATCATCCACATAACGCTTATGTGCCTGTTCATCTATTTCTTTATCTACGATTTGCTTCGCTGCTTCAAACGCTACATCGACAATCGCCTGTTTCATTTCTTCGCGTGCCGCTGTTTTTTCTCGTTCAATATCCGCAAGCGCCTTTGTTTTTATATTATCTGCTTCCGACTTTGCAGCACTTAGAATTTCACGTTTTTCCTGAGCCGCATTCGTTTTTGCGCTTTCCAGTAATTCATGTGCTTCTTTGGACGCATTCGCTAATTGCTTTTCATACTCAGCCTTATATGCTTCTCCCTCAGAGCGCTGTTTTGCGCCGGAGTCAATGTCAGCCTGAATCGCTGCCTGTCGAGCATCTAAAAAAGCTAAGACCTTATCCCAAAAAAAGCGTTTTGCGACAATCACAAGCAGAAAGGTTGATATACATACAATGATGACATCACTTGGGCTTAAACGTAAATACGCATAGATATCAAAATCTAAATTCATTTGTGAAAAAGCCTCCTTCCTTTATCTTTTCTCTCAGCTTGTTATGCCTTTAAGAAAATCAAAAGAAGGGCAATAATCAATGAGTAGATACCGGTTGTTTCCGCCAATGCAATACCTAAGACCATGACACTTCTCACCTTGCCTGCCGCATCTGGATTACGTGAAATTCCCTCTACTGCTTTACTGGCAGTCAAACTCTGACCGATTGCCGGTCCCACACCTACTAACATTGCAATACCGGCAGCCAATACTGCCATACCTTGTACAAAAAATTCATTAAATTCCATGTTCTTATCCTCCTGTAATGGTTATTTTTGTATATTACGTTACGTTCGTTTTTAATGGTTTAATCCTGTTCTTCACAAACCTGCTCGCTTAAGAAAAAGCTTGATAGAGTAAAGAAGATATAGGTTTGAATCAGTCCGGAAAATATATCGAAATACGCATGCAGGAACGGTGTTGCGATGTACATCAGTGCCGTAAACGGCATCAGCATTTTCAACAGCGTATATACCAGCATCATAATAATGGAACCGGCTAAGATATTTCCGAACAAACGCATCGACAGTGATACCGGAAGCGCCAGCTCTCCGACGATATTCAACGGCGTCATAATCCACATCGGTTCTGCCAACTCTTTCATACGGGCAAGAATCCCGCCTTTTCTGATGCCGTTATATTGAATCATGAAAAACATCATTAATGCCAATGCGATATTTACCGACAGATTCGATGTCGGCGGCTGCAAACCTAACAGCCCCAAAAGGTTGCTGCATGCCATCATCATTACCAGTGTACCGAGTAACGGCAGATAATGACGCGTCTTTTCTTTTAAATTGTCCTTTAGAATATTTTGACATAAATCACAAACCATCTCGACAATTAAAAGAATGCCGCTCGGCGCTTTACGTACATCGGCTTTTTCAAATTTTTTCCCTGCCCATATAAAGAAGCCGCTAAAGATGATGCATAAGATAAGCCAGTTAATCACCGACTGCTGAAGCTCCAGTCGATATCCGCCGATCATAATGATGAAGCCGTCAAAGCTGCTTTCCATTAATCATCCTCCTTTCTGTGACGAAATGTATAAATCAGAATACATGCCTTATGAGCGAGCATTCCGATTAATAAGGCGACGATATGTACACCCTCCTTAATACTGAAAGCGAATACTGCCGCATATACGAGATAGCGAAGCAGATAGGCACGATAAGCTTTTCCTTTAGGATTTTGCGTATCAGCATCAAGATTGCTCGCTGATTGAATAATCATTTGAAAACCGATCAATCCGGTGAGTGCGCCGATCATAATGCCGACGGCAATTTCCTTACCGTAAGCCGGCAGAATCAACACTCCCGCTACACTCAACATTACTGCTGTTACCAGTGTATAAATACGGATTTCACGATTCATCCTTTGCAGTTCGTTCATAGCTCATTCCCCAAACTTTTGATCATCATATATAAAGATGATGCAATCGCATAGGTCAAAAAGCCGAGCAGAAACAACGGTGATGTATGCAGCCATTCATCGATCGCATTTCCCGCGAATACGGCAAGTACGCAGGCAAGCGCCATGGTTGCCGATAAGCGCATTACTCGTGAACCTTCTTTCATGTTATTTTGTTCCGAAGATGCGATCTCCCGCATCACCGAGACCGGGTACAATATAGCCTTTTTCATTCAGTTTTTCATCCAATGCCGCTAAGTAAATATCCACATCGGGATGCGCGCTTTCCACTGCCGCAACTCCCTCAGGCACACCGACAAGGCAGACAAGGCGAATGTTTTTCGCTCCTTGTTTCTTTACCATATCGATTGCCGCTACGGCACTGCCGCCGGTCGCCAACATTGGATCTACAATCATCACAATCGCATCCTCAATTCCTTTCGGATATTTTTCAAAATATACATGTGGCTTTAAGGTTTCCTCATCACGATATAAACCGACATGCGCTACCTTTACGGTCGGAATCAAATTACAGATACCGTTTACCATGCCGAGTCCCGCCCGCAAAATCGGTACAAGGATAATATCCTTGGCAAGTTCACTTGTTTCACATTCTCTGACCGGAGTTGTGATCGTCACCGCATTCACCGGTAAATCACGTGTAATTTCATAAGCCATCAAGCCGGCAATTTCATCTAAATTCTGACGAAAATCCTTGGTACCTGTTTCTTTTTTGCGCATCTGTGTCAGCTTATGGGTGATCAGCGGGTGCTTTAAAACATTTAACATAAATCTTCTCCTTTGATGTGCTGTATTGTAACAATTCCGCACATTCCTGTATTTAGACAGTTTACTGATTGTGTCTAATCAAACTATGTTTATTATAACATGTTTGACAGGCTTTTTTTAGTGTAAGATTGCTTTTTTCATATTTTTTCCTTTTGCATTCAGAAAAAGCAGAGAGAACGATAATGAAAAGCAAAATCACATCGGATCGATGATGAAAGAACGCGACTCATTGCTATTTTACCCCTTCAGAAACGAGTCATACCTAAACGAGTATTTCCATCTTTTTAATTTTCTTGGTTCTGGATTGATATAATTGAAAACACATGGTATTTCAGCATCCGTGTTGTACAGTAGGCTTTTTTCATGTTTTTAACGACAGTTTGTTTCCTATCAAAAAGCTTTTGAAAATACTTATGGGTAAAGTTAATGGTTTAGGGCTTTTTACCTGTATTCAAAAAGCATGTTCACATACAGTAAAGTGAGGCTGAAAGATGCCGATCAGAAAGGGGATTATATTATGTGCAACAACTGTTTTAACGGATGTGGATGCAATCACGACAATCACGGAGGATGCGACTGCAACAATCGCCGCTGCGGATGCAACGACAACTGCTGTGATTTTGATTTCGGGTACGGTTGCGGATGCGGTACCTTCGCATTTGCTCAGGCTGCAAGAATCAATCAGCGCATTTTAGCACGCCGCGCTTGTGAGGATCGTGCCGCAATGCAGTATTTACGTGCAATCAGCTGCGGCTGCCGCAGATGCTGGTAAGATCCACTGTTCGCTTTACGCTGAGCTAATCTAAAAGGCTGCGGCATCGAATGTAATATCGATGCATGCAGCTTTTTATTTTGATTTAAAACTTAATTGCAACAGTCAAGGCAGATGATCGTAACAAAAAAGGTAAAAGAAGTTTAATATTTAATAGAATTAAGTGTGTGCTTATGATAAAATTAATGTTACTAGACAATTTAACAAAACAAATTGAAGCGAGGAAAATGAAATGAATACAAGGAAATTGAATAAAGAAGTATTATTGTGGACAGCTTTAGTTCTTATACTTTCTTACTTATGTTATCTTCCCATGTTTTTAGAAAAAAAGAGTATTCACATTTCCCAAGTATTACTTAGTTCAAAATACTTGTTTATTATTGTGCCGTTTCTAGTTTCAATATCCATTATGCTAAAGCATGGATCTTTAAAAAAATGGTTTAAGGCGTTATTTGTGGAAAAGATAAAACTTCAAGCAATATTTAGTTGTATAATATTGGGAAGCATTGGATTGTGTTTTTCAACAATGTACTATTGGTTTGTGGGTGAGAAAGATTTGTTCATAAGCAGGTTCCCAAGCGTTTTAGCAGTTGTCTTTAATTGTTCTTATTTATTTGTAACAGCCTTGCTTGAAGAAATGGCATGGAGAGGTTTTTTATTGAATAAATTAGCTACTGCAAAAGGAAAAAAGATTGCTTTAGTATATGTTGGAATTATTTGGGTAATATGGCATATTCCCATGTGGACAGTTAGAAATTCGTTGGAATTGAGGGAGATACTAATATATGCTATATGGACAATTTTAATTTCGCTGATTTTAGGAATACTTTTTTACAGATATAAAAGTATATTAATAGTTTCATTATCACATATGATTTTTAACACTTGTTTTATAGCACCTGTAAAATATAATGTAATTTTATTGATGTGCATAATCAGTGTATCATTCATCATTTTTAATAAAAAGCTTAATACAGTTAAACTCCAAAAATGAATTTATGTTTACTAAGAACATATATTAAGAACTTAGGAAATTCTAAGTGTATTTCTATGAAATAATTTTGCAGACAGCGTATTTAAATAACCTTTGACTAGTGGTTATCTTAATATACAATCGATATAATCCGGTATCTCGGGTAACGGAATATCATGAAACTCTGATACACATTCTTTAATAATCCGTGCCATCTGTTTATTACATAAGATCTTTTTACAACACTCATCATATGAGGGATAATCCATAGAGTAATATGAATCATGAATATTTTTGGGATACCGAGGTTTCCATATGCACCGTCTATATATGATCAGACATTATAAAAAGGTAGTGGATGTACTTTATATACATACCTCTACCTATTGAAATCCTATGGTCATTCATCGTCTCTTTCTGTTATGCTTTTTTGACAGTTTTAAGCCTCATCACTGGGAAGCGGAAAACACTTTGTCAATGCCATAACTTCATCATGTACCTTTTGAATATTTTCTTCACTCGGATTTTTTAATACCGATGCGATCCATAATCCAACTTGTTCAAATTCTGCATCCTTAAAGCCACGTGTTGTCATGGCTGCACTACCTAAACGAATGCCACTGGTAACAAAAGGCTTTTCCGGATCATGCGGAATCGTATTCTTATTGCAGGTGATGCCTGCTTCATCTAAATATTTTTCTGCCTGTTTACCACTCATGCCAATAGATCCTTTAATATCCACCAAACACAAATGATTATCGGTACCGCCGCTGACAATACGGAAACCTTGCTTTTTCAATGTATCGCTTAAAATCGCACAGTTTTGAATGACCTGTTTCTGATAATCCTTAAATTCCGGCAGAAGCGCTTCGTGAAAGCACACTGCCTTCGCCGCAATAATATGCATCAGCGGTCCGCCCTGAATGCCCGGGAAGATTTTTTTATCCAACAGCTGTGCATATTTCTCTTTACATAAAATTAATCCGCCGCGCGGTCCGCGTAATGTTTTATGGGTCGTTGTAGTCACAAAGTCGCAATAAGGGACAGGACTTGGGTGCAGACCGGCTGCCACAAGACCTGCGATATGTGCCATATCTACCATTAGATAAGCGCCTACCTCATCGGCAATTTCTTTGAATTTCGCAAAATCGATAATTCGCGGATATGCACTTGCACCGGCAACGATCAGCTTCGGCTTACAAGCAAGTGCCTTTTGACGCACATCCTCATAATCAATGGTTTCATCGTCCTTGCGCACCTCATAATCTACAAAATGATAAATCGTCCCGCTGAAATTCAACGGATGTCCGTGGGTCAGATGGCCGCCTGAGGTTAAATTCATACCCAGTACCGTATCTCCCGGCTCCAACAGTGCCATATATACTCCCATATTTGCTTGTGAACCGGAATGCGGCTGTACATTCGCATGTTCCGCCGAGAACAGCTCCTTCGCACGATCTCTGGCAATATCCTCAATTACATCAACATGGATACAGCCGCCGTAATAACGCTTGTTCGGATAACCCTCCGCATATTTATTCGTTAAGATACTGCCGGCTGCTTCAAGTACATCCTTTGATACATAATTCTCCGAAGCGATCAGCTCAATATTGTACATCTGACGCTCATGTTCCTGCTTAATTGCTTGTTCTATTAATTGATCTTTCACATTAACAACTCACTTTCCATTATTATCATACCATATTTCAACCGTTATCTTCGCATAAAGTGCATACTTTTATCATTTATTATTAAAATATTGACTTCAGTTAATGATGCTCTCATAAGCTGAAAGAAAATAAATCAATCTTCTCTTATAAACAAAAAGTTATTTTAATCAAGTTTTCTGTTTTATGCCGGCTGCTGCACGTCATCACTGATAATTGCACTGTTCATCCATCCGCCGCGCTGATACATCCATTGTGCCGCTATGCACTCCATTAGATTGCTTAAAATCATCGCTATCCATATTCCCGTAATTCCCCAATCAGTCACACGCTGAAACAAGAGAATAAGCGGAATGCGGAACACCCATAAGCGTAATATTCCGAGAATAAATGTATATTTTGTATATCCGGCGCCGTTGAATACACCGCACAATACAGAATACCAGCACATAAAGATACTGCTTACGGTCGCAAAGATCACAAATTCTTTTGCATAAGCGACTAGCTCAGCTCCCCCGTCCGGTACAAACAAGTAAATTAACGGCTGTACAAATAACAGTGTCAGAATACCCAATGAGCCGCTGAATGCTTCCGCGAGCATCCATGTAGTTCGATAACATTCCTTGCATCGCTGCGGCTGCCTGCTTCCCAAGCTGTGAGCGACGATTGTCGAGGATGCGGCGCTGAATGACGCAATTGGTATACCCGCTAAATTAACAATCTTATTTCCCACACCATATGCGGACATAGCAATTGCCCCATAGGATACAATATACGTATTTAACATAACAAAACCTAAGCTTTCCAAAAACTGTCCGCCGGAAGCCGGTATGCAGACACGAAAGATCAGTTTTAAATCTTCCTTGTGGAAATGAAAGGAGCGCAAATGAATTTGAATCTGTCCTTTATTATGAAGCAACTGATAAATGATCAACGGAATAACGAGCCATTTAGATACTGCCGTTGCCAACGCCGCTCCGAATACATTCATATGAAAACCAAAGATAAACAAAGGATCCAACAACAGATTCGCTGCCGAAGCCAATACATTGACCTTTACTCCCAGCTTGCTGTTTCCTTCGCTTTGGCAGATTGCCATATAGACATTTAGAATCAATAACCCGATATAATCAAAGGAAATTCCGTAGAGATAAAGCTTGCTGTCTTGGAATAATTCTGCTGGTGTGGCGATTAAGTGTAAAATAGCTTGTGCTCCGATCAATGTTCCTATGCTTAAGACTGCACCGATCATGATTGCCACATAAAGTAGTGTGGTCGCAAAACGACTTGCCTCCTGCGGCTTCTGTTCCCCAAGCCTTGTCCCGATCAATGCGACAGCGGCAGCTGATAAACCGCCGGCTAATGATTGTGCGCACCATAAAACCGGACCAATCAAGGACACCGATCCCACCTGTAGTTCACCGAGCTGTCCAACCCAAAAGGTGTCGACAATATTATATAAAGAATTGATTAAATTTAAAAAGAATAATGGAAGTGCCAAGCGAAACAACGTCTGTATGACACTTCCTTCATGAGCGGATTTTTGATTCATTCTCATCACTCCCTAATCTTCATCCATGTATCTTAAGTTTTATTTCTGTGAAATCAGTGCAACTCCTTTACTTGTACCGATCCGATCTGCCCCTGCTTGGATCATTGTCATCATATCCTCATAAGTAGATATTCCGCCTGCCGCTTTTACCTTGCAGCGAGACTTTACTGCTTCTTTCATAAGCAAAACATCGGCTTTGGTCGCTCCCGCTGTTGAAAATCCGGTTGATGTTTTCACGAAATCTGCTTTGGTGTCTGCACATATTTCACAACCTCGAACAATTTCCGCTTTACTCAATAAGCATGTTTCCAGTATCACCTTTACACATGCCCCCTGTGCCGCTTCGATCACTGCTTCAATATCGCTTTGAACCGCAGCGTTATCCCCTGCCTTCAACGCCCCGATATTTATTACCATATCAAGTTCATCGGCACCGTCAAGCACTGCCTGTCTTGCCTCAAACGCCTTTGCCTTTGTACTCATCGCCCCAAGCGGAAATCCCACTACAGTACAAACTTTTACATCACTGCCTTTTAACAGCTTCTTGCAGGTTTCAACCCAATAGCTGTTTACACAAACACTCGCAAAATCATATGTGATTGCCTCTTCACACAACACTTTGATCTGTTCCTTGCTCGCATCTGCTTTTAACAGCGTATGATCAATGTACTTGTTTATTTTCATATCCTCACTCCGTTCTGTCTGCTTTTCAGCTTTATATATTTTAATAAATACTAGTCATGTTTTACACGGCATATCCGCAAACTGTTCATTTATCTTTTCATCAATTGCCTTCGTTTTGTTTTTGCGAAATCACCTGTCTTCGATAGGCACGCAAATAAGGATGGCGAAACGCACTGCGGCATGAAAAGTATAAAATCAAAAAGCGCATCACTTCAATAATAACAAACAAGAACTTTACCGATGAAGCGATGGTTGGATCTTGAAATAATTCAAAATAGCTTTCATAGCTCATAATCATACGAAGTATTTCACCGCAGGCTGAGACCAAAATAAAATACGGACTCCACATATTACCCAAATACATGCCGATCACCGGTATGCTCCATACCATCACCGAGAATAAGCATTCGGAAAACAGTAAGTATTGTAATACTAATATCGCATCACTGTATTCAGGAAGCTTTGAACTTAGAATACCCAACAGTAAAAAGATTGATAATACACTGATATAAAGGCACAAGCCCAAACGTAAAGCACAGCGTTTTAAGAGCATTCTGCTTTTTTCTTCCGCCTTGGAATAGATCACCGGATCACTTTCCGCAACTTGTTCCATCTGTGCCAATTCATCATCGAACAAATCATCGACATTCCAAATGGAGCGAATTGTTTTTGAAAACATTAAGCGAATTCCGCCATAAATAAGCATTGCGCATTTTAATACAAATAAGACTTGAAATATATATCGAAATGTTTTCGGTTCCCATTCGACTTGGAATAACGCCGGCACTTCGCGATATAAATATGCGGATAAAAGCAGAAACAGCCAGTAACACCATCTTCCCAGCTTATTGTATTTCCACATCATTCTCAGCGGGATCCCCCACATCACCAATGTAAGTCCGCAATAGGCTATATCTTTTGAAAGATAGGTGGAAGCATCCGACATTCTTGTCAGTACATATATATTCAAGGCACTGTATAAAAGCAAGCCGATAAACAGCATCAATGTTAAAAATCGCAGATCCTGTTTTCCCTGTCTTTGTCTTTTACGATAGCGTTTTCGACGTGCTTCTTCACTTTGCATCACTTCACCTCATTCTTGTACATTATAGCCGAAATAAACAAAGATTACCAGTCTGTGAACGGTAATCCTTAAAATATCATGAAGCATTTTATTTTATTTTTTCGTTTACTTATGAATGATAATCTTTATTTTCTTTTAATGTTAAAGCCAGTGTCTGCTTGCTTAATTTACCTGCATGCTTTTTCACACAGCCAATGTATAAAAACATACAACAACAGCAGTACAATACATACTGATATGCATAATCAGGCGGATATATCCATACACTGCACAAAAGCACCGTTAAGCATAACAATGTGATTTTCATCATTGCCTTTGCTTTATTTCCCACATAAAGCTTTTGAAGATCTTGTTGCTTTACATCACATGATAACAATATCATCAATGAACCGCAGTGGTATCTCCAATCTCTTTTACAGCTTTCAATCATAAAAGTAAATTGAAAAAGAAGCAACATAAACAGCAGTATCATGAAATAAGGTAAATATACAGAAGTTTTTTCTTTTTGTTTTATCCATTGACTGATTTCACTGTTATAAACATTCGCACCTTTTCGCTGACTCAATTCCTCATAAATCGCTGTTAGGGATTTTCCTTCAGATGTCAGCTCATAGAAACGCGATTTTTTATAAGCCTCTTCATCCAACATCTTTCCGCCGGCAAGTTTTTGATTGTGCATTCTTTGATCCAAAGCAGTCTTATCGTAATAAAGCTGGATCGCATCGCCTGCATCCTGTTCCCAAACAATTCCTTGGATAACAAAATCAATACCTACATGTAAACCGTCAGTCTTCAGTTTCAGATTGATCTGTTTTCCGATTACATCTCGATCATTTGTTAAGTTAAACAGTTCACAATAAAGAGAAGCGGCATTTTGATTTAGAATGATGCCCTTTTCCTGAAATGCTCGTTCACCTTCAATTGAAAACTGTTGTAATGCTTCGGTCGCAGGAATAATTTTAGACTCAATAATTTGTCCCTGATAATCAATATCCATAAAGGATACAATTTTTTGTATATGAGCACCTTCAACAGCACTCAGTCCCGCTTCATAGCGAACATAGATGCGATCACGATTGGCAATGTTTTCATAAGAATGCTTTACAAATATTCTGGCATACAGACAATAAAAGCCGAAGACAAGCAACATGCAGAGGAAGATCACGGCAATTTGTCGCTGTGTTTTTTTATGGATAATCCGTTTTCCGCAGTTAATAACAGCACCAACACGATAAGCTTGTACTGTTTCCGTATTGTCAATCGCTTTATGATTCCTTGTATTCTTTTGTGCAGGTTCGGCTGTTAAGTTCCCCTGTGCAAGATGCAGCTTATGATATTGAGGGTTTTGTAACAGCTGTTGGTTATGTGTTACCATCAGAACAATTTTATCCTTTGCCAACTCTGTAATCAAGGACATCACTTCATTGATGTTTTGCTCATCTAATGCTTCGGTAGGTTCATCACAGAAATAAATATCTGCATTCGCTAATACGGCACGGGCAATACTGATTCGCTGTTTTTGTCCCTGTGAGCATTCATCGGGATAATGCCGTAACAGTTCTTGCAGCCCTAAGCTTTGAATCAGCACTTCTGCCTTTTCCTGTTGAAAAGGATCATCCGGATGAACGGTCTGATACAGCATAATATTCTCTTGTACATTTAATTCGGGAATCAACTCAAAATTTTGAAACATGCAGAATGTTCGCATTCCTTCTTTCACTGTAACAGTTCCGCCGTCTGCCGTATCATAGCCTGATAAAATATTCAACAGCGTAGTTTTACCGCAGCCGCTTTTCCCGTAAAGTAAATACAGACCGGGTTCCTGAAACTGATAACTTATTTGATCAAATAAGACTCTATCACCGAATTGTTTTTTTAAATGATGGAATTCCAGCATCGTTTTCACCTCTTTTTCCGATACAGAAAAGCAATCGCATTCATAAACAGAATATAACAAACGCTGACTGATAAAAGACAGATATTGAAAACCTCAGAGTCATACGATAACAACTCTCTGTGCAGTAACTGCTCACCGGCAATGTTAATTCCGGCTATCAAATAAGGGAGAATTAATAAGCAGGCAATCACGGCAATGCTTATCGTTATGAAATTTGATAAGCTGTCATAAAAATATAGTCGATAACCGTAACGATGCAATATATTTAATTCTTTCTTATATTGTTTTCTGTAATAAAAGGACATATATACAATACCGAACAGTGATGAAGCGATTACTAAGCAACTGATAAATATCACAAGGTGTTTATTTACTTCACTGCTTTGAAGATTTTCATTTAACAACTCTTTATTTAAGTCAAAGGCTTGAAAACTGCCGTATTTTAGATCAATTTTTTCATTCATAAAATTACTGAATTCTTCCGGATCTGTATCAGGCTGTAACAAAAATCTTGCTTCATTATAAATCATCTTATCTTCTCGGTATTTATATTGTTGTGCAAATGCTTTTCCTAACACGCTATCCGCAAAAAATACACGTCGTTCATATTTATTGGAAAAAGCTGTGATACCGGTAATTTTCACCGGGTATGTCACATTTGCGAGTTCGGGTATATGAGCTTCGGCTTGCCCCAGTTCAAGATTTAATGTTTTTCCTATCAGTGCTTTTCGGTCACTGAAAATTCGTTTTTCACACAGATAGTCTGCCAACTCAGCACCGATTACTGCTTCGTGATCTTTTTGGGGATAGGTTCCTTCCGATAACGGTAATCCGTCTTGTTGAAGAAGCTGATAACCGCGCACCCATGTATCAGAATCACTGAGCTGCCAATTCGATGTTTCTAAATCGGTTAAAAACAAAAATGATGTATACGGCACCAACGGCACATTTTGATAGATTGTTTTTGTCAACTCTGCATCATTGTTATAGTATTCATTTCCGTAAAGCCAATGAAAATGGGCATCCCATTGAATTGCATAAGCTACAATGTCTGTTTGTTTGGTGAGTGCCGAATCCAGTATTTCTTGCTTAGTAACTATATCACTGTATTCATATTTTGTTTGATCATAAAATTTATCATATACTTTGGTGTGAGGAATCAGCTGTACTTCATTGCGGCTGTATATCCAATTTTCTTTCCGCATTGCTTCATGGTTCATTCCCACATAGTAGTAAATACTGTAGACTGAGATAAGAATACAGCATATAAATAACAGATTACAGAGCATGGTAGATAAATGTGCTTTATGTAAAAGCACGCTTGCTTTCAGATAGTCTTTGATCGTTTTATGCGGCAAATGATGCTCTTCATTTATTAAAGCTTGGTTTTGTACTTTCTTCCCTGCTTTTTCTATCGATAAACGGCGATTGGACAAATGCAGAATGGTATCGGCATATTCTGATAATAACGGATAATCATGAGATGTTATAATCACCGTAATCTGTTTACTCACTTCTTTTAACATTTCGCATACCAGCTTTGCGTTGTCATAATCTAAGGAAGCTGTCGGTTCATCGCACAGCAGCACCTGCGGTTGATTTAACAATGAGCGAATAATTTGCACACGCCGTTTTTCTCCGTTCGACAGGTATTTAATCTTTTTATCGCTTAACTGCGATAATTGAAAATACTCCATGTATTCATTCATTTGTTTATGATGAGGACATGTTACGGTAAGATTCTGTCGAACCGATAAGTTTTCAATCAATGTGATTTCTTGTGTGATATATTCAAGCTTTTCTTCAATAATAATGTCGCCTCGATAATCTTTATCCAAGCCTGTCATTATTTGGAATAAGGTCGTTTTACCCGATCCGCTCATTCCGTATAACAGAATCAAGCCTTCATATTCAAGATGAAAATTCAAGTCGTGGAACACTTCCGTATCCACATCTTTGTTGTGATATATTTTATGAATATGAGATAAGTTCATAACAATCCTTCTTTCGTCGCTTTATGTTGTGCGGCTGTGGATGCAGCACAACCGGTAATAAGCTTTATGTTCTTTTAATCTGATGTTTTATTTATTATCATGCCTGAAGCATTTGCTTTTTTTATACACGCTGTTCTGCCATCTTGTTTAATAAACCTATGATAACACATTCTTTGATTTCTATCATTATGTACTCATCAATTTTTATTATAAAATCGTTACTGAAGTTTTTATTATTTACCTTACCGCTTATTTATATTTTTATCAGCGTAATGAATGATCGCAATTAAAAAAATACAGTAGTGTCAACATCATCTACTGCATGATTGTGTATGAATATTGTTTTATAAAATCATTGATATTGGGCTATTTATTAGGATCATGAAGACTTTCTAACTGTGAAGGATTAATAAATTCAGGATTAGGTTTATCAAAATAATTGCCTGAATTATAAGAAAACGCATTTTCAGAATCATATCCTAAACCGAAATCCTTAATTTCATTCGGTTCCGTACATGTATTTAAGATCCCCTTTAACAGCTTCACATTTTCTTTTTTGCCCTCAATAATATAATTAAACACTTGATGCGCTCCTTGATCATTGATCTTAGCACACAGTTCCTGATAGATGCGAATCTGACGTTCTTCATCTTCTAAATGAAACATTGTGGCTGCGGTAATATCATTATTCACATGTTCCTGTTCCATCGGTTTGATCGGATCTTTTTCCTGTAACGGCGGAATCATTTCATGTGCCGGTGTATCATCATTATCTTCATCATAATAACGATCATCACTGCCGTGCATCAAATGTAACAGTTTAGCCAGTAATTCCATGTGAGTAATTTCCTTTACCCCCATCTGCATATACATAAAACGAAAATCATCATTATTGATCATAAAGCTGTCACGTATATATGCCATCGCACTCATTAAGCCTAACCGTGTTCCTTGAAATTCACGATCGAGCAGTAAATAGCTTTTAAAATCAGGGCGTTCTATCGTTACCGAAATCGGCAGATCCTTTTCATATGTTATCATTGTATCACTCCTGCTTAAAGTATGGCATTGTATAAGAGGCATTATACATGATTCATTATGAATTACAGATCGGTTAAAGAGTTTTCTCATTAAGTTATTCTCACTCATAAAAAAGCATGGCGCTTTATCTTATGAAATGTTATAATAAAAAGCAGTTCATAAAGCATGATTGATTGTATAAATTGAACAACTGTATGAAAACGAAAGGAAATCATTATGAAGAATATTACGATTGGTATTACACATAGTGAAACAACACTGGTAACTGAAGCAATGTTGGCGAAAGAAGTAGGATCGGGTGAAGTCGCAGTCTATGCTACACCGATGATGATTGCGCTGATGGAAAATACGGCATCAACATTGTTAAAGCCTTTGCTTGATGATGGAGAAACAAGTGTCGGTACAATGATTTCTACCACACATGAAGCAGCTACTCCGTGCGGTATGACGGTAAGCGCAAAAGCAGAAATCACAAAAGTCGAAGGACGTAAAATTACCTTTGAAATCATCGCATCGGATGAAACAGGAACAATCGGCACCGCTGTCCACGAACGTGTTGTTGTCCAAAAAGAGAAGTTTGAATCAAAAGCACTGGCAAAACAAAACAGCTCCTTGTAATCAGGCAGCTGTTTTTTTGATGAATGCTTTAGCTTACTTTGGTCGACTTGTATAACACTCATTATCAAAAAGCTTGCTGATGGCTGTTACTTTAGATATAAACAGATAATTAATGATCATAATGAAATTAATATATGAAAATGAGATGTTTTTGGCAGGTGACAGGCTTAAAACATCTTTTTGTAAACTTCGACAGAAGTTTGTATAATCCGGAAGAGGAAATCAACTTTTTAATAAAGATCATTTAATGAACGACTTCATAAAGATTCAAATCGAAATATCGATAGTTTTTGTTTGCGTAAGCGATGATTCAATGAAATCAAAAAAATTTCATAAATTTTTTGTAATTTCTCTTTTCGGCGTGTATAACAAAAGTAGCGACTTTTTAAAAGCCGAAGTATAGACAAGCGAAAGGAGATGACAAAGTCTATGAATACAAGCACAGAACTCGTCGATACGATTGATCATAATCAAAACACTATCACTTATTACGAATACTGTAAAAAAAATTTATGCAATAAGCAAATATTGGCACGAATTATCAAAGAGTGTGTAACGGAATTTCATGATATTCCGTTAGCTGAGATTCCTGCATACATCGAAAGCGATCCGACAACGAATATAAATATTGATAAAGCTACTGATAAAATCAATGGCATGAATACTGAGGATCAATCTGTTTCCGGTGCCAAGATTATCTTTGATATTTTAGTAGGAATCAAACTGCCTTATTCACAAGAAGCGGAAAGCATCGGCTTAATATTGAACATAGAAGCACAGGCAAACAGTAATACACATTATCCATTATTAAATCGTGCTGTATATTATTGTAGCAGGTTACTCGCAAGACAAAAGAATCGCTCTGACGGATTCCAACATTCAGATTTTCAAAATCTAAAAAAGGTTTATTCGATATGGATTGTGATGAATTCAAAGAAAGCAACAGAGGGCGTAATGAACCAATACAAAATCACGGAAGAATGCTTGAAAAGGACATATCATTTTCCTAAAGAGACCTATGATAAACTGGCAATCATTATGATTTATCCAAACTGTAAATATGATATCAATGATGATAAATACAGTCTAATGGAGATGTTGCATCTCTTGTTCAAATCAAAGATGCCGGCAGAAGAGAAAAAGTGCCAACTGGAAGAAAACTATAGTATAATGATGACAAATAAAACAGAAGCGGAGGTTGAAGGTATGTGTAACTTATCACAAGTCCATGTGGAAGAAGGGCGTAAAGAAGGGCGCAAATAAGGATTAGCAGAAGGACTGATAAAGGGGATGGCAAGAAATATTATCACCATAATGAAAAAAACAAACCAAACAGTGACAGAAGCGATGGACTTGTTAGACATTGATGAATCACTTCGACCTGAAATAAGTAAATTTATTAATACGCAAAGCAATGAGAACGAGTTTTAAGGCTCGTTTTTCTTTTGCAAAAACGATGATCTAATGAAAATAGTGCTAAGTTACCATTTCACAATTCATCTAAATTCTAAATAGCGTATATCACTCTGTGTGTACTATTTTTTTGATTCATCAATAACTATGTTCCGAAGAATTCAAACCTCTATATGTAACAGGTCTACCTCATTTTGAAAACACATCAAGAAATATATCTTGATGTGCTTAATTGTCTTAGTGCCATTGAATTAGGCTTATTTTAGTAAAGAAGGGATAATTAAATAATTTCCAACAAACATTAATACAGTAATCAGAATAAATAAAGTTAAGGCAAATGTTTTAATTTTATTCTTATAGCTTTCTTGATCGAATTCTTTTCTATCAGATTTCTTTAATATTTTACTGTAAATGAAAGTTAAAACAACAGTAGTAAATACAGCAATTAAGAGTATTACTATCATACATTGAATTCTCTTTGTGACCAAACTGAGAACACTGTTGTAAATTTATTAATATCTGTAACTGTTCCACAATTGCCATCACTATTATTAGAGCGTATTGCTGCTGCTAACGTTCCAGCATACCATGAATTCCAACCAGCTCCTAAGCCAATACCTGCTGCAATTGCAGTTCCAATACCTGGAAGAAATGCTGATATTCCTCCACTAGAACCAGCAACTAATGCCCAATTACGTGATAATTCATCTAGTTTTGTTGCTGATTTCTCCGAATTAGTTTTATTATTATAGAATCGGTCATAATTCCACCCAGATGACGTTCCGTTTTTGCCACAGTAAGTTCCACGGACACTACAAGTATTTTCGCCCACTGATTTATATTCTAAATTAGCAGTTTCAATTAAATGAACAGCAGTATCAGCAAAAACATCCTTTGTATAATTTGTATTAAAATACTCATTATAAGTATTAAAATCAAAGTCAGAATCGTTCACGACTTGAATTACTTCTGTTTTATCAAAAACGTATTTATTTCCTTTGATATCTAATACCTCATCAATCTCCTTTTGTAATTCATTAAATTCTTCGATGATTTTTTCTCTTGACGGTTTTGCTCCTTCATTAGCATTGACTGGCGTAAAAGTTGTTGCTAATAATGCAACTGCAATACAAATACTTAATGATTTTAATAATTTCTTAAATTTCATAAACTTTCCTCCTGTTAATAATCCATGACACTATGCTCTTCTTTACGTCTCCATAATACCATGCTTAACCCCTTAATCAAAAAGAAATGATTATTCCAGACTTTTGAATGATTTATATAGAAAAACACTTTCTGTATTTTTTAAAATTCTAACATCTTAATAGAATGATTTATGCTCATTAGTATTATTTAAAATTTGAACCACCATTAAAACGGATAGTTTGATCTGAGCCTATAAGGCTCTATTACCAGTCAGCGTCTCAAGGCACTGGCTTCCACTTTGTTCAAGTTACTAATACTTTTGCTTCTTTTGCTATTCCTGAAGGAGTCCTCTTACCAACAGCTTTGACCCTTAAAAGGATTAATAGTATCTTGATTTAATGCCTCTTAATGAGGTTTTTTATATATAATTAAGTCATTATGTAAATACAAGGGAAAAGAAATGATAAAAGGACACATGATACCAGACCATGTACATTTGTGACATTTTCAACCAAACTAATCTTCATAACGTTTCGGTGTATAAAAGTCCCATAAAGAATATGTATCTGTTAAACTAGCAATCTTTAACATAAATTGACCAAAGAAATTTAACATATGTTTCCCTCCTTATCAATGTTTAAATCATATCATAGTTTACTAGTAATGTTACTAATATTGACTATAACGGATTGTTTATTGATTATTTTGCGTTTTTCCATTGTTATTCATAAATAAGCTATGTTGTATTTATTGGATTGACAATCAACTTCTGTACATGACTAAGAAAACTTAGTTAGTCTTATTTGTTATCTTCAATAATGTTATTTAATGTAGTTAAATAATCTTTTCTTCGTTTTATTTCTCTATACAAAATTTCCAATCCATAATCTGTAATATGAATATATTTCTGTTTGCCGATTTTCTTTATTTGATCAACAAACCCATAATTTTTTAAATTTTTAATAATTTGATATATAGTCGAAGTAGATAGGATAAATTTATTTTTTGTTTGTATCTGTATCTCTTTTATAATCTCTTTCCCTGATAAATCACAATTACTAATAATTGTTAATGCTAATAAACTTTCATCCGTTAATTTCTGATTTGAATATGTTTTTTGTCTTGGCACAGTTTTTCTCCTTTATCAAAAACCAATACGATTAGTAATGTGCATAAAATTAATGAATTTTTTAATAATAAGCTAACAAAAAAGTATAAAATAAAAAATTTATTTTCTACTACATATACCTTTTCCCCCCTATAATGATATATTAATTTAACAAAAGACAGAAGCATCAAAATTATAAGAATTATATATTCAGATACATAATTTTGAACTATAAGTATAAATAAATATGTTGCGTTCGATAATATAAAACATTGGGAAAAAGTTTTTGCATGAAAGCCATTTGAGAATGATCTTAAAGGACAAAACACAAAACAAAACAAGGCAGTTTCCATAAAATAATCTATCATTATTCCTATTATAAGAATAGAACTAAAAGTAATTATATGTGTTATAAATACTTCAATTCCAAATCTTACATCGTTTACATCTCTTTCTTCTATTGCCCCTTTTTTAAGCAGAGCGCTTGCACAAAATTTTGAAATACCTGTTAGCATAATATCAACCTCAATTTAGACAAATTACTGTTAAAATATAAAACTAATATCGGATAAAAACAGCTTCAAAGACTAAAAAGGAATAATGAATGACTAAATAAACAAAAATATTTCTAGAGTAAAAACATTATTTGTAAAATTATAATTCAAATCACCATTATATTTTTTTGCGACTTGTATCATATTTTTCATCCCAATATTATGGAAACTTTTATCTTTCTTATTTGTAATTAGTTCATTATTTTTATTCATCTTGATATTCTTTGCTTTATTAACTATTTTAAAATATAAAATAGTCTTTTGTTGCTTAATTTCAATAAAAATCTTTCTATCATCTTTTTTGAGTTTTTTAACTGCTTCTATAGCATTATCTAATGAGTTACCTAATAATATGCTTAAATCAATATCAGATACTTTAATATTACCTATATCTATTGCTATTTCAAATTTGATATCTTGATTTTTTGTAACTTTATTGTTTAATAAAGCATTCAAAATCAGATTATCTGAATATTGACTTTTCTTTAATGATGAATTACTTGAGAGATTACTTAAATAAAGAATCGCTTCTTCTATTTTCCCTGCTTCTAATAAAAAACCCAAAGATATAAAATGGTTTTTCATATCATGTTTAATCTTTATAATTTCAGCATTCTGTTCGGCAGACTTTAAATAATATTTTTGTTTAATTTCCTTAAGATATAATTTATGTTTATATTCTGCATTTTCCATTTTAGTGTTTATATAAGAAACAACAAGTTTAAATAAACAAGTTATCATAATTACAATTGAAATCATTAATAATACAATATCAGTTATTAATAATTCATTATCTCTTCTCATAACAACATCATAAAGACTAATTAATAATGATAAACATGATATAAAGAAAAATATAAGATAACTTGATTCAAATAAAGATACATTAACCGTCTTGTTCTTTTTCTTGCCATATATAATAAGTATTATATACATAATTAATCTAGATAACAAAACATATATAATTCTTTGAATAGAACTTGTAAGAAGAAAATACTCTATATTGCTGAATGTCACAAGTGATATAATAGATAAGAAAAACATTGTGAGTAAGCCATAAATTGTGTAAAAAACAAAGACAAACGGTATTAAAACCTTCCTGTTTTTATCCTCGTAAAGAATATCTATGAAAATATATAAAACAAAGAAGTTCAGTAAATAATTTATAGAAGAATCGATTGATGAAATAATCATAATAAATAGACCAGCTAGAAGAAAAATAAAGGCCTTTAAAAGTGGAGATCTTTTACATTCAAAATTAATGCTGCAAAGTTTATCCAGCAATAAAACATCTATTAAGCAAAAAAGATATTCAAAAAAAACGCTCATTGTCTCCATACTAATCTTTTACCTTTATCATTAAAAATCTTTTATATTTATCTGCAAATCTTTTAACTTTGCCTTTAGGGATAAAAATGCATTCATCATTTTCTAGTTCAATAACACCGTTTACAATGTTCCTTATTTTATTCATATTTACGATATATTTACTTCCTACGAAAGAAAAATTATCGTTTAATTCAGTTATTAGCTTTTTCATACTTGTGTAATACACCTGAATTTCTTCGTCTGTTTTCATATAAATACGTCTATTATCAATATAGAAGTAAACTATTTCTTCTGCTTTATAAGTCATAAATCCATTTTCTGTTTTTAAATTGAATAAAGATTTTTCTAATAATATTTTCAATATTGATTTAAGAACAATCGGTAATCTATAAGTACATTCATCTTTAGTTATATAATTAAAAACATTCAAGCCAAAAGAATCCTTCATATAACGCTCATAAGAAGTAATAAAAACTATTATACATTGGGGATACTTATCATAAATCATTTTTGATAGCTCTATGCCATTCTCTAAACCAATCTCTATGTCCAAAATTGCTAAATCATATGATATATCATGTCTAAAAAAATCTGTTATATTTGAGACTGAAGTAATCTTATATTCTATCTCTACATTTACCAATTCAGTGTTTATTATTTTTATAATCATCTCGCGGATAACATCTTCATCATCTATTACAGCTATTTGAAACATAAAGTCTTCCTCCAAAATACATTCATTCCATTAAACATTATAATATTATTTTTATTGAAAATCAATTTGTAATATTTTTCGAAGTTATTTTATTTCTGTTTATATTTTCGCAATTTCTTACGAATTTAGTGATAAAATAAGGAACTGTGACAACTAGGCAAAAAGTCTAGGTCGCAGCCTTTTTCTATTTGTCAGGCAAAACAATTATGTAAAAGTCGATATAACCTGCTGAAACAAGGGATTATGAAAAAATGCCAATTATTTGTTATTACCATTTTATAATACTGGCACTGTTATGTTTTATAAGTTTTCCACATTATCTCAATTCATTTTTATCATATCTTGATATGCATATGCTTCAAATTTGGTGCCGTCAATATATAAGATATCTTTGCATATATAGATACGATTCATAATGTAGAGATTCAATTTTTTCAAAAGTTCCTCGATATTCATGCTTAGTTCTTCATTGATGAATCGCTCAAATGTTTTATAGCTTGGTCGTCCACTGTTGAGAAGACTCTGAAATCTAACATCATATCTGCATTCTCTCTCTAGATTACGCAGGGAAATCAATTTTCCATGTATCGCGAGTGAGAGAAGCAGAGCAGAAAATAAAGCCTGTCTGTCATAGCCGTCACTTCTGGTTCTCTTGAAATTGATAAAATCACTTAATTTAACTCCCTCCACAATTTCAAGAATTGTATAGAAGATATCGTCCTTGGCAATGATATTAAAATTTCCTGGAATTTGTAGTAGCATATAGGACTGAAATGCGTTATAATTTCCTTGGTTAATTTGAGTACTTTTCATACCTAAATTATACCAAAAAATACGCCCCTTCTCTCTATTGAGATTGGACGTATTTTTTATCTTTTGGGGCCTGTTTAGTTGTCACAACCCCTTTTTATACTCCACCTGCCAATTTCTGTTTTTGGAGGTATGTTGGGGGTAAATCTCGTTATCCCCTTATACTCCATTGTTCATTATAACCTTTATTTATCGTGTTATTTGAATGTATGCAGATTACTTGTTCTTCATGTGCGGGAACAGCAGCACCTCACGTATCGTATCACTGTTTGTCAGCAACATCACCAAGCGATCAATTCCCATTCCCACACCACCGGTCGGAGGCATACCGTATTCCAATGCTTCCACATAATCAACATCCATCTCATTTGCCTCATCATCACCGAGATCACGAAGCTTCAACTGATTTTCAAAGCGCTCTCTTTGATCGATCGGATCATTCAACTCTGAAAAAGCATTCGCATATTCATGTCCGTTGATAAACAACTCATAACGATCAGTATAACGCGGATCTTTAGTGCTTTTTTTCGCCAACGGACTGATTTCTACCGGATGTCCATATAAATATGTTGGCTGGATCAAAGTTGCTTCAACATATTTTTCAAAAAACAAGTTCACAATATGACCGACACTGTTATGCTTTTTCTCCACTTCGATTGCATGTTCCTTCGCAAGCGCACACGCATCCTCATAAGACATTTCCTGCCAAAAATCAACACCGCACGCATCCTTGATCGCATCGACCATATGCAGACGTTTAAACGGTGCCTTCAATGACAGTTCCTTTCCCTGATAGCTGATCGTTGTTGTGCCGCATACGCTCACAGCGACATGCTCCACAAGACCTTCAATTAAATTCATCATACCTTCTAAATCAGAATACGCTACATATGCTTCAACTGTAGTAAATTCCGGATTATGCGTACTGTCCATACCTTCATTGCGGAATAATCTGCCGATTTCATATACACCCTCTAAACCACCGACAATTAATCGTTTTAACGGCAGTTCAGTAGCGATGCGAAGGTAAAAAGGCATATCCAAGGTATTATGATGAGTCACAAACGGTCTCGCCGCTGCACCACCTAAAATCGGCTGTAATACCGGGGTTTCTACTTCAACCAAGCCCTGCTGATCCAAATACTGTTGAATCGCACGGATAATACGCGGACGTGTCAGCGCAATACGCTTCGCCTCATCATTCATAATTAAATCCACATAACGACGGCGGAAACGCTCTTCCTTATCCTGTAAGCCATGAAATTTTTCCGGCAACGGACGCAGTGCTTTGGTCAAATGGGTATATTCCTCAGCCTTAATAGAACACTCACCATGATTCGTTTTCATCACTGTACCACTGATACCGACAATGTCCCCGATATCGCTTTTCTTGAAAACCTCATAGGCATCTTCACCGATCACATCTTTACGCACATAGATCTGAATTTGACCGTCAATATCCTGAATATGCATAAAGCCCGCTTTTCCCTGACGACGCTTGGTCATAATTCTGCCGGCAACCTTTACCTGCACATTCAATTCCTCTAATTCCTCTTTGCTTTTTTCCTTATACAAAGAAAGAATCATTCCGGATTTATGTGTTCGCTCATAAGCACTGCCGAACGGGTCAATTCCCATTTCGCGCAGTTCTTCCATCTTTTGACGACGGACTGTTTCCTGTTCGGTTAATTTCTGTTCCATATCCATTCTCCTTCTGCTTAATCTTTCAGCGCTTTATAAAATAAAAAAACTCACCCGTAAGGGGCGAGATTCACTTCGCGGTACCACCCTGTTTCACTGTATATTCACATATACAGTCTTATCTACTTGTAGTCAAGTAACCTCATAACGTGAGGCAAACGTCCTTTAGGATAGCTCCAAGTCTTTATTTTCATCGATGCTTCACGGATGCGACTTTCAGCCTATGGTCGCATTTCTCTATCGCTTCTGCATGGACTACTTTTCTTATCAACGCTCTATTTCAGTATGATTATATCGTTTTCTGTTTCGCTTGTCAATATGAATGAAATAGGATCATTTATATCCGAGGAACGCAATTGCCTTTCAATAAGAGTTCACCCTTTGTATAAAACAAAAAAATATGCAGCATGCCGTAAATACGGCTTTTATTATCTTAATGCGAGCCTTTATAGCCATATTTGGCAAGCAAAATGGCTAATTTTATTAGCTAGTTTTAAAGGCTGTCCATATTTATATATGAATACCCTTTTACAAATACTTTTATATATGAATATAGCTTATTTTTTGTATGCTGTTTACACAAGCACTCGATAGATTTCATTTCAAATGCTATTTTAATCACCTCTATTTTCTTATGCGTCAATTTACGCTTCCCTGTACTGCTCAAACTCTCATAACATTTAGTGTGTTTATTTTTGACTAATTCTACTTCATTTTTTAATTGCTGTATTCTTCGTCTTAATTCAACCGTTTTTCACGCAGATCTTCGCCCTCGAATAAAAATTCATCATATTCCCTTTCGCAACAACGAAACTGAGATTGTTTCAGTTTTATTTTCTTTTCTAATTCTACTATCATTTCATATTTTTATAGCGCAATAACCATCACACTTTTTACAGAAAACTAGACCACCGTAAATATAAAAATGTTTTGGTACTCTTGTTAATACTTCTTGTGCTTTATGTGAGACCATATAAAGAGCTTTACTTATGATCGGCTCAATGTAGTTTTCAATATAAACATCTCTGAGTTGGAACGAACCGTAATAAATCGGGATATAAAATATTCTTCTAAATGAATATCATCCATGTGAACCTCATTGATTGCCGGAATGAATTGCTCATTAACATAACTCTTAATATCTGGTGCCTGCTCTTGCTGCGGATTGTTATTTTCAATATGCTCAATAACTTTTTCAGCATAGCGAACAACATCAGAATCACTACGAGTTCTAAATATCGTAAAAATACTTAAAAGTCCATTTTCTTTCACATAATTAACGACTTTAGCTGCCAATAACTCAATACGTATCCTGTGCATCTGCCCGCCGGTTAGATAAGGATATCGGTATTTCTCAACATCTAATCCTAAATCTATTCCCAATTTTATCTGATGTAATTGCTCCGCATTAAAAGACCGAACAAAAACAGGATCAACTTCAGCTTTTATCAGTAACAAGTTTCTTACCGCATGCATTTTTTCAGCTGAAACATCAGGTGTAAAATAAGATAAATCTAAATTGCTTTCTGCAGCTAGTAGTGTTTCTCTCATCTGTTCTGCTGTCATATTTTCTAAAATCCTAGGATTAACGCCATTTTTCAGAGCATGACGAAACTCTTTATATTGTTGTCTGTTAAACACTGTCTTTACCTCTTTTCTTTAAAAAAGCACACCTTTTGGTGTACTTTTACTTATTGATAATCAAACTCATATTCTTTTTCTTCAAGCACATAGTGATCATTGGTTTTAAGTTCTTTTAAAACATATTTGCCTTTATGATG
>QZED01000023.1 GCA_009917405.1 bacterium c-19 | reverse complement strand
GGTTTCCATACTCTGTTTGAATTTGGATGCTTTAAAGAATCTATTCCATGCTCTAAGACTAATCGTGACCAATCTCTTACTTTATGTTTAAAGTTATGACTTTTTATTCCTTTCGGAGTTGGTGCATAGATGCCTTTCTCTTGATACAATTTTACACATTCTAACTTAAACTCAAAACTATACTTCATATTAAAATACCCTCCTTACTGGTTTGTCCAGTAAAGAGGGTACATATCATTTATGATTGCGGGCTTTTGTTATTATTTACGAATTTGTCCATTTCCTTGAATAATATACTTGGTCGTGGTTAAAGCGCCCAGTCCCATCGGACCACGGGCATGAAGCTTTTGCGTACTGATGCCGATTTCTGCGCCTAAACCGAATTCAAAGCCGTCTGAAAAGCGGGTGCTTGCATTTGCATATACACAAGCAGAGTCGATTTCAGCTAAAAACTGTAGGATCGCATCGGTGTTTTCCGCAATAATCGCATCTGAATGGTGCGTAGAATATTGATTAATGTGTATGATTGCTTCATTGATATTTGTGACCGTTTTAATAGAGATTTCCAAATCTAAATACTCTTTGGCATAATCGTTTTCATCGGCAGGGAGAATATCACAATCAAGAGCGGCAATCCTTTCATCACCGTGTATAGTAACATTATGTTCTTTTAACAGCTGAATCAGCCTTGGCGCAAACTGATCCACACAATCCTGATGAATCAGTACACTTTCACATGCGTTACAAACGCTGGTTCGCTGTGTTTTCGCATTGATGATAATCGCTGCGGCTTTATCGAAATCAGCTGAGGAATCCACATATATATGGCAGTTTCCCGTACCTGTCTCAATCAATGGTACACTGGCTTTTTCCACACACTGCGCAATCAGTTCAGCACCACCGCGAGGGATCAATACATCAAGATATCCGTGCAGGCGCATAAAGCATTCGGCGCTTTTATGGCTTGGATCCTCTACAAACTGAATGATTTCACAAGGGAACCCACAGCGCTTACAAGCTCTTTTCATGCAGGCAATCAATTCATGATTTGTTTGCATAATATCCTTACTGCCTCTTAAAAATACTGCATTTCCCGCCTTTAAGCACAGTACTGCCGCATCAATTGTTACATTGGGACGTGCTTCATAAATCATGCCGACCACACCTAAAGGCACTCGCATTTGAGCAATTTTTAAACCGTTATCAAGCGTATTAAACGGAATAAAATCACCGATCGGATCTGGCAATGCGATTACTTGGCGAATACCGATGATCATGTCTTGAATACGCTTCGCATCTAAAAGCATGCGATCGATGCGATTCTCATTTTTATGAGCAGCTTTTGCGGCAAGAATATCCGCTTCATTTGCGTTTAATATCTTGTCAGTATGAGCAATTAATTCATCCGCAATCGCTTCCAACAGTTGATTTTTTTGTTCGCTGTCGGCATGGGCGATTTGGGGTGCCGCAGCTTTAATTGCCTGTGCCTGTGTTAATAAATTCATATGCTTATCCCGATACAGATTGTCTCAACTAACTGAAAATTTCTGTGAATATTATCTGTATCATAATCCTTTCTATTTATTTTTTACCGATAAATTTAGTACAGCGTGCGCTTCCGTTAAGAATATCATATAGTATATCGGGATTCTCGCCGTTCGCAATTACCATATCCATATGATTGTTCAATGCGATTTCCGCCGCCAGCAGTTTTGTAATCATTCCGCCGGTACCTACTTTGCCGCAGCTGTCTTTTGCAAGGCTTTTCAGTGATTCATCGATTCCTTTTACTTCATGGATCAACTTGGCGTTCGGATTCAGAGTCGGATCGTCATCAAATAAACCGTCAATATCACTTAATAATATCAATAGGTCTGAGTGAATTATGCTTGCGGTTACAGCGGATAAAGTATCATTGTCTCCGTATGCGATTTCATCAACGGCAACACTGTCATTTTCATTGACGATCGGAATAACGCCGTAGGAAAGCAGTGTGCTTAAAGTATTCGTCGCATTTTCACGCAGCGTTTCATTGGTCAATACGGTTTTGGTAAGCAACAGCTGCGATACAACCTGTCCATATTGTGAGAACATCTTATCATATAAGAACATCAATTCACATTGACCGATGGAAGCCGCTGCTTGTTTTTCTTTCATTAAAGTCGGTCTTTTTTGTAATGCGAGCTTTGCCGCACCGGCAGCCACTGCACCGCTTGAAACGAGAATAATCTCGTGATTGCTGTTTTTAATGTCGGATAACACCATCGCTAAGCGATCGATGCGGCGAAGATTCAATCCTCCCTGCGCATGGGTCAGTGTAGAGGAACCTACCTTAACCACAATGCGATGATAAGTTTGTTTTATCATATGCGTACCTCTTTTGTTTCTAATAGATTTATGATTTTCAAATAATCAAATAAATAATGATGAAATTAAATCATTGTTTTTGATTATGAAATAGCGGACAGTGCTTTCAAGGATAAGCAATGCCGTCTTGATCAACTGCCGCGGTGATATGATCGGCATATTATCAACATCAAAAAATATGCGTTCTTTCATGCCGCTGCCTCTTTTTTCTCCATCATTATACGATATCTAACTTCACTTTAAAAGCAAAGAATATGTTTTCTGTCTTAAACATTGGAAATATTTGCGAGTTTCGTGGTATACTAAAGATAATGTTCAAGGAGTTGGTTGAATGAAAGGGAAAATGTTATTCTGCAGCGGTATTCTTCTTTTCGTGCATGCCGATTCCTTTTTTCCGTCTGATTATGACGCTCGTTATTCTTTAACCAAAAATGAAGTCCATATTGAAATCGGATCCTTGGATACTTTTGATCCCTATAATTATTTACTGGAAAATCGACATGAAGTAAGTGAAGCTAAGCAAAAGCGGTTTAATGTACGCGGCGATGTTGATGTGAAAAAACTCGGAGAATACACCGTCCATTTTAATGAAGATATGAGTTTAAAGGTCATAGTACAGGATACAACACCGCCACAGTTGGAGCTTGCGTCCATGACGTTAAAACAAAATGATGCATTTTCATGGAATAAAGATACCTTAACTAAGGTAATCAAGAAACTTTCGGATAATGAGACAAGCGGTGATGCGTTAAAGGAAAAACTTCAATGTGATAAGGTGGATACGGCTAAAAGCGGTAATCAGTATATTAATTGCAGTGTAAAAGATAACAGCGGCAATGAAGCCAAACATGCACTTACCGTATATGTAGAGTCACCGCGGATTCTTTCTTCAATCAATCATTCAGCGACTCCAGCAATTGCCCAAGAGGACAAAATCGATCCCGTGGTTCACATTCCTACCGCTTCTTACAGTAATTATGAATTATATCAAATTCAACAAGTAGCAGCTTTGGTGAATCAGATTCGTGCTGAAAACGGTTTAAACTCGTTAAGCTTAGATTTAAGTGATTTTCATAATGTTACTTTCTTACGTGTGCTCGAGGTTGCGAATAATTACTCACACACAAGACCTGACGGCAGAGCCTGCTATACTATTTACGGTGATTATGGATTAGGCTATCGTTCTTCGGGTGAAAATATCGCAAGAGGACAAAAGACAGCACAAGAGGTTGTGAATGACTGGATGAATTCTCCGGCACATCGCGCTAATATTTTACGTCCGGAATTCACGAGAATCTGTATCGGCACATATGGACACGGAGATTCAAAGTTTTGGGTACAGGAATTCTTTTCTTAGACTTTCCCACAGATCTTTTCATTTGATTTTTATGTTTTTTTCAAAAAAAGATAGATTATTTTCTAAAAATACGATATGATATTAAGGTAAGTTTCGCGCAGTCGTGGTGGAATGGCAGACACGCTACTTTGAGGGGGTAGTGAGCGGATGCTCGTGTGAGTTCAAATCTCATCGACTGCACCATATATAAATGAAAGTCTTTATACAAGGCTTTTTTCTTTTATGTACGACAATACGCCGCGGCAAAGTTGCTGATACAAAATAAAGAGAACGGATAAGCTCATGAATAAATGCATATCACAGTTGATTCAATACATAGAATCAGTGAAAACGGAAATACTGTTTACAGGAGGTATGCGTGTGAAAAGTATACAATATGCATTAGATCAACCGTTGGATCGGCATGATGAAGGAACGATTAAACGTCGATTGGATGAAATACCGGGAGTGAAGAGTGTGGCTTTGAATTTGAAAAGCTGCTTACTTTGTGTGGATTATGATGACACGGCAACAGATGAACAGGAGCTTGAGCATCGTTTAGCGGAAATGCACTATCCCGTAACATTTATAGACTCCATCTCTTTTTAATAAGATTGAAAGAATCGTGATATGCGGACATTGTCTTAACTATCACGATTTTTTTATTTTCATCGGAAAGGCAGTTGCACACATTGTTTTATTGCGCATAGGATATGAAGTAATCTATAGCATGCAAAGGAGAATCTATTTGCCTTTTCATAGGATTGTTGTTATACTAATACATACAGATGAATGCTGAAAAATGCATTTTAATGAATAAAAAGTATGACGGGAGGACAATACGTATGAAGCTATTTAACAGCATGCACAATGAAATAGAAAAAATTAAACCGCTGAAAGAAAATGAAATCAGTATGTATGTGTGCGGTCCTACTGTTTATAATGATGCACATATTGGGAATGCACGTCCGATTATCGTTTTTGATACATTGAAAAAAACATTAGAGGAATTGGGTTATAAAGTACACTTTGTCAGTAATTATACTGATGTCGATGATAAAATTATCCGTAAAGCTAAGGAACTACAGGTGAGTGAAAAAGAAGTCAGTGAGCATTTTATCCAAGCATATCAGGAAGTGCGTATGCGCTTGAATGCCGATATGCCCGATGCTTGTCCTAAGGTAACGGAAACAATGGATGATATTATAGCGTTTATTGAATTATTAGTGCAAAACGGTTCTGCGTATGCAGTAGACGGTGATGTGTTTTTCCGGATATCAAAGGTTTCTGACTACGGCTGCCTGTCCAATCAACAGATTGCCGACCTCCAGGTAGGCGCTCGTATCGATGAAAATACCAAAAAGGAAAATCCGTTGGATTTTACATTATGGAAAAAAACGGAAGAAGGCATTCAATGGGATTCACCGTGGTCCGTGGGACGTCCAGGTTGGCACACCGAGTGTGTTGTAATGATTAATCGTGAGTTTCAAAAGCATTTAATTGATATTCACGGCGGCGGATTGGATTTAAAATTTCCACATCATGAGAATGAAATTGCGCAATCAAAGACAGCTTACGGTACGGCGATTGCGAATTATTGGGTGCACAACGGCATGGTGAATATCGACGGTGAAAAAATGTCTAAATCACTGGGAAATGTCGTATGGGCAAAAGATATGATTGAAAAGATTGGAGCGAACACAATGCGTTGGATGATGCTTTCCGCACATTATCGCGCTCCGTTGAATATTAATGAGGAAAGTGTTGAAACAGCACAAAAGGAATTGACTAAAACATTGAATACATTAAAACAGGCAATGATTTTCAGTGAACGAAAGCATCTGTCGGTTATTCAGGACGTGAATGATGAAGTTTATGCGTCTTTTTTGGAAGCGATGCGTAATGATCTGAATACACCGAATGCCTTTGCGGCAGTATTTGATACATGCAAAAGGCTGAATCAAGCTATGCGTCAAAAAGCATTCGACGGTGCGGAAATCTGTTCCTTGATCAGCGCATTAAAGCGTATGCTGCATGTGCTCGGAATCGTTTATGAGGAAATTACATTAAGTGAGGCAGATCATCAGCTGTTTGCGGCATGGGAAGATGCCAAGGCAAAGCGTGATTTTACGAAAGCAGATGAATATCGAAATGAATTGACGTTACGAGGTCTTATATAAATGAATCCGAATGAATGTAATGCAACGACATTGGCATATATCGGAGATGCGGTCATGTCACTTTGGGTACGGGAGCTGCTAGTTGAGCAAGGCTGGCAAAAACCGAAGATCCTGCAACAGAAAAGTATCGCTTGGGTGAGCGCACGCGCTCAGGCTAAAATTGTGATCGCATTGCTGGAAGAAGACTTTTTTACGGAAACAGAACGTGCAGTGTTTATGCGTGGACGCAACGCAAAATGTGAAAGTCATGCGAAAAATGCCGATATGATCGAGTATCGCATGGCAACGGGACTGGAAACCGTGATCGGTTATTTGTATTTAAATAAAGAAGAAGTGCGCTTACAGGCATTATGGGCTGAAATTAAACGAATAGGAGAGCAGTAAATGACACAATATGTCTACGGAAAAAATGTAATCAGACAAATCCTTTCTTCCGATAAGAAGGTTTATGAAGTGATCATTGCTGATTCTTTGAAAGACAAGGAAATTAAACGTATGCTGAATGAGCGCCGCATACCTGTGCGCTTATTACCGAAAAAGAAAATGGATGCGTTTTTGCGAAATGATACCCATCAGGGAATCGCAGCTAAAATTGATGATTATCGTACTTATACGATTGAGGAATTGACAGCTTCGATACCGAAAGGGAAAACACCACTTATGATCATGCTGGACGGCTTAGAGGATCCTCATAATCTCGGAGCAATTTTAAGAACGGCTGATTGTGTCGGCGCAGATGGAATCATATTAGGCAAGCATCGCAGTGTGGCTTTAACACCTACCGTGGCAAAAGTCAGTACCGGTGCGATAGATACTGTAAAGGTTGCGGTTGTAAACAACCTTTCTCAGACACTGGAGAAATTAAAGAAACAGGGGTTCTGGGTTGTCGGCGCAGATGCGCAAAATGCGCAGGATTATCGTCAAGGGCAATATGATGTTCCTTTGGTATTGGTCATCGGTTCGGAAGGCTTCGGCATTTCTTCGCTTGTGCGAAGACATTGCGATTATGCGATTGCTCTGCCGATGGTAGGAAGTGTGACTTCCCTAAATGCATCGGTTGCCTGTGCAGTATTGCTCTATGAAATCTATTCCCAACGCCATCCCCTGAAATAACAGGAGGATCTATGAATTTATACGACAGTGATAATGATTCTGTTCTGTTGTATATGATCTATCAAATGGATGAAGAAAGCTTAAAAAGAATGCTGGATAAATATTATGTGTACAGTGTGAAGCTGTTAAAGTGTTATTTATATCATCATGAATATGAATTGTTCGGCGAGGATTGCTTAAAGGATATTCAAACAATGATTTTAAAAGCAATTTACGGTTATCGATACGATCGCAGAGCCAGTTTTATGACTTTTTATCATAAGATATTCTATTATCGGATTCTTAATTATCGTCGTCGTATTTTATCTTATAAAGGAATTATGGAGCGAAGTTTGGTATCTTTGGATAACTTTGTTAATGAAGAAAGTTCTGAAACCTTTATGGATTTTATGGTAAATGATGATGTTACACTGGAAGGAAGCTACACCTTGCATAAAGAAGAATATCGCTATGTATTGAAACAGCTGTTTCTTGATTTACGACCCGATGAGCAGCAAGTGGTCATCATGCATCAAGACGGATATTCTTATCGAGATATCGCAGAGAGATTACATATGAATCCGCGTCACATTGAATATATTTTAATGAAAGTACGGAAATCAAAAGCATTGATTGACTAAAGAGACAGTTTGTGATAAAGTTATTAGGCAAAGGTGAGGTGTTTGCCAATGAATGATAAAGTGATCTTGACTTGCACCGTATGCTTATCACGCAATTATACGACGCATCGAAATAAAAAAACGCATGCAGAGCGTTTGGAATTGAAAAAATATTGTAAGAAATGCGGCTGTCATACGCTGCATAAAGAGACTAAGTAAGGAGTGATGTTCATGAAGTGGTTCAGCATCGCAGGGATTCGTTCTGAAATCAGCAGAATCCGTTGGCCAAAGGGTAAAGATTTAATGGGAAACAGCGGCAAGGTGATTTTCTTCACTGTTGCGTTTGCTTTGTTTTTTACCGTATGCGAGATCATAGCTTCAGGATTCCTGAAGTTTGTAGGAATTTAGGAGGAGCTTATGGCTGAAGGTAATAAAGAATGGTACGTGGTTAATACGTACGCCGGGCATGAGAATCGAGTAAAAGAAAATCTGGAGCGTCGTATGGAAACGATGGGTTTGCAGGATTACTTGTTTCGAGTAATTGTCGCTGAAGAAAAAGAAATTGAATATAAAAACGGCAAGGAAGTCGAAAAAGTTAGAAACCTTTTCTCCGGATATGTTTTTGTAGAAATGATCATGACGGACGAAGCTTGGTATATTGTTCGTAATACACCGGGTGTTACCGGATTTATCGGATCTAGCGGCGGCGGCGCAAAGCCTTTCCCGGTCGCTGAGGATGAAATGGAATCCATTCTGAGACGTCTCGGTATGAGTGAACGCAGAGTGAATGTTGACTTTACGGTCGGAGATCGCGTGAAAATTTTATCAGGCGCATTCGACGGTGTAGAGGGAACTGTTGAAGAATTAGATAACGAAACACAGACAGCAGTCGTATTAACAATTCTATTTGGTAGAGAAACACCGACAGAAATCAGCTACAGTGATTTAGAAAAAGTTGAATTTTAGATAGGAAATGCACACGGTTCTGAGCGGATCGGTGCATTTTTTATGAGAAAGAGATTTAGGCGACAACACTTTTTGATGTGTAACTCTATTGATTGTTAATGGTTGCTGTTTACATAGAGAAAAGACTTAACAGTATTTGAATTTTGCAAACTCTTCACGAGAGGGTTAAATACAGTAGTGTTTTTTTGACAAGTTTTTACGATCGGCTTCGCTATAATATGATAAAGGAAGTGAGGGATATGCGCAGGCGCGTCGGCATTATTCTGATCGTAAGCGGTCTGATTTTAATCATTAAGCCAAACTTAGATTTTGATACTATGATGATGGGGCTCAATTACATAGCGGTACATTACTGGCCAATTGGTTTTATCTTTATTGGCGCTTTGTTATTGTGGCCGCAAAAGCATTCCGCAAAACGAAAACGGTGAGTCAACCGTTTTTTTTGTGCAAGGATATAAGATGTCCGTGATTATCCTGAAATACAGGGTGTTTACAGCAAGAACAAAGTTAGTGATAAGAGAAGAAAGTGCGGACTTATCATATGAATTCATATCTTTGTTTCACTGTTTCAGAAGATATACTGCTAAAAAAAGATAATTTTTGAACTTTATTCTTATCGCATGTCAGAAATACCTCTTTGGGTAAAATTACCTGATAATTTTCATAAACTTTTACTGCTTTCTATGTTATAATAATAAACGGCAAGCAAGGAGGGGTGTACGTGATCTTATTGGAAAACGTATCTAAATCATTTAAAAATGGTGTTCATGCTTTACGTGATGTAAATTTATATATTGAAGAGGGCGAATTTGTTTATATAATAGGTCCGACAGGAAGCGGTAAATCAACCCTGATCAAGCTGCTGGACGGTGAATTGATTCCGTCAAGCGGTCGAGTTGTCGTTGCCGGAACTGATGTAGGAAAACTGCGCCATTCTAAAGTACCTCTGTATCGCCGCAATATCGGTGTCGTATTTCAGGACTTCCGTTTGTTGCCGGAATTGACGGTATTTGAGAACATCGCGTTTGCCTTGCAGGTGATTGGCTTGGATAAGGTTACAATTCGTCGTCGAGTGCGTGAAATACTGGAGCTTGTTTCTTTAGAGGATAAGGCGAAATCCTTTCCGCGCGAGTTATCCGGCGGGCAGCAGCAGCGTGCTACGATCGGACGTGCGATTGCGAACAGTCCACGTGTATTAATTGCGGATGAACCTACGGGAAATCTTGACCCCGAAAAAAGTCAAGAGATTATGGAGTTATTAGAGAAGATTAATCAAGAAGAGAATACCACAATATTGATGGTAACTCATGATTCTAATTTGGTTGATATGAATAAAAAGCGCACGATTGCTTTAGAGGAAGGATATATTGTAGCTGATATTCAGAAGGGTGGGTATATCCACCATGATTAGATTTTTCCGCTTATTGCCTTATCATTTTAAATCGGCAATACAGGGATTGGTTCGCCACAGTGCAACCGCTTTTTCTGCTATATCGGCTGTTACAATGACATTGATTCTAATGGCATTGTTTATGCTACTGACGGGTAATATCTCAAGCTTTACCAAGAATATTGAATCGGATTTCCGCATTCATGCTTCTATTGATGCCGTTCAAAATGAAGCTGATATTGTGAAGTTGCAACAGAAGGTGGAGAGCATACCTGGTGTGAAATTAGTAGAATTTTCAAGCAAGGATCAGGAATTGGCAAAGCTGAAAGAAGAAAATGAAAATATTTTCGGCATGTATGAGGAAGGCGATGCGAACCCGTTGCGTGATGTTTTTATTATTGAAACAGCTACACCCGAGGATATCGAACCGGTGACAGCGACTTTAAATACAACCGAAGGCATCAATAAGGCGGAATACGGCGGAGACGGTGTTTCAGTAATGGTAGATTTGTTTAAGGCAATTCGCAACGGCGGTTTTATCTTTGTCGGTGCGTTGAGTCTTTTGGCAGTGTTTTTAATATCAACTACAATTAAAATGACCATTTATGCGCGCAGTACTGAAATCGGTATTATGCGTAATGTCGGCGCAACAAACGGTTTTATTCGTGTTCCCTTCATTGCGGAAGGCTTAGTGATCGGTTTAATCGGAGCGTTGTTGCCGTGTATTTTTACGTATTTCGGATATAGTTACTTATATCATATATTAAATGGACAATTTTTATCTAATATGCTTGTGATGCAGGAAGTATATCCGTTTGCGTTAAATATCTGTTATGTGCTGTTGGGGTGCGGTGTACTTGTCGGTGTGCTCGGCAGTTTTATGGCAGTATCGAAATATTTGAGGTGGAAACGATGAAAAAGAAATTAACAGCGTTGATTACTGCATTTGCATTAATATGTATCATACCTTATTCAAGTGTGGTGGTACACGCGGAAGACTTTGCAAGTAATCAGGATTATTATGATTCTGTATGTCGCCAATACAATAAGGATTCAGAAACTACAGCTTTATGTAATCGTTATCGTGATTGGCTGAGCGATGAGCAGGATGCATTAAAAGGCCAGGTTGCGAATATTAACTCATCAATTGAAAAACTTCAAGGCAACATTGATGCACTACAGTCTGAAATCAATAAGAATCAAGCTTCAATCGATAAGTTAGATGCTCAGATCGCAAAGAATGAGGAAGCGATCCAACAGATTCAAGGTGTTATTGAAAATTTACAAGTAGAAATCAAGGAAACAGAGAACAATATTGAAGTTCGTGATAATCAGATCAAGGACCGCATGGTCAGTGAGCAGGCTTCCATCGGGACCAATGCCTATGCGGAATTTATTATGGGAGCAAAAGATCTGGTTGATATGGTGCGTATCGTTGAAGGTATTACACGCATCACAGAAAATGATCAAGATGAAATAAAGGCATTGGAAGAAGATAAAGCGAAATTGGATCAACAAAAGGATGAACAGGAGCGCTTAAAGAACGATCAGGAAATCGCAAAAAAGGAAAACGAGGAAAACCGAGCGGTGATCGTTGAGGCAAAGGAAGCCAATGAAGCATTAAAAAGCGAATATTTAAAACAAGAAGCAGAATTAATTGAACAAAAGCGTAGTGCGGAAGGTGCTTCTCAAGCAATTCAAAGTCAAATAGCCAGTATAAACTCAGCTGATTTAGGTTTTGTCGCAAGCAGCGGCTGGATAGTACCAGTGCCGAGTGCCTATATTTCCGCAGGAACATGGGCATATCCGGGTGGTGGTTTCCATCCTGGAAGAGATTTTGCGGCATCTGTCGGTACACCGATTTATGCGCCGATCGGCGGGGTAATCGTTTATGCGAATAATCCTATTCCTACATATAACGGCTTTTTAGGAAACTGGGTAGGTTATCCGGCAGGCGGCGGAAATACCATTCATATGATTGGATCTGTGAACGGAACGACTTATGCGATTTCTTTCTTCCATATGGCACAAGAAAATTTCTTAGCTTCTCCGGGCATGGCTGTTACCCAAGGTCAACAGCTCGGCGCAGTCGGTCATACGGGAAACAGTACCGGTCCGCATTGTCATGTGGAAGTGTTTAATCTTGGCAGTATGTCGGTAGAAACAGCAGTAGCACAGTTCTCATACAGCGCCGATTTTGCATGGGGCTGCGGCTGGCGCACGGAGTCTACAAGCTGTGATGCGAAAGGCGCTGCACCGTGTCGCGAGCGACCGGAAAAATTCTTCGGTTAAAAATAGAAAGGCGGTAAGACAGAGATATGATACAATTTTTCAAAAGCATACCTTTTCATATAAAATCCGCTGCGAAAAGTTTGGTAAGGCACTTGGTCATGACCTTGTCGGCAGCTTCCGCAGTCATGGTAACCTTAGTACTGCTTGCCGCATTTTTAATGATTGCTGGCAATGTCAGCGGCTTTGCCGATCATATCGAAGACGAAATCCGTATTCATGTGATTCTGGGAGAAAACATCGTCAGTGAAGAACAGCTTCAGGAAACAAAAACCGAAATAGAAGCGATCGATGGTGTAAAAGAGGCTGAATTATCTGATAAGGAAAATGAATTAAAACTGTGGATTGCGGAAAAGGGAGAAATCTTTTCTATGTATGAGGGCGAAAATAACCCGCTTCACAATGCGTTCTTTGTCAGTGTCACTGATCCTGATCGCATTGCCGAGATCAATGATACAATTATCGCACTTGATTTTGTAGACGATGCGATGTACGGAGGAAATAGTATTTCCACTTTGATATCAATGCTGAACACAATACGCAGCGGTATCATTGTCTTTGTGGCGGTGCTAGGTGTACTGGCAATCTTCCTGATCAGTAATACGATTAAAATGGGAATTTACGCTCGTACCAATGAGATTGCGATTATGCGCAATGTCGGTGCGACGAATACGTTTATCAAAACACCGTTTATGATCGAGGGTATGATCATCGGCTTACTGGGATCAATTCTACCATGCATCGGAGCTTATTTCGGCTATGCTTATCTATACAATGCGATGGGCGGACAGCTCTTCAGTAATGTATTTGCGTTCCAACCGATCAATCCGTTTGTATTTGAAATCATCGGTATTTTGATTGTCACCGGAATGATTGTCGGTATCTTCGGCTCTTTCTTATCAACGACTAAATATTTGCGTTGGAAACGATAATAAAAATCAGCTTTCGGGCTGATTTTCTTTATGTGCGCTGATCACACAGCTTTTCGTATAAACATCTAAATAAGTAATGGTTGTTTTATAGCTTCCGTATTCTTTAGTATCCACTTCAACTTCAAAAAAATGGCGAAACAATGCGGTAACCTTTGCATCTCCCTGCTTAATCATACGATATGTCGAATGCGGGTGATAAACTATATCAACACGCTGTCCTTTCAGCTTTGCTATTTCTTCTTTGACTTTAGCTACACAAGCATCCATTTTATCACTCCTAATTTAATTGTATGAAGAATGCGACGGCTTTATGTTATAATTGAGAACAGAAGGTGATCACTATGCCGAAAATTGGAATGAGACTCATAAAAACCGCACTTGCCGTATTTCTTTGCTTTATCATTTATCGGATCAGAGGTGAAGGAATCCCGTTTTATTCCGCGATAGCGGCAGTACTTTGTATGCAAAGAGAGATCGAGGATTCAAAAGAAAAAGGTAAAAACCGTATGCTTGCGACACTGATCGGCGGTATTGCCGGTATGGGAATTTTGTATTTATTCAAATATTACGGTATTGATGCAACATCATGGCTTTGTTATCTGTTTGTCTCTGCATCTTTAATTCCGTTAATTTATACTACTGTGCTGTTGAAACAGCCGGATTGTGCATATATCAGTTGTGTCGTGTTCTTATGCATCTGTATATCTCACGGCAATGATGCGGATCCGTTTGCGTTTGCACTGAATCGAATGTTAGATACATGGATCGGAATTCTTGTCGCTATCGGTGTTAATGCTTTTCATTTGCCCCATCGTAAACATAAGCATTTATGGTTGGAAATTCCGTTCGGTTACTTAAGTGAAAACGACAGTTTATCTGTTTATATGCAACATTATTTAAGGCGATTTTCAAAAGAAGGATTGCATCTGCTGATCACATCATCTAAAACACCGGCACAGCTGAATCAATGCGCTTTCGATTCTTTTCTGCCATCTGCCTTTGCATTGTTAGACGGAGCGATTTTTTATGATCGACAAAATGATCGCTGCCAAGCACTGTGCGAGATGCCTTATTCATTATGGTCAAAGCTGGCGGATACATTATCAGCTTCCGAATTTCCCCCGTTTTTATATGAAATCAGTGATCAACGATTATATATTCATCATCAAGAGATTATGACTGAGGCAGAAAGACAATTTTATGAGCAATGTCTGAGCAATCATGAAAATCACTTTGTCCTGAGTGATCAAGCAATCTGTGAGAGTTATCGTCATGATTGCGTTATGCTGGAATTGTGGACGAAAAAAGAACGGATAGGAGCACTGTATCAGTTGTTAAGGGTTTTCATTCGGGAAATTACATGGATTGCATATGAGCAAGACCATGAGATTATGCAGATTCGCATTTATTCACAGCAATTAGTACAAAACGATTGTTTGAAAGACGTGATGGGTCAATCTGCACAAACTGATATTCAACATTTGCGCTATAAGCATCAGCCGAGTGAAAAACAGATCGTTCGAGATATGAAAAAGCTGTTTTATCATCATGAGAATAAAAGTGACGGATCATTATGATATTAGCTTCAAAATAGGAGTCTGATAAGATATAATTCAGCTTGAAAGTAGTTTTGTTCCAAAGAGGCATGGTATAATACTCATACATAACAGATAAAGATAGAAAATACAGAAAGGCAGTGATATTAATGTGGGGTATGATCGCAACGTGGAGAATGGCGTTAGAGGGTGTTGAAAAAGCATCATCCTTATTAAAGGAAAACGGTTCTTGTTTTGATGCGTTGGAAACAGCAGTTAAAGCGGTAGAGGACTTCCCGTTTTATAAATCAGTTGGGTACGGCGGTTTACCAAACGAAGAAATGGAGGTTGAGTTGGATGCGGCTTTTATGAACGGTACGACAATGGATTTCGGCGCAGTGGCTGCGCTTCGTGACTTTGCCAATCCGATCAGTATTGCCAGATCATTAAGCAAAGAACCGGTGAATAATTTATTAGTAGGTGACGGAGCGGCGAAGTATGCGGCTGTCAACGGCTTTGAGCGGAAAAATATGTTGACTGAGCGTGCTAAGCATTACTATGAGAAACGGCGCAAAGAATTGTCACAGGCTGATCGCCCTTATGACGGACATGATACCGTCGGTGTTGTCAGCTTAGATCATAATAGCGAAATGTGTGCAGGTACCAGTACATCGGGATTGTTTATGAAACGCAGAGGCAGGGTAGGAGATTCCCCGATATGCGGTTCAGGCTGTTATGTGGATAGTGAGATCGGCGGCGCTTCGGCAACCGGTTTGGGCGAGGACTTAATGAAAGGATGCATTTCCTATGAAATCGTTCGCCGCATGAAAGAAGGTATGACACCGCAAGAGGCTTGTGAAATGGCTGTCAATATGCTTGATGAACGATTACGTAAACAGCGCGGAAGTGCCGGAGACTTGTCTGTAGTTGCGATGAATGCCAAAGGGGAATGGGGTTGTGCGACTAATATTGAAACCTTTTCCGTAGTGGTTTGCAGCGAAGTACAGCCGTTAAGTGTCTATCGCGTATCAAGAGATCATGAAGGTAATATGAAGCGTGAATTGGCTGATCAGGAATGGATCGATGACTATGTGGCACAGCGATCCAAGCCGTTGGAGTAACCGCATGAAATATACGGTAGAGATTTGTTGCGGCAGTTATTATGACGGTGTACAGGCGATACTCGGTGGTGCGAAGCGCATTGAATTAAATTCGGCTTTGCATATGGGCGGATTGACTCCGAGCATTGCGCATTTGCGCATGTTAAAACAAAATTTTGATTGTACTGTTATTACGATGGCAAGAGTGCGAGGCGGCGGCTTTTGTTATAATCAATTAGACAAAGAGGCAATGTTTGCCGATGTAGCTTTATTATTGGAAAACGGTGCAGACGGCATAGCATTTGGTTTTTTAGATGAACAAGGTAATATTGATACAGAAAGCAGCCGAAAAATGATTGAATTCATTCATTCTGCGGGAAAACAAGCTGTATTTCATCGAGCATTCGACTGTTGCAGCGATCCGTATCGCGCGATTGAACAGCTGGTGGAATTACAGGCAGATCGAATATTAACGAGCGGCGGTAAGCCGACGGCGCAAGAGGGAAAGCAGTTGATCAAGGAACTGCAAATGCGCTACGGCAATCAGATTGAACTGTTGGCAGGCAGTGGTATTAATGAAACCAATGCGAAAGAAATTATCACAGACTGCGGTATTACCCAAATTCATTCTTCCTGTAAATGCTGGATCAGCGATCCGACAACAATATCAGCAAATGTCAGCTATGCCTATGCATCAGCTGAATTCAGCGATTGCTACGACGCCGTAGATCAAGCTAAGGTCAAGGCATTAATCAACAGTATTCAATGAAAAGAGGCACACTATGCTTATCAGTATCGAATCTTTAAGCAAATATCATAATGAAAAATGTATTTTAGATCATGTTTCTTTTACGATCGAAGCAAAACAAAAATGGGCTTTTATCGGTATTAACGGTACCGGTAAAAGCACCTTTTTGCGTATTTTAGCAGGATTAGAACCTTATAAAGAGGGAACGATTTTAAAGAAAAAGGATCTGCGCATCGCCTATCTTTCGCAAGTTGATCAGTTGAATGAAAATCATACGATATTGGAACAAGTGATTTCCCATGCGCAAAATGATCATCAATCACAAACGAAATCTTATGAAGCAAAAGCCATATTAGGTAAATTGGGTATTACGCAATATGATCGTAAAATAGCACAGTTATCGGGTGGAGAACGCAAACGTGTGTCATTAGCAGAGGTTTTATTAAGAGACTGTGATTTATATCTGCTTGATGAGCCGACCAATCATTTAGATGCAGAAATGATTGAATGGCTGGAAAACTTTCTGATTAAGTCGACCAAGGCGGTGCTGATGGTCACTCATGATCGATATTTTATGGAGCGTATCACTACGCGTATTCTTGAGCTTGATCAAGGGAAATTGTACAGCTATGAAGGGAATTATGATACTTATATTCAAGCAAAGCAACTGCGTTATGAAAATGCCAAAATTAATGAAGCAAAGCGCCAAAGCTTTTTAAAGAAAGAATTGGAATGGGTAAGAGCCGGTGTTCAGGCACGCGGTACCAAAAGTAAAGAGCGATTACAACGGTTTGAAAAGCTGAATGAGGTTAAGAAGCCGATTGAAAACGGAACATTAAAGCTGACTGCCGTATCGTCTCGATTAGGCAAAAAGACGATGAGCATTAATAATATCAGTAAGCAATATCACGGCATACAATTATTTTATCCTTTCTCTTATCAAATGAAGCGATATGAGCGAATTGGAATCATCGGCAGAAACGGATGCGGAAAATCAACGCTGTTAAAAATCTTGGCAAATGAAATAAAAAGTGATCAAGGAAACATAGATTATGGTGATACGGTGAAAATCGGATTTTTTAAACAAAGTGCCGATGAACTTGATCCCCAAAAACGCATTATCGATGTAATCAGTGAGATCAGTGATGATATTCCAACGCAGGAAGGAAGCCGCAGTGCAGCACAAATGCTGGAGCAGTTTCTGTTTCCGAGATCGACTCATTATCAAAAGGTTTCGGCGTTGTCCGGCGGAGAGCGCAGACGCTTATATTTATTAAACGTGCTGATGAGTGCACCGAATGTATTGTTGCTGGATGAACCGACGAATGATTTGGATATCGCTACCTTACAGGTTTTGGAAAGCTATTTGGATGATTTTTGCGGGAATGTCGTCGTCGTTTCTCATGACCGTTGGTTTCTTGATCGTATTTGCGATACGATGTTTATCTTTCAGGATGATGGGCATATCACAACATCGATCGGCGGTTATTCGCAATATATGACGCAAAAGAAACAGTCGTTTTTAAAACGTGACGGAGCTATCGATAAAAAAGAAAAAGGGAAGCGTTATCGTATGCCTGCTTTAACAAGCAAAGAGAAACAAGAGTTGCAGGCAATGGAACAAGTGACCTTTGATTTGGAACAGAAAATCGCAGCTGTTGATCAACAGATGGAACTAGTTACAGATGATTACTTGCAATTACAGGTTTTAAGTGAAACAAGAGCACATATTGAACAGGAATTAGAACGCACAATGGAGCGATGGATGGAGCTGGAAGCGAAACAAGATGCTTTAAGCAAAAGCTAAAGAAGATATGCATAACTTGTATAATAATCAAAAAATGAACAAGCAATTATGGTTTGCTTCAAGATAAATAACCAACAAAAATGGTGTATCTGTTCAAAAATACTTTATTTTTATTACAATTTCGTTTATACTATATACATTGAGGTGAAATACATGAAGATAAGAAGATATTTATGTGTATTTGCGTTTGTGCTGGTATCACTTGTCGGTTGCGGTGGTGAAGGAAATAATGAGACAACTAAGGAACCTGGACAGGTTGTTGAAATTAACACCGACGCATTAGTTAAAAAAATGAATGATAAAGAAGATTTCGCGATTGTCTTTACTCAGACAACCTGCGGGCATTGTGAAACATTTTTAGGTTTAATGGATACATATATGAAAAATCACAATGTGACATTGTATAATCTTGTTTTAGATAAAGAGGCGGATGTAGATGAAGCCTTGAAGAAACTAAAAACAGTTTTCCCTGAATTTACGGCAACTCCTGATATCTACTGTGTAGAAAAGGGGATAATAAAAAGTCGATTCTGGACAGAGTATCAAGATAAGGGACTGGATAAAGATACATTTCATGAATGGGTCATGAAATACGGATTAATGAAACTTGATCCGCAATAATCTTCTTTGAGCAATCAAGGAAGATTTTCTTTTTTATCGGTGTATAGAATAATAAGCGAGCTGATGATTTTTGAAGCAAGTCGCTTGGGAGGTATAAATGGTACAAATTGGAAATGATTGGGATGAATTATTAAAGGATGAATTCACAAAGGATTATTATCAACAGTTGCGTTTTTTTTTAGCGACAGAATATCGGACAAGAAAAATTTTTCCTGATATGTATGATATTTTCAATGCATTAAAATATACTGCATATGAGGATGTAAAGGCAGTGATATTGGGACAGGATCCTTATCATGGTGTAAATCAAGCTCATGGTTTATGTTTTTCAGTTCAAAAGGGAATTACCCCGCCGCCTTCATTAGTGAACATCTTTCAGGAGCTTCATGAGGATCTAGGCTGCACGATACCGGATCACGGTAATTTGACTTCATGGGCGAAGCAGGGGGTATTGATGTTAAATACAGTGTTGACGGTAAGGCAGGGAATGGCGAATTCTCATCAGGGGAAAGGCTGGGAACAACTGACCGATCGAGTAATTTCGCTGATAGATCAAAAGAATACTCCGGTAGTTTATTTATTATGGGGTAAGCATGCGAAAGCAAAGATGTCACTGCTTCATAATCCCGATCATCTTGTGTTGACGAGTTCTCATCCGAGTCCGTACAGTGTGGATTACGGCTTTCACGGATGCCGCCATTTTTCTAAAGCCAATGCTTATTTAAGTGAGCATGGCTTATCAAAAATTAACTGGCAGCTGTAAATAAAACTGTTTATTGAAGTATTTTTAGAAAGGAGTGATAGGATGCGATTAATATTATCCTATTTAAAAAGATATAAAGGATTGTTTGTGATCAATGTGATTTCGGTTTTCGGCTTTGCGCTTGTAGAACTGGGAATACCGACAATCGTTGCACAAATGATCGATCAAGGAGTGGCAAAACAGGATCAGGCATATATTTATCAAATGAGCTTGGTGATCGTGGTCATTTCTTTATTAGGAGTTGCCGGAACGATTTTGTTGGGATATTGTTGTGCAAAAATATCCACTTCAATCACAAGGGATATGCGCAATGATATTTTTACAAAGGTTCAAACTTTCTCTCATCATGAAATTAATCATTTTGGTGTTTCTTCATTAATAACAAGGACAAACAATGATGCTTTTCAAATTCAAATGTTTGTGAATGTATTGTTAAGAACGGCGTTAATGACACCGGTCATGGCAATCTTAAGCATGTTTATGACAATACGAGCGTCGTTGCCGTTGTCTTTGGTAATCGGGGCTACGATTCCGGTTATAGTTATCGGCGTCTATGCCGTGGCGAGAAGCTCTAAACCGATCTCTGAGCATCAACAGGAGTCAATAGACGCATTAAATCGTATTTCCCGGGAAAATCTGACAGGAATTCGCGTTATTCGCGCTTTTAATAATGATGCATATGAAGCAGAACGCTTTAATGTCAAGAATAAAGATTTTATGCGCTATTCCAAGCGTCTGTTTAAATTAATGATGATTACCCAACCAATCTTTTTCCTTTTGATGAATTTAGCATCGATGGGAATTTACTGGATTGCGGCAGGCTTGATTGATGCAGGATCACTGCCGGTCGGACAGCTGATCGCATTTAACGAATATTTATTTCATGCGATGTTTTCTATGATGTTGTTTTGTACCGTATTCATGATGTATCCACGAGCTGCGGTTTCAGCGCATCGTATTGAGGCAGTGTTAAACAGCACTACTGGTATTGAATCAGATGAAAACGGTATTCGTTTAGATGATGTTTCATCAATTCGTTTTGAGCATGTGACCTTTGCGTATCCGGATGGCGAAGAGCCGGTATTAAAGGATATCAGCTTTGAAGTGCATAAAGGTGAAAAGATTGCGTTTATCGGCAGTACCGGATCGGGAAAAAGTACATTGATTAATCTGTTGCCACGTTTTTATGATATTTCACAAGGTCATATTTACATCGATGATACGGAGCTGCGCAGTTTAGAGCTAACGTCATGGCGTTCTCTGATCGGTATGATTGCCCAAAGAGCGAATTTATTCACCGGTACGATTGCGGATAATATTCGTTTCGGAAAAGCTGACGCAAGTGAAGCAGAAATGATTCATGCGGCGAAGATAGCGCAGGCATATGATTTTATCACGGAAAAGCCGAACGGTTTTGATGAGCAAATTGTGGAAGGAGCTACCAATCTGTCCGGGGGGCAGAAGCAGCGTCTTTCGATTGCCCGTGCATTAGTGCGAAAACCGAAGGTTTATGTGTTCGATGATTCTTTTTCAGCCTTGGACTTTAAAACCGATGCGAAGCTGCGCAAGGCGTTAAGCAGTGAGACAAAGGATGCGATAACAATGATTGTAGCGCAGCGTATTGCGACGATCATGGATGCAGATCAAATCCTCGTTCTTCATGAAGGAAAACTGGTTGGTAAGGGAACACATCAGGAACTTTTAAAGAACTGTGCCATTTATTATGAAATAGCAGCTTCTCAATTAAGTGAGGAGGAATTACAGCGATGAAACCGACAAAAATAAAATGGAATGTGATGTGGAAAACGCTGTATCCTTATATCGCACCTTATAAATGGGGTTATATTACAGCGATTTTGATGGTTTTTATTACAACCTTAACACTGGCGGTCGCTCCGAGTGTGGAAGGAAGTATCACATCAGGCTTAATTGAAGATGTGATGCAGCAGCGCAGTGTTCGTTTTGATTTCATCTTTGAAACCTTAGTGATTCTGTTAGCTTTGTATATGATCAAAACAGTATCGCAGATATTAGAAATCTTTTGTTTGACCAATGCGATTCAAAATGCAATGTACGATTTGCGTAATGCCCTTCAACAAAAGATTCAAAGACTTCCTGTTCGATATTTTGATAATCATAAATATGGTGATATTTTGAGCATCATAACCAATGATGTCGATACAATGTCAAATGCCCTTCAACAGAGCTTTATGAATATTTTGCAGGGAATTCTGACGCTTTGTATGGCTATTGTTATGATGTGGCGCATTAATGCACAGATGGCACTGATTGCGATGATGCTGGTTCCGTTGGCATTACTAATTACGCAATGGATTGTGCATCGTTCGCAAAAAAAGTTCAATGCACAGCAAGACGCATTAGGGCGTTTGAACGGAACAATTACGGAACTATACGGCGGCTTTCATGAAATCTTATTATATAATCGTCAGAAACAAGCGATCAGTGATTTTAAGAAGGTCAACTCAGAGCTTCAGAGCAATGCGTTTCAGGCACAGTTTATGTCTTCGATAATCTCTCCGCTAATTTCGCTTTGTACGTATTTAATTATCGGTACAATAGCTTTGATCGGCAGTATTTATGCAATCAGTAAAACCATATTGGTCGGAGAGCTGCAAGCGTTTATTCGTTATATTTGGCAGGTCAATGATCCGCTGTCACAAGTTTCTAATCTGTCGGCACAGCTGCAATCGGCATTTGCGGCAATGCGCAGAATTGTAATTCTGTTAGAGGAAGCGGAAGAAATTGCCGAAGCAAAAGAACCGATACACTTACCGCAGGTAAAAGGAAATGTCAGCTTTGAGCATGTTCGTTTCGGTTACGGAGAGGAAGCGATCATTAAGGATTTCAGTGTTGAAGTAAAGGCTGGTCAAATGATTGCGATTGTCGGACCTACCGGTGCCGGCAAAACAACCTTAATCAATTTGCTGGAGCGCTTCTATGATGTAAACGGCGGTGCAATTAAAATTGACGGTGTGGATATCAGAGATATGACTCGTCAGGATTTGAGAGATATTTTTGCGATGGTATTGCAGGATACATGGCTGTTCAGCGGTTCGATTTATGATAACATTCGTTACGGTCGCTTAGATGCTCGCAAGGACGAGGTCATTCAAGCGGCAAAGGATGCAAATGTTCATCACTTTATCCGCACATTGAGCGATGGTTACGATATGGTGTTGAATGAGGAAGGCAACAATATTTCTCAAGGTGAAAAACAGCTGTTGACGATTGCGCGAGCGTTCTTAAAGGATCCGCAGATTTTGATTTTGGATGAAGCAACTTCTTCCGTTGATACACGTTTAGAAAAAATGTTGCAGGAAGCGATGCACAATGTAATGAAGGGCAGAACCTCTTTTGTGATTGCACATCGTCTTTCAACCATTCGTAATGCGGACTTGATTTTAGTGCTGCAAAACGGTAATATCGTAGAACAAGGAACCCATGATGAACTGTTGGCACAGAAAGGTGTATATGAATCCTTATATCATTCTCAGTTCGCTATGAATGATTAGCCTTTATCAGTTTATCGGAACGTCATAAAATTAATCAAATAATATTGAAGTATATAGGAGGTCATCTGGAATTTAAACAAATAAATCAATCTAATTATTGGGATTGTATTGCATTAACAGTTACAAAAAGCTAAGAAGGCTTTGTCGCTGATAATAAACAGTCATTGCATGTCAGCTTATGAGGAAGGCCTATATATTTTAGGAATTGACCATAACGATGATATGATCATGTTTATTCATTATGATTATGATGAAACAATTCCGGGGTGGTCTTTGAGCCGTTTTATGATTGGTAAGCAGTTTCAAGGAAAAGGTTACGGCAAAAAAACTGTAACCTTTTCTTGATTATTTCAGAGCGAATGCGACAGATAACATATTTATCAGTGTTTTATTATAAAATACAACAGCACGTAATATGTTTATTGATTTCGGATTTAAGGAAATTGAATATCCATTTCTAAAGCATATCTATAAAGAAATGCAGATGATAAAGCGTTTTTAATACATCTTGCGATATGAATAAAAAACAAAGCATTATTATACTATAAGCTGCTTAAATAACATAGAAGAACAGTTGATTTATGTAAATTGACTGTTTTTTTCTGTTATCTCAAGTATAAAAAAACTGCATATTTGCATATACAGCGATATATCTATCTGTTCAAACAGATGGCGGACAGCTAAACAGTGAGCCTTTATGTCCGTATTTGTAACATGATTATGTTTCGATTTTTAAACAGTTTAGTAATTTCAGCGATTAATTATACTGCTATAATGGGTACACAACTTTAAACTCCTCACATATAACTTTCATATCATCGGTGAATTTTAAATGTGCATCTTCTAGGCAAGTGGTAAAGAATTCTTTATGAACTTTTCGCCAATATGCCAAAGATTTATCTCCCTCACCTTCTTTAAATGCGTGTTCTTCACTGACATCATGAAATGTAGTTACATATACACGCTGTATTTGGATCACGCATACAGCTTTGTTTTGGGAATCTAAAATTACATTGTAATCTCCGGCTTTAGGAAATGGTTCATTTTCTGCTTCATACAGCTGATATGCAGAAGATGTTGCTGTTTTTTCACCTATTGATACTAAATGAGCAAGTAAATCAGCTTCTGCGCCGAATGCCCAAGCACTATAAGAAGTTTCATTGATCTTGTATTTTGTTATAAATTCATGCCAAAGCGCTTTTTCTGTCATTCTTGTTTTACCTGTAAAATTCCTTTCGCAGAATTATTATATCATATATCTATTCATAATAATATATCGAAAAATATAGGCTTGTAGGCTGTATAAAAAAGGTTGTATGATCCTAAAATCATACAACCGACTTCTATCCGTTTACATCCGTTCAGATGCGGGATAGAGAGTTAATGATGCTGCAAATCGGAAACTACTGTTCCTGATAATAGCATCCTTCCTCTTGTGCAGGAGGAAATCTTCTGTCCTTTTCCATGTCTACGTCATCGTTGACAAGCTTACCTTTGCTGTTGTAGCAAGCATACTTGCCGCTTTTTTCGCAGTTCATGCCCGGACGGTATTTCTTCTGTGCCATTTGGTAACACCTCCTGATGATATTGTGGGTTTAATTCCGTATCTTATACGTTTTTCTTAAAAAAAAGTGCATCTTATGATAAAATATAGAAATGAAAACGAGGGAATAATGATGAAAATATTTGCGAGTGATTATGACGGAACATTGCGTACATCAGAATATGTGTCGCAGCGTGATCGACAGGCGATTGCCGCTTGGCAGAAACAAGGAAATTTATTCGGCATTGTGAGCGGACGCAGTATGGAAAGTATGCGTAGTGAAGCTTTGAAAAATGAGCTTCATGCGGATTTCTATATCGGCAATAACGGCGGTGCTGTTTATGATAAGCATTTTAATGAAATTAAGGTTTACTTTTTTCCGTTTTTTAAAGCATTGGATCTATTGGCTTATATCCGTCAGGAAAAGACGATTTCTTATGTAATCAATGACGGTTTTTATCGGGCAAAAAGGGTGATTGATGAATCGCGCGAAGATAAAAAATATGCGAATACGAAAACGACGAAGAGCGAAGCGGAAATTTTAGCTGCCCAAAAGATTGCACAGATCGTTGTGTCACTGGACAGTTCCGACGATTGTCAGCGAATTTCGGATTATATCAATGCGACCTTCGGTGATGTGGCATGTGCGTATCGGAATATTAATTGTGTAGATATTGCGCCGCACGGTGTTTCAAAAGCAACCGGTTTGGCATATATGGCATCGAAATTTCACGTAAAATCAAGTGATATTTATACAATCGGAGATTCTTATAATGATATTCCAATGCTTTCTACTTTTCACGGCATTGCGATGAACAGTGCCGATGCTCAAGTAAAAAGTTATGCGAAAACAACGGCAGCGGATGTCGCAGAAGCAATCAATCATTTACTGTCATCAGCTGATTGACAGTTTGCGAAAAAGAAAAATGAAAAAAACGAAAGAATCCGATATAAATATGGTATAATAATACTTATGAAAGGAGTCATTCTATGTTTGATTACTTTACAATAAATAATGTGATTCAATTTATAAAAATGGTTCTGAATGTTGCCGTTGTTTGGGTAGCGTTCTACTTTATATTAAAAATTGTGAAGAATAATTCACGAACAATTCAAATATTTAAAGGAATTCTGCTCGTCTTTATTATTAAAGGGGCAGCCGATCTTTTAGGTTTAAAAGCGATGCAGTATTTAGCTGATTTGTTTGTTCAGTACGGACCGATTGCGATCATAATCATCTTTCAGCCGGAATTTCGTGCGTTATTTGAAAAGATCGGTAAAACCAATATATTTTCACGTATCTCAACTTTAACCTTAAATGAAAGAGAGCGTCTTGTAGATGAATTGGTAAAGGCCTGTGCAGAGATGTCAAAAACCAAAACCGGTGCCTTGATCTCGTTGGAACAGGGGCATTCATTGAGCGACTTTATTAAAACTGGTACACCGATGAATTCGGTAGTGACAAGTGAGCTGTTATGCTCAATTTTTGTGCCCGGTACGCCGCTTCATGACGGTGCGGTAATTTTACAGGGTGTTAAGATTGCTTGTGCAGCCGCGTATTTCCCGCCGACTACTCAAGATTTGGCAACGATGTACGGTGCGCGTCATCGCGCCGCTGTCGGTATCAGTGAAATAACCGATTCAATAACGATTATCGTCAGTGAAGAAACCGGTAATATCTCTATCGCAGAAGGCGGAAAATTAAGTGTCGTTACGGAAAAGAGCCTGCGTGAATTCTTAACTATGGTGATTTGTCAGACACAAACGGAAGTGCAAAATGAAAAAATCCGTAAGGACAGCGATGCGGAAAAAGAGATACCGGCAGTGAAACCGGAGGCAATTGATGAGCCTGATAAAAATAAAGGGATTTCCGCAATTTTCCGTGCTAAAAATAAAAATGAAAAACAAAAAGGCGTGAAAAAACGCTTTACTAAAACAAAAGAAAATAAACCGGTGAAAAAACAAGAGGTGAAAACTGAAAAAATCGGTATTGCGAATTTAGTAGAAGAAAGTATGCCGCTAGATAATCTGTTTGATTCAATTGTATCTGACAGTGAAAATAAGCAAAGCGATGCGAAACCAAAATCACTGTTGACACAGGTTAAAGAGGAAAGCGAAAAGCAGCGTAAACCGATTCGTAAGCAGCGTCATAATGTTGAAAAGAATGATTCCGAAACAATCAGCGCGCTCTTGAATCCGACTGTTAAGATAAATGAGAAAAAATCGGTTTCGGATAAAGCGAAAAGCGATAAAAAGGAAAAGAAAAGTGAAGTAATTGAAGCGAGTACAACCGAGAAGCATGTAGTAAAACGTACTCATGTGAAAAAACAAACTGTGACAAATGAAGCAGCGGCGCTGTTGGATGATGTGATTTCTCCGGAAGCAATTGTGCTGAATTATAAAAACGATAAACAAAATACACAGAACGGTAAAGATACTTCCCTTGATAAAGCAACAAAAGAAGGGGGTGAACGCTGATGGCTAAGAAAAAGAAATCGCAGCTTAGTGCGGAAGGCAAAACTGAGCTGGCAAAAGCAATAGCGGAAAAGAGTCAAACTTTTGCTCGTACTTATGCTAATATGGAAACGAGTGTAACGAAGTTCTTCCGTTGGTTAAGCAGTTGGATCGATCGTTTGTTGTTTAATCAAAAGCACGGTAAGTTGGTAGCTTTGATATTAGCGATACTCTTCTGTTTTATGGTAGGCAGCGATGAGGATTTTGATTTATTTAAAGCGAATCGTGAAGTAAAAACCTTGAATAACTTAAACGTAAGTACGATCGTATCCGAACAAGCCTATGAAGTCAGCGGCATTCCCGAGAATGTTACGGTTGAGGTCATCGGAGAATCAGGTGACTTGCAGATGCTGAATTTGCAGGATAACTATCAGATTGTTGCCGATTTAAGCGGTTTAACGGAGGGAACACACGATGTAACGCTGCAAGCGAAAAACTTCTCTTCGCGCTTAGAGGTAATTATCAAACCAAGTACGGCAGTTGTAACAATTAAGCGTAAAGAATCAAAGCGTTATACATTGGGATATGATTTTGTAAATACAAGCAAGATGGATTCTATCTATGCGCTGAGTGAGCCGGAATTTGATCAAGGCGAGGTCGTGGTTAGAGCGTCATCGGAAACATTGAATAAGATAGCGTTTGTAAAGGCGCTGATTGATGTGAGTGATGTGGATTCCGACTTTGAATCCGATGCGGAAATTGCGGCTTATGATCAGTCCGGTAATCGTATTAATGTAGATATTCGTCCTTCTAATGTGAAGGCGAAGGTGAAGGTAACCACTCCGAGTAAATCCGTTCCGATCACTCTGATACCGAACGGTACAATGCCTGATAATAAGGCGATAGCTTCTTATAAGATGGATACGCAATCGGTAACTATTTATGCGCCGGAAGATGTATTGGAAACGATTACTGAGCTTCCGATTTATATTCCTGTTAATAATCTTCGAGGTGACCAACGTATTCCGATGCCGATTAATCTTCCATCAAAGGTTACAAGTGCGTCGGTGAAAAACGTGATGATTGAAATCAAAGTGGAAGAAGCGCAGACAAAAGAAATTAAAGATGTTGTTATTCAATTCAAGAATGCACCAGATGCGGCTTATGATGTTCGTGCGATTGAAGGCGGCGGTACAATTACGGTAAAGGTGATCGGTGCCAAGGGACAAATTGATAAGCTGACAAAGAATGATATTAATGTTGTGGCTGATTTCAGTAGCGTAACTGAGCCGGGTGTATATAATATACCGTTGAGTGTCAGCGGATCTAATAAATTAGTAACTTACGAATTGGAAAACACAACGGCTAAACTGGAGTTTAAAAGTAAGGAGTAGTGAAAATGGCTAAATATTTCGGAACTGACGGCGCACGAGGTCGTGCCAATGATACCTTAACCTTGGATATGGCGGTAAAAATCGGACAGTATGTCGGATGGTATTACGGAAAAGAGCGTCATGCAAAGATCTTGATCGGAAAGGATACCCGCTTATCGAGTGATATGTTTGAAATGGCTTTGGCAGCCGGTGCCAGTGCCGCAGGGGCGAAGGTGTATTTGTTAGGAGTTTGTCCGACACCGAGTGTTTCGTTTTTGGTTCAAAAGGAAGGCTTTGACTGTGGAATCATGGTATCCGCAAGTCATAATCCGTTCCATGATAACGGAATCAAGCTGTTCAACGGTTCAGGTATGAAAATGAATCCTGAGGTAGAAGCACAGATTGAAGCGTATATCGATGGGGAAACATCGATTCCGATGGCAATCAACGAGGCAATCGGTAATGTTATCGAATGGAGCGAAGGCCTAGAGATTTATGAGTCATGGTTGAAATCTTTAATGACTTGTGATTTCAGCGGTATGAAAATTGCTTTGGATTTAGCAAACGGAAGTGCTACTTCCTGCGCAGCGGCAGTTTTAAGTGAATTAGGCGCAACCGTCGAGGTGATTCATACATCACCGAACGGAATTAATATTAATACGAAATGCGGTTCGACTCACCCTGAGGAATTGCAAGAAATGATGAAAAACGGTGATTTTGATGCAGGCTTTGCGTTTGATGGAGATGCCGATCGCTTAATAGCGGTTGACGAAACGGGAAATTTGATCACCGGGGATCATACTATGTATATCTGCGGCTGCTATATGCATGATCATAACTGCTTAAATGAGAATAAGGTAGTTACTACCGTAATGTCTAATTTAGGTTTGTATCGCGCATTTGATCGCAGAGGCATAGCTTATGAACAGACACAGGTCGGAGATAAATATGTGTTTGAATGCATGAATGAATATAATTATTCAATCGGCGGCGAACAAAGCGGTCATATTATCTTTAAAAAGCATGCGAATACGGGTGACGGCTTATTAACGGCAATGAAGTTGTTAGAGGTGATGAAGCACACGAAGCAAAGCTTAAAGGAATTAAGTGAGGATTTATTTATCTATCCGCAATTACTTGTAAATATTGAAGTCAAGGATAAGCATCAGGCGCTTCAAAATCAAGGATTGCTTCAAGAAGTTCAAAAAGTAGCCGACAGTTTGGGACAAGACGGTAGAATCTTAGTAAGACCGAGCGGAACCGAGCCATTGGTACGAGTCATGGTAGAAGCGAAGACAGATGAATTATGTCATCAATATGTATATCAAGTCATTGATTATATTAAAGAAAAGGGCTTATAGGCTATGACAAAGATTCTGTAAAAGTATGATCCTTATTAATAATTATGGGAATAATGCGGAAATTAAGTAGTAAATTATCTAAATTGAAAGGGACTGTAAGAAAGTCCTTTTTTTTTATCGGTTTTTACGGTACAATGATAGAGAGGTGTTTGTATGAAGAAAGTGATATGTGTTGTAGAAGATGAAGTCGCAATCAACGACTTGGTTTGCCAATATTTACGTAAAGAAGATTATGAAGTTCGTTCTTATTATACTTATGAACAAGCCAGTGCGCATGTCAGCGATGATGATGTACATTTGTGGATTTTAGATATCATGTTAGATGATAAAAGCGGTTTTGATCTAATTGAAGAAATACGCCTTCAGGCAAAGGACATTCCGGTGATTTTTATGTCGGCACGTGATAAAGAGTTTGATCGAATTATCGGCTTAGAAAAGGGCAGTGATGATTATATCACCAAACCGTTTTCACCTAAAGAGCTTGTATTAAGAGTCAATAATGTAATCAAGCGTGTTTATAAAAACGAAAACAGCCGCATCGCAATTGACGGCTATGAATTGGATGAGGAACAGCGAAAAGTTTTTGATAACGGAGAAGAAATTGATTTGACGACCAAGGAGTTTGATCTGTTAATGATGTTTATCAAAAACAAAGGAATTGCATTTTCTCGTGATATGATTCTTACGAATGTGTGGGAAGAAAACTATTACGGTAGTGATCGTGTCGTCGATGATACATTACGCCGTTTGCGAAAAAAACTCCCAAATTTAAATATCCATACTATTTATGGATTCGGTTATCGTTTAGGATAGTATATGAAGCGATTTTCATTGTTTATTAAACGATTATCGCTGTCTCAACAGCTGTTTGCGCTGATCTTTTTCTTCGTTACTTTTTTTGCGGCATTCTTTTTTGTATACTTGAACGGTAAGGTGGATACTGTTATTCAAACTAAAACCTTTAATGACTTGGTGAGGATGCAGAATGCGATTGCGGATAAGCTGCGCGGAGAATACAATTCCTATTTATATTTGAATGTTGGTGATTCTTCGATAACTAATATCATTATAATCGGATCTAAAGCCTATTATCTCGGTGAGCCGAATGAAGAAATTGATCGATCTTCGCCGCGTTTTCAGGATATGTATAATAAAGCACAAATGGCTACTGAGGTACCTACTACATATACGTTTCAAGGGGATAAAACTTATTACAGTGTTGTAATGATCGATCATAATCAGATGCTGATTTCTTTTACACGCAGTCAGGAATTGGAATCATTTCGTAATGATTTGGTATCCTCTGTTATCAATATTACGGTAATGGTTGTCGGTTTCTTCTTTATTATCTTAATGATTTGGGTAGCGTCTCTGATTCATCCGTTGAATCAAATACGTAATTATATTGAAAAAGTAAAGTTGGGAAAAACAACAGGTGATTTAAAAATCAATCGTGAGGATGAAATCGGTGAATTGGCAGAAGCACTCGTTTCAATGCGCCGTGAGCTACAGAAGCAGGAACAGACAAAAGAGGATATGATTCATAATATCTCACATGATTTAAAGACGCCGATAGCTACTATTAAATCTTACGGAGAAAGTATTAAGGACGGTATTTATCCTTATGACACATTGGAAAAAAGTGTGGATGTTATTATTGAAAATGCAGAACGTTTAGAGAAAAAGGTGCACAGTTTGTTATATCTGAATCGTGTCGAATATTTGATCTCACAGGATCATGGTATGAATAAAACAGATATGAAGCAGGTAATTGAAACTGTAATTTTGAATCATAGAGTTATGCATCCAAATATTGAAATCAATGTGGATTTATCCGAAAATGTATATTTTGACGGTGTAGAAGAAGCATGGCGGGTTACGGTTGAAAATATCATGGAAAATGCGCTGCGTTATGCGAAAACGACCATAACGATTCAGTTGAATAATGATGAATTAACAATTGAGAATGACGGCCCGCCAATTGATGAGGAACGCTTAAAGGTGTTGTTTAAACCGTATGAAAAAGGACAAGGCGGTAAGTTTGGCTTAGGTCTTTCGATTGTTTGGAAGGTCGCTACGGCGAATCATTTTACAGTCGCCGGAGAAAATACGGCAAACGGTGTAATTTTCCGTATTGTGAAGCGTAAGGATTAAGTATAGATACCTTGTTTCTGAAGGAAGATTGTAACAATCGTAGAATATTCAAACAAATTTAAAATCGTGACGATATAGAAATGCATTGCGTTTCGTGATCTCACGATTTTTTTTGGGGCTCTAAATTATCGTAGGGTTTTGTAAAAAAACGCTCTAAATTAATGTAGGGTTTTGAGAAGATCAAA
>QZED01000022.1 GCA_009917405.1 bacterium c-19 | reverse complement strand
ATGTAAGGATTGCCAGTAACACACATTCAACAATATTGAAATCCATAAATTTGTTTCTCCTTTCCTAAGAATAAATTTTGATATTACTTAAACAATTTGTCTACAGGTTCAGCTGCAATATCCGGAACACGTCTGATTTCCAGCTCTACACCGAGATCCTGTAATTTTTTGAAACATGCGACATCGTCGTCATTTACCGCAACACTTGTTGCAACCTGACGTTTACCCTCTGCCATATGCATATTTCCGATATTGACTTTTTTAATTGGTACTCCGCCTTCAACAAGACGCAATACATCTTGCGGGCAGTCGCAAATAATTGCAATGTGCTGCTGCGGGGAAGCCTTGCTGATAATTGCACAGGTTTTCTCGATTGAGAAAAAACGTGTTTGTGCATAAGCAGGTGCTGCCATGTTCATCAAACCTTGGCGCATTTCATTCACCGCAACATCGTCATTGGCTACTAATAATAAATTAGCACCAACAGAACCGCACCACTGCGTTGCTACCTGACCATGAATCAGACGAGCATCAATTCTTGTTAAAACAATATCTGGCATTTCTCTCTCTCCTTTCTGCCGTAAATGAACTTAGATTGTGAGTCGCCCCATACGTAACCCCTTTCAGTTCATTGCTATTCTATGACAAAATTTTCTGATTTTCTTTACACTTTTTGCGATTTCATTTGCACTTTTTAGTATATTCGCCTATTTTTATTTTGCAAAATTTGTACTAAATCAATTATATACCAATAACAGCAAATATTATACATGCAGGAAATAAATATGATAAAATGTGATAAACAAAGCTGTTTATGAATGAATTTTCCGCTTAATTTCACATTATAAATTAAAAAATTAATAGTGATTCTATCTTGCCCAGTCTGATTATAAGAAGGAGTCAATTCATTATAATAAAACATTTGCATTTTCTTTGTACTTTGCATATAATAAAGCTAACATCTTTAAAGCTGAAATGAACAATTCAAAAAACTAAAATCATAAGTTTCTTAATCTATAACTATTAAAAAGAGGTGAAAGTATGTTCAATAAAACAACAAGCTACATATTCTCTCGTTATGGTGAAATTATCAGTGATCTTACAAAGAAGCAGTCATCAAAATTAAGCAACACCACCTTTCGAATCAAAGACAAAAGTATTGACAGCTTTCTTATATATAATCAAGATGCATATGTAAAGGTATCCTCTGGAATCGTCATGCTTGTTGTATCAGTTGATGAAGACGGTAAAGAATACGAAAAATTCGTTATTCACCGTGTCATAAAAATAAAGGCCGGTGTCAAATTTAACTTTATTGCCATTTCGTCCAATGCCAGAATCGAATTATCTTGTGACAGCAAGACCAAAAAAGTTACTGTTCCGCTGAAGCAAAAGCATCCTATAGAATATGAACCGTTGATTCAAACCTTTCATATAAAAGAAATATATGCTTACTATTATCAAGTACGTAATACAAATTACACATTTCCGGGAGAAAAACACAACTATTGGGAACTGACTTTTATTGATAACGGCACACTGCAAACTACAGTTGATGATGAAGAATATCAACTGAATGAGATGGATTTGATTCTCTATGCCCCTGATCAATATCATACACAAAGTAACCATGCCGATCAATCATGTTCCTATCTAACGATTTTGTTCGATATGGATCTTAAAGATGAATTTCTGATAACAAATCGCGTTTATCATGCACATCGAGAAATTCACCGCGCATTGAATGACTTTATCAAGGTTTCCAATAACGGAATGCTATATGATAATGAATTAATGCTTTGTTACTTAAAAGAATTAATCATCAGGGTTCTACAATACGATTTCTTAGATTCCTCCCCAGTAGCTTCCAGTCCGATGCAGCAGAAGTTTGAAAATGAATTGCTGAATGAAATCATCATTTTTATAAATGATAAAATTTACGAATCAATCACGATTGAGGATATTTGTGTGAAATTCTCAATTTCACGCTCCAGTCTGCAAACATTGTTTAAAAATAACCTTAATATAGCACCAAAACAGTATATCAGCAATTTAAAACTGGCAAAAAGCAAGTTGCTGATTAAAGAAAGCATTTACACAATCAGTGAAATTTCTTCAATGCTCGGTTTTACAAGCATTCACTATTTCTCACGTAAATTCAAGCAGGTATTCGGCATTACTCCGAGTGATTATGCCAAAACCATTTATAACTAAGCGAAAGACAAGCGCTGTATATCAAAGCTTGTCTTTTTTTTCATCACTGCTTGCCCCAGCAGATTTTAATGAAGAAGATACCGTTTACATAGTAATTTTGTACTAAAAATTCACTAATAAGACATGAAAACAGTATGAATCAATTATAATACCTTAAATATATAAAAAGACAGATTATGACATCATATACATGACGCTTCTTCTGTCTTTATTTACATTTAATCAACTAAAGCTGAAACCGCAAAACGGTTCACTTCCATAACCACACCTTTGGCAACTTCAACTTTCAGAAATTCACCGTCGATGCTTACGATTTTTCCTACAATGCCTGCAAACATTACCTTTTTGCCAACTTTAATGCCTTCGGTCAACGTTATGATTTCTTGACGCTTTCTTCTCATCATTCGTGCCGACATAAAGTAGTAGATCAATGCAAATATTACAATCAATGTAGTAATTGTAATACAGCACCATAGGATTACATTCCAATCAATAGTCATTAGTGATTACCTTTCTAAATTCCGTCTTCGCTTGTTTCCTGAACAACCGGTTTGAATTCATAACGCAGAATTTGATCTTTACCTGTATTTACGGCAGCTTCAGCCAAATCCTTTGCTGTCGCATCCGTCATGAATTTACGTGTCATGGAAATTTCCACAAGCATCGGCAAATTGCTTCCTCCGACAACCTCAACATTACCTCTCGGGAAGCCGACCTCTACTGCTGTTTTAAACGGGGATCCACCAACCAAATCAGATAATACCAAGATGCCTTCGCAGTCTTTCAATGCATCCATTGCTTTATTCAGATCATCACGAAGCTCATCTACTTCTTTTGTAAAATCTACATACTGATAATTTTCCTGTTCTCCTGCAATTAAATTCAAGGAACTGGTTAAGCCGGAACCAAAGTTCCCGTGTCCTGTAACGATTAATCCGATCATCTTCTTTTTCTCCTTTTCAAATATATATTGTAAATGATAATTAATAAGAATTATGCTTCTTTTTTATAAGGATATAAGATAACACCTTTTACAACGCGGTTTACCTCACCCGTAGGGCATGGATTATCCGGTGTAATATCATAAGACAATGATTTAAACAGTGCTAAAGTTTGAGCAAACAGAATGTATTCAAATGCCAAATACATATTGTCATGATCTTCCTTATTATCAAATACGAATAAGTAGTCAGCCAAACCTTCCAATTCAGGATAAGCATGTGCGGCAATAATCGCAATTTTATTTCCTTTACGCTGTCCGCTCATTTCTTTCAATAAGTCCACTTCATATTGACGAGAATAAGCATTGTCAGAAATATAAACAACAGTCAGTGTATTATCATCAATAATAGATTTAGGTCCGTGACGGAAACCTAACGGTGTATCATACATTGTGCAAACTTTACCGGCTGTCAACTCTAACATTTTCAATGCAGATTCCTGAGCCATACCTTTTAATGCATTTGCACCTAAATAAACGATACGGTTGAAATTATATTCATCGGCAATTTTCTTGCAGAAATCCCAGCTATCCGCCAAAAATGCTTCCGAACGCTCGATGATATCGCTCAATTCAGCTGCTGCTTCATCAATACGATCCAATGAGAAGCAAAGCAATGTTGCTAACATCATATTAGAATATGAAGAAGTCATTGCGAAGCTTTGATCATGCGTTTCATCAGTTAAATTGATCGCATAAGCGTTTTTCCTAGTTTCTGCTGCTTTTGACAAAGCACCGTTTTTATTACATGTTACAAACAAATGATACAGGTTATCGCCGCATACCTCATCAGCTACATCTACCGCACCTACAGATTCCGGAGAATTTCCGCTGCGTCCGAAAGAGATCAACAAGGTTGGCTTTGTTTGAGATAAATAGTTTTCCGGAGTTGCCACCAAATCAGTAGTTCCGTAAGATTTTGCCTTAAAGTTTGTTACCTTATTTAAATAAGAAAACAAAGCATTTCCGACAAATTCACTTGTTCCAGCACCAGTTAAGATGATATCATAATCATCATTATTAACCACATTTGCAATAAAAGCCTTTAAATCATTCTTTTGCTCTTTGATCTGCGCGATGGTCTTTTTCCATGTTGCAGGCTGCTGGTTAATTTCCGTAGCGGTGAATACGCCTTTAAGATTTTCCCATTCTGCTTTTTCTTTTCCAAAAATCATGTTCCTTATCTCCTTTTCTATGGATCTCATATCCATTTTTTTACACGTTCATAATATCATAAGTTGCTAAAAAAAACAATGTTACAAAGCAATCTTGTTAATTAGTGCAAATATTTTAGTAATAAATCTACTTATTTTCCTAGACGGATAGCGTAAATCCATATATAATTAAGGACAGAGGTGAAAACAATGGCAAATAAAAGCTATCAGTACAATACAGACAGTGTGTCGGGCATCCATATTTATGAGGATGATAAGGGCAGAAAAATTTATTATCAACCCCGTAAAATGAAAGGGTATGTCATTCAAGACGAGAATGTGAAGTCTTATCAAATTTATGCAAACCGCTTTATGATTCCGGTCTTAGCAGGTTTAATCGCTTATATTGCGCTGGGGGACAGCGGTCTTCCAATTTATGTATGTGTGCTTCTGGGAATCTTTGTATTTGTGATTCTTCAATATCGTTTCCATAAAGTATTTCTGCCAGCACTCATTCAGTTGCAACGTTATATTCCGAACAGTAAGCCGAGCATGACCGCATCAATGGCAGAACAGGAGGGCTGGCGCCTATTAAGCAAGGCTGTTTTATATCCAGTGTTCGGCGCTCTAGTGATTGTTTTATTTTATCAGCGTATGGATGAGACAGTGACTATGGATGCGAAGACGATCCTACTCTTAAGCTTTGGAGGATTAATCTTGATTTTGAGCATTATCTATGGAATCTTTAATCTCAGAGCATTTCTGTATCGCCGTTCTCACAGCGGGCAGATAGCCAAAACCAAATAGCGAAAAGATTAACCGTAAAAATGAAAATCAGTTAAACTAAAACACTGTGTCTTATACACAGTGTTTTTCATTTCTCAATAACATTCATTTAGGAAAATCGGCTTTTTCAACTGCGCAAATGCTTCTTTCGGTGTACGCACCTTGCAGTTGTACAGCTTATTAAATAAATCATAATTATTAATGCGTGCCATTGTGGTCGAACTTTTTTTAGGAATCGTCAGCGGAAATAAACGTTCCAGCTTTTCCGATTGCGATACCGTTACCGTAATATCCGGATAACCGTCTGATATAAATCGCAACAGCTTCATTAAAGCAACCGAATCTAAGTAAACAATCTCACTTACCTTAACCTCAACACTGTTTTCACGATATACAGCATATCCGCAAACCTCATGATCTTTATTACGGTACACACAGATATTGCCGTGGTCAAGCACAGAGCGTTTCAGAAATAAGTCATAATAGTGAACATCACGCACATAGCTACAGTCAAAATGACGGCTGTATTTACGGAACACTTCCTCTAACTCTCTGGCGGTGATATGATGAGAAACACCGCTTGTCGATATTTTATCAAAATAATGAGTGTTTATCGTGTATGTTTTTGATTCATAAACGGTTTCAAAACCAAACGGTTCATAAAGCTTAGGATTAAATGCTTCAATAAATGTAAGCAAATGATTATGACTGATTTCATCTAAAGCACTGTTCATTAAATAATGCATATGCCCTCTTCTGCGATAATCAGGCAATGTAGCAACGCCGAGAATATAGGTACTTTTCAATTTTCTACCGTTAAAACATGCGATATGCTCATTCATCTGCAATGATGCGATAATTCGCTCATCCTGTGGCAGATACAAGCAATTTCCTTCATCAAAGACATGCTTAAAATAATAGCTTAAATATGCTTTGCTTTTGGTCGGATATGCACTCTTCCATAATTCATATATTTCAGGTTTATTCGGTTTACCGGCTTCCTTAATCACATTATCATCCTATCTATCTTCATCTATTTCGGTTTCTGTGTACTCCACATCAATAATATCACAATCCTGTTTACGATTCCTGTTATCATAATAAGTAGTTTCTGAGTAATAGTAACCGTTATTTTTTCTTTTGCGATATGCTAAGAAATTCATCACTCCTACTACGATCACCAGCACAACGATGGCAGGCCACAAAAAAGAAAATAAAAGACCGATAAGATTAATGATAATCACAAAAATGATAAAAGCGAATATAAATTCCATAAGACAACCTCATTTCTCCATTTATTATAATATAAAAACTGATACTTTGAAATATTAAGTTGAAAAAAACAGTCGCAATCTTTGACAAAACAGTTTCAAAAGGAAGCGGTAAACATGAAACAAATGAAGTGTTATATCCTGTCGTTAAACAAAAGATGTACGAAAAGACTGTCGCACTCATCGATCATGATGTTTATTGCGGCAGTCCTTAAGAACAGTCAGATAAAAGATATACTCAAACAACAAGTAAGCATCTTGAATTGCTGCCTGAGCAAAATTTCATTCAGCTTCTTATCTGCTAAATACTGAATTTGAATTGGGAAGCAAGCAGCTAAAGCACGAAAAGCCGATTATTTTTCATCACAGCAGTCATCATCATGATCTTGATGACGCTTGCAGCAGCGATTTCTGCCGTAACCGTAATCATCATAATCAAAATCGAAGTCATAAATAGGTCCGTACAATGAATCAAAATCATCACAGCATTCGTGATTCATATTGCGGCATTCACAACGATCCGGACGTTCACGACGGCAGTTTCTTAAACAGCTGCGATACTGTTCTACACAGCGATCCTCACAATCGGGACGAGGACACGTTTTCGGCGGACGCGGTTTTGGCGGGCATGGTCTTGACGGGCAGTTTGGCGGAGTACAAGGTCTCGGGCAACGACTTTCCTGACAACGATAATGATTTTTTTCACAACCGCAGGAACTTGCAGAATTGACACGAATTCTTTCCCCTGCCATACATGAATTAGATTGAGAGAAAGAACAGCCGCATGGTTTCGCATTACGCATAAGATAATTCCTCCTTTATGAGATATTTGTTATCTCAATGTATCGTATGCGTTTGCACAATATCCCTTATAGGCTAATCCATCGCAATAAAAGTTTTTCTTAGTTTTCTTACTCGCTCTCCAGCATTGCCTTCATCGTATCCATTGTCGTATAGGCATTAACAGAAAAACGCGGAAGCGTATAAGCATGATCTGTCTTTGATGCTTTTCGATTTTCATGATAACCAAATGCTAACTTCACACCGTTTTCTTCCAAAACAGATGTTATCTCGGTATTATAATGTCCAAACGGATATGCAACATATGAGCAGTCTGTAATTGACAACTGTTGTTCATAATCCTTTTGTAGCTGTTGTTTGGAAAAGTGATCTACCGCATATTCGTGGTTATAATGGTCATGCATCTGATAAGTGTGAGAATAATATTCCATCGTTTCCTGATCCTTTAAATCTTCCTCGCTCAAATAGATTGATGTTTCATCTGCTTGTTTCACTAAAGATCCTACTACAAATGTAGTTCCTCGATAGCCGTATTCTTTCAATATCGGTGCTATAATATCTTTTGAAGAACGATAACCGTCATCAAATGTTAAAACCACCACTTTTTCAGGCTTTTTCCTTTTTTCGCATTTCCATTCATATAATTCCTGCATCGTCCATGTCGTATAGCCTTGTTCATATAAATATGCAATTCTTTCACGAAACACACTTTCGCTTTCGACCCACATATTATAAGGATATTCCTGTCGCTTCACTTCGTCACGAACAACATTGTGAAATCCGAGAATTGCAATCTTGTCATTATTTTGCATAAAACAGATATGAAATAAGGCCGCAAGCAAATAAACCGAAATAATAATCGGCAGGATTACTCGCCTATTCCTGTATTGCTTTATTATTTTCTTTCGTGCTGTGATTGTTGTCATGAAATAATGGTATCATATTTTTATAATTCTAAAAAGACAATTAAAGATAAAATGTTTCTTTCATTTGTTATAATAGCAGTAGATGTTCTATGAAAAGGAGTATTTCTATAAAAAAAGGGCCTTTATTTATCTGAACTGCTGATATAATCAATACGAAATGATTTGGGCTGATATAATCAACGGTAACTTGGCTTATTTCTTTAGTATCGCAAACAAAAAATTCAACGCTGTCAGCTGTATAAAGTGCGGTTATACAGAATTTTATCGTTATAATCCGCTTGAACACATAAATTGTGCTGATGATGACAATGCTTAAGCTGTTTCAAACCAAGAGAAAACAGATATCACACTGGTGACATCTGTTTTGATTTCATATAATTTATAAAATATATTGCTTGAAATTAATTTTAATATTATCTTACTGATTGACAATTTCTAAAATATTCGGATAATACGTATACCGATCATCCACATACTGGAAAGAACTGTATGCAATGGATTTTGCTTTATTGTAATCAATGTCTTTATAAACAGAAGCATAGCGATAATAGATATAATCTTTGATCTGATTATCACGTAAAATATATCCGTATAATTCATCGCCTAACTGATAATCTCCATGCTTGATATATAAGTCGGCAACGTCAATCTGAATACGCTGTTGCTCACTTTCATACAGATCAGAGAATTGTGATAATACCGCATAAGCAAAGTTTTCATAATATTTCACATCATCATACTGCCAGCTTGGCAACAATGCATAAGCAAAGGTGAAGAAATGTTTGAAATAGGCATTTACATCAGCACCGATCAATGCGCTTAAGGCTTCAGCTTCCGTGATTTCTTTACGCTGTCCGACCATCAATAGTTTTTCCGCAAGCTTAAATTCATCTAAGTATTCACCAGCATTCGCTTCGGCATCTTCACCCATTGTAAAATTCAATGCTTTCGTGATGGATTTTTTATATTCTTTGAAATCCGCCGCCTTAATATCCATGGTCTCTGCTACTTTATCTAAGGTCACCATCACTAAGTCAATATCATAACCTAATTCTTTATAGTCATAGTTCCCGTTTTTAATGTTGTTGCCTTCAATGATGTTTTTAGCCAATTTCTTTAAATCAGCTTCATCTAACAACAAACGATAGTAATCTTCATATTCATATTGGACCTGCATCTTTTGCATATCTTGGATACAATCTGCCAAGGAACGTACTGCATATTGATCTAATTTTTCTTGATCGATCTTCTTAACAATTTTCTTAACTGCCTTTTTTACCGGCGCTTTTTCCGTCTTTTTTGGTTCTTTTTTCACAGTCGTTTTAGTTTCTTTTGCCTTTTTCGCTGCTTGTTTATCTGTCGCTTTACCACTCTTAGCAATAGCTTTATCGTCGGATTTCACTTCCGCCTTCACAGACTTTGTTTCCTTTGATTTCACTTCAGCACCTTTTACTGCTTTTTCTGCTTTCACTTCAGCCGTTTTTTCAACGACTGCCGCTGCTACTTTTTTCACCGGTTCACTCTTGACCTGCTTCGCGGCTTTTTCTGCCGGTTTTTTCACATCCTCAGCTTTCACTGTCTTTGTACTTTCCTTTACCAATGGTTTTGCTGCGATTTTCGCATTTTTGTTTTCAGCCTTTACCGCCGGCTTATCTGCCTTAGTTTTCACTTCATTAGCTTTTGCATCAATTTTAGCTTCAGTCGGTTTTGCTGCATTTTCGGCAACAGCGGTTTTAACTGCGTTTGCTTCTACAGCCTTTTCTGCTTTTTTAACCACACCCTGATTAGTTTTTACTTTCTTAACAGATACTGTTTTCGTACTCTTTTTACTCATCTTGTTCTCCTTTTCATCTATAGAAAAATTCGATAGCCGTTTCCGTGTAAAAGGAAACGCTTGACGTATTATTGCATTCAAACACATGAACATCTTTATTATAGCATATTTTCGCAGGATAGGAAACTTTCCATGTCAACCTCACCTATTACTTCTTTTTATCAAATGATGATCTTTAAATCATTGTCATAATAATTGAAGGTAGACTTTGCCATAATAAAATTGTTTTTTTATCAATTTAATGTATAATATTAAACAGTGGAAAGGATTGATAAGCCGTGAATCGTAAATGTATGCTGATTTATAATCCTCATGCCGGAAAAGGCAAGGTGAAAAATGCCCTTCATACTATTATCGAAGGATTTTTTCAGGAAGGCGATCTTGTGACCTGCTTTCCTACCGCTCATAAAGATCATGCTACAGAATTGATTCAAACCTACGGCAATGATTTTGAATTATTGATCTGCTGCGGTGGAGACGGGACTTTGAATGAAGTAATCAACGGTTTGACATTACTGGCACAACCGTTGCCGTTAGCCTATATTCCAAGCGGAACCGTAAATGATTTTGCGAACACATTAAAATTGTCTGCGAATGCACAAAAAGCTGTGGCAGCTTTTAAAGAGGGAAATACGTTCGCATGTGATATTTGTTCCTTCAATGATCGTTTTTTTACTTATGTGGCCGCTTTCGGTGCTTTTACCGAGGTATCCTATCGAACTCCGCAGGCAACCAAAAACTTGTTGGGACGTGCCGCTTATTTCTTAGAAGGATTAAAACAATTTCCTAATATTACAACCTATCATATGCGAATAACAGCATCAGATCGCATAATCGATGATGACTTTGTATTCGGCGCTGTTACCAATGCCCGATCAATCGCCGGCTTTCAATCAATCAATACGAAAAATGCACAATTGGACGACGGTGAATTTGAAGTTTTATTGATTCGCATGCCGCAAAATCCGCTTGATTTACAAGTTATTATCACTGCGCTTCTGAAACAGGAAATTAATGAAAAATTTATGGAATTCTTTACTGCTCAGTCTATACTAATCGAGAGTGATTCGAAGGCAAACTGGACCTTAGACGGAGAGGAAGGCGGAAATCCGGAGTTAATCGAAATCACAATCAAAAACAAGGCCGTTACCTTTCTTTTATAGCCTTGTTTTTTTTATCCGTTAAAATTCACTTTATCAAAAGCTGTTTTCTTTTTTTTCTTTTTCGTTGCTTTTTGAAAACCGTTATCTTGCTTCTGTTGTTGCTTCTTTTTTACTTGCGCCAAAAGTTCTGCGCCTTTTCCTCGCTTCATGCTTTCACATCCTCACCATCGCTTTTATATCGCTTAAAATCATTTTTAGGTTAATATAATCGTATCATAATTAAACGTAAAAATACAGACTTCAAATAAAAAATTATTTCCTAGGTAATAATTTATCACATGAACTTGATATTTATCATTCAATCATTTGCCTAAGGCAGTACAGCATAGAGATCTTTACTGATAATATCGGAAAGTGAAATCGTACCGACATTTCTAGAATCATAGGAATGTTCCCGATTATCTCCCATTACGAATACCTCATCCGCACCGATTTGGATTTCATCGTAATCATTTGTTTTAACGGTATCACTTAAAAAACGCTGCGGACATGGCTTCTGATTGATATAAAGGACATTATCCTTAATTGAAAGGGTCTCATTCGGCAATCCGATGACTCGCTTTACCCATACTTCTCCGTTTTCTCTTTGTATTAAAACAATATCGAAGCGTGTTAATCCAAATACATGTCGAAATGCAATATTGGATAATCCGATAGTTCCGTCTTTTACTGTCGGATTCATGCTTTGCCCTTCTACATAGACCGGCATCAGACATAGGTGTGATAATATGTAAGAAAAGATAATGGCCTTAATGATGACCGCTGTATAAGGGAGTAGATAGATTAATTCAAACGACTTTTTTCGCTTTTTCATTGTTATCACCATAAAAAGTATAGTAAATTTCAGATGCATACACTGTCCCTTTTTGTCTTTTTATATTGTTATTTTTATTCTGCTTTTTGTTGTGCTATAATACATACAAAGGAGTTTAAATTATGAATTCAGAGGAAAGAAAAGTATTTTTTGATGATGAAAAACGACATCTGTTAATATTTATAAAGTGGTTGATCATTGCCGTTTTTTGCGGACTATTAATCGGTGGAGTCGGCGCAGCATTCTCTTACTGCTTGAGCTATGTGACTCAGACACGGCTTCAATATCCGAAGCTGGTTCTGTTTCTGCCGTTCGGCGGTTTGCTGATTGTATGGCTGTATCGTATGAGTGGTGTAAGACAAAGCAAGGGTACAAACATGGTAATCAGTTCGGTGCGTTCAACTGAAAAGGTGCCGATGAAAATGGCTCCGCTGATCTTTATTTCAACTGCGCTGACTCATCTGTTCGGCGGTTCTGCCGGTCGAGAAGGAGCAGCTTTACAGCTCGGCGGAAGCATTGCGGCACAAATCGGCAGATTCATTAAGCTTGACGAAAAGGATATGCATATCATTACGATGTGCGGTATGTCGGCTGCGTTTTCTGCCTTGTTCGGTACCTCGATTACAGCGGCAATTTTTCCTTTAGAGGTTATCAGTGTCGGAATTATGTATTATTCCGCCTTGGTTCCTTGTGCGATTGCTTCCCTGATTGCATCGGCATTGGCTTCTTCCTTAGGAGTAAAAGGTGAGCATTTTCTAATTGCGCAAATACCGGACTTAGATTTAAGTTTAGTGTGCAGGGTGGCATTACTGGCGATTTTGTGTGCTTGTGCAGCGCGTTTGTTTTGTCATATTCTGCATTTTGTCAATGAATTGTTTCGCATGTATTTCCGTAATCAGTATGTACGTATTTTTTGCGGCGGCTGCATGATTATCGTGCTTTCCGTATTCTGCGGAAGTGAATATTTGGGTACCGGTATGGATATGATTGAGAAAAGTATCGACGGGGAAGTCATATGGCAAGCAGCTTTATTAAAAATCATCTTTACTTCCGTCACCTTAGGCTGTGGCTTTAAAGGTGGAGAAATTGTCCCCAGTTTCTTTATCGGTGCGACACTGGGCGCCTGCTTAGGTTCATTGTTAAATATTCCGATCGGTTTTGCGGCGGCAATCGGTTTGATGAGTGTATTTTGCGGGGTAACGAATTGCCCGATCACTTCTCTGTTTTTAAGCTTTGAACTTTTTGGGTTTGTCGGTACTGCTTATTTCTTATTGGCAGACACAATAGCCTATATGTTAAGCGGCTATGAAAGCTTATATCATGAACAAAAGATCATGTATTCTAAATTTTCGCCACGCTTTATTGATAAGAAATAAAGGGCATAGAAAAGGGAGCGAATTATGAAAATACAAACTTGTGCGATTCTCGACATTGATTTTAAACCTTGTTCTTACAGCGATTCTTTGCGTGAAAGTCTGTTGCGTATGGGGCAAGGGTTTCCGATCCGTGTAAAGCTGACAGATGGTGTTTATCATTGTATTGACGGACACAAGCGCTTGAGCGCCATTAGCGACATACTGAAAAAAGCGCCTGATCACACTTTAAAAAACATTAAAATCGTAGTTGTAAATAACGCACGCACACCGAGCGGTACAGCTAAAAATCATCATTGAGGTTGGCTTATTTAACTCGCCTCTGTTTAAAATATTTTAAGTTATAAAGGAGATATTCGCCGTTTCTTGTTAATCTTGGATTTTTCTTTCCCGGTCATTTGATCTCTCTCAGTATCTGTATGTATAACTATACATCACTTGATAAAAGCATATAAAAACGCAGTTTGGTTTCTGCACTTTTTATATGAGATTCATTGCTTTAATCAGATGTCTGTCTGTTCTTAAAGAATATCTTAAGAATTAATTAAAAAAGTTATAAAGACCTAAAACAAAAACGATAAATACAATGACAGGTAAAACATATGTCATATAAGATCGCATATACTTCTTGATTTTTAATCCTTTGCCTGTGTTTGCCTCATCTACAAACTTATCCCAGCCCCAGCCTTTTTTACTGACACAGAAAAGTACAAACATCATTGAGCCGATCGGCAGAATTATATTACTTACCAAAAAGTCCTCAAGATCCATAATTGTAGAACCGTCACCAAACGGTTGAATACCGTTTAACAGGTTAAATCCTAATGCACACGGCAGTGAAAGCACAAACATCATAATCCCGTTTACCAAGCAAGTTTTTCTTCTGCTCCATCCGCTAATATCCATTGTCGAGGCAATGATTCCCTCAAATACAGCAAAAATTGTTGAAAGCGATGCAAACGACATGAAGATAAAAAACAGACTGCCCCATAAACGTCCTAACGGTATATTGTTAAATATATTCGGCAATGTAATGAAGATTAAGCTTGGTCCGCTGTCAGGCTGAACACCGTTCGCAAAGCAAGCAGGAAAAATAATCAGACCCGAAACAAATGCAACAAATGTATCAAGAAACGCAACGTTGACTGCCTCACCCAAAAGTGCTCTTTCTTTTCCGATATAACTTCCGAATATAGCCATTGCGCCGATACCTAAACTAAGCGTAAAAAATGCTTGATTCATTGCTGCAACGATTACATTGACAATGCCGGCATCTATCATTTTTTGAACATCAGGTATTAGATAAAACGCTAAGCCTTCCTCTCCGCCGCTCATAAAAATGCTGTTTACGGCAAGTACCAGCATAATAATAAGTAATGCAATCATCATAAATTTTGTGATTCGTTCCAAACCTTCTTTTAAACCAAACGAGCAAACGAGAAAACCGATGACGACTACGATTAACATAAATAAAATCATCGAGGTGCTGTCATTCAGCATATTATTAAAGTAATTTCCGACTTCGGCAACCTGAATACCTTCAAAGCTGCCGTTTGCCATCGCCAGAAAATACCTTAGCATCCAACCAGTTACGGTTGTATAAAACATCATCAAAAGATATAGTCCGATAACCGACAGATACCCGTGTAGGTGCCACTTTGATCCTTTCGGTTCCAGCTGCTGATAAAGCCTTGCAGGACTTTTTTGACTAGCACGTCCCAATGAAAACTCCATTGTCATTACCGGTATTCCTAAAATAAGCAGAAAAAACAAATAAATCAGTACAAATATACCGCCGCCGTATTGACCAGCAATATACGGAAACTTCCATACATTTCCGATTCCTATAGCACAACCAGCACTTAATAAAATAAAACCCAACCTACTTCCGAGTTTCTCTCTTTCCATAATTTTCATCACCTTTTTAATTATAACATAGATATCCTTTGGCTTCATAAGTAAAACGTGTTAGTACCAGACTTGCCTAATCCGAAAACATCAATATTAAACTCTATTTGTCGTAGCAAATCAATGCAATAATGATGAATTAATTTTACTATACTTTTCTTTCCATCTGACTTACTTTAGAATCTTACTTGCCCATTTACGAAAATATACGCTGCGTTGAGACTTTACCCTATACCTTACAAAAATAATAATATCTAAAAAATGGTATTCTTTGCTTGATACCCGCAATATGTAAAAATTACGTTTTGTTATCTCTATCTGCACATTTTCTTTGAACACATTATTAATATGTTTTCTTATTGTCTTTTCATCACGCTTAAAAAGATCTGCCATTTGATTAGCGCTCAGCCATATGGTATCTCTCTGCGACAAAATTGTTGCATCAAGTCTAAATTCCCATCTTCAAATACTACGGTATCATTATCATCCATAAGGTTATTCATCCTACAATATGAATATATTTTCTATATTATATCATGAGTATCCTCAGAAAGTTCATAAGCAGCAATATAATATCAAAATATTTATAAACAAGTAAATTGCGCGTTTATTTTCTCACTATCAGAACCACACTTTCAACGGTATTACTTCTTTCTCACAAAAATCATTTTTTATTCCTCTTCTATTTCTTTTAATGATATTCCTTTTCCATTCTTCCATGCATTCCTACCGTTAATACTATACCCTGCAACTATTGCTGCCGCAAGTGAAGGACTCGTAAATGCCCAATCCTGAGTAAAAGTAAAGTTCTCATCAACAATGCCTTTATCAAATAACAGCTGTCGTTTATTGATAACAGACTTTGATAAAGATGTCGTTACATTATCAGCAATCTTAGAACCTTTCAACACCGCGAAACCTTCTGAAATCGGTTTACCACTCGCCTTGATTCCAGTACGGTCTTGTAAAATGTAAAGATTTTCTTTCTCATCACTTTTCCTCTTTATAGTCGGTTCTAAAATTTTATGTCCCAACACTCCTAAAATCAACCGCATATTATCAATGAACTCATCCATTTCTGCACGATCCATCTCAGATATTGATGCTTCTGTAGGCACATTGCTGTTTACTACCTCATATCTTTTAGATTCTTTCGCCAAAATATAAAGATAATTTTCCAAATATTTTATATGTGCTTTGTTCAAATTATTATCTTTGCTAATAAACACTATGCACTCTGTCCAGAAATCTTTTTCAGAAAGATGTTGTTTAAGTCTGTTAAAAATATTTTCAGCCTCTCCTATATAAACTTGCTCCTCATCTGTTTCATCATTACGCCCGAATAAAAAATACACCCCGTATTACTCAAATCATCTCTATCCGTACATTGATTAATATATGTACGTGGAATTTTATATGCCTTACCTATCCAATTAGAAAGCTCACTGGCCCATCTACCATCTACCTGTCCATCAATTAAAAAATGTCGTATTGTTTTTCCTCTCATTTTTATCTCCTTCTCATTACATTATCACACAATACAACTTTTACAATTATGTCCGTTCTGTTAATTGGGGAAGATTATTCAAGCTTACTGCCTCCAACATTTGTAGCTGTTGAACTGCTAATTGGCGCAACAATCTCATCCGCTCTTTCTGAATCTTTCCCTGATTAATCAATACTGCATTATAACTTTCCAAATTCGCAAGCACAAGTAATTGATTCAACGTTGCCACATCCCGCATATTTTCTTTTACGGTTGGATTTTCATCTTTCCATTGTTTCGCTGTTTTTCCAAACAGAACCACATTTAACATATCTGCCTCATTAGCATATGTATAAGCTATCTGCGCAGGGGTTAATTCTGCTGGAATCAAATTGTCCTTAATGGCATCCGTATGTATCCTGTAATTTAACTTGGAAATTTCCCTGTTTAAGTTCCAATTTAGAGATAACCGACTATTCTCATCCGTCTTTAATCTCCTGTAATCCTTCATAATATATAACTGAAATTCAGGAGAAATCCAAGTTGCAAAAGACATGGCAATATCACTATGGGCATACGTACCACCATAACGTCCCGACTTTGAAACAATACCAATAGCGTCCGTAGCTTCTATCCACTTCTTTGGTGACATTGTAAATGCATTTGCCCCTGCCTGTTTTCTAAACCCCTCGAAGGAGTTTAAAATCTGGATTATGAAGTCTTTCCCATAATCCCAAAAATTCTATAACATCCCGATTTCTCATCCAGTTTTGAATAACCGCCGTTGGATCATCGCTCTTATATCGGGCAATATCCGTCAATGAAATAAATTCATTTTCAAAATCTTGTGTATAAGTACCAATATCTATCCCATTCGCATGAATTGTATCCTTAATTATTTTTTCCATTGCTCCTCCTGTAATATTATCACAAACTTTCTCAAGCATTGTAACTATCACTTATCTTAGATATATTCCGCCGAATAGTCATTTGTTTTCATCCTCCCACATTTCCCGATACGCTTCAATATAAGATTTGATGCACCTCGGATATACATATAAATATTTTCTACACACTTTCTTATACAACCCCAATATTTTTTCGTCACATGCAAAGTCCAGTAGATAATCAAGCCAATGTGATAATTCAGCCTCTGACACGGTTCTGCTACACACATCTTCAACCAATGGCAAATAAACCTCATAGGCTTTTTGATGTATCCCAACTATATGCTCTGCACTCTGATAAATCCTTTCCTCCATTAAATTACCTCAAAATATCTAAGTGCATCCTTTATCGCTTCCGCTTTCTCCGCCGTCGGATGCTTCCTCGGCTGTTTCAATTCCTCTACCGCATTAGGGGCATCATACATCGGCAATCCTAACTCCCTTTTAACCTCTGCGATATATGCGGTATGTACTTTGAAGCCATACTTCGCTTCTATGTATTCCTTAATCATCTTATATGTAACTCGCTCTTTCGGTTTGTACGCTTCGGCTCTCTTGGCAATATTATCAAGCGGCACTTTTCCCTCACCCTCGCCAAACTCGACTTTTACGTTGATTACGCTGTCGGGTTTTTTGTGGGAAAGCATTACAACCGTCTCAACATGCTGTGTCTGCGGAAACATATCCACAGGCTGCACCGCTGCCGCATGATAGCCGTACCGCTTCAAACGTTCAATGTCTCTCGCTTGTGTTGCGACATCACAAGACACATAAACAATTCGCTGCGGCGCCATACTCGCAATACTTTCCAACACCTGCTCATCACACCCCTTGCGCGGCGGATCTACGATTACAACATCAATCTTTTGTTTATGATCACTCAATTCCTTTGCATAAGCTTTTGCATCAGCGCAAATAAACTGCGCGTTTTCAATATGATTACGCTTAGCATTTTCCTTCGCGTTTTCAATAGCTTCAGGAATAATTTCAATACCGATCACCTGCTTTGCTTGCTTCGCTAGACACAAGCCAATCGTTCCGACCCCGCAATAACAATCCAGAACCGTCTCACTTCCACTCAGCTGCGCATACTGCATTACCGTGCGATACAATACCTCAGTCTGCTGCGGATTCACTTGATAAAAAGATTTCATTGCAATACGAAAGGACAGATCAAAAATTCGATCACTGATATACGGCTGACCGTACAATAAAATTTCTTCCTCACCTAAGATCACATTATCACCGCGCTGATTAATATTTAACATAACGCTTTTTACCTGCGGAACTTTTTCACATAAAAGCTGCACCAGTGGTTCCCAGTCCATGCCATTCGCATCTGAGGTGATAAAAACAACCATAATTTCATCACTGCTTCTCGCATATTTAATCAATAAATGACGCAAGCTCCCCACCGAATGCTTTTGACTTAAATACCCTTTCACAATCTGTAATACACGATTCATTACGGGATGCTGAATCATACACTCATTCATATCCACCGATTCATTGGAATGCAAACGATAAAAGCCACAAACCACTCGATCATTTTGTAACTGAAACGGTACCTGCGCTTTGTTGCGATAATTCCAGCCATTTTCCATCATCAAAACATCAGAAACCTCTGTATCAATGTGAGCGATGCGTCTCATTACACTTTCCACTTGTTCCTTTTTAAAGAATGCCTGATGTTTTCTAGACATATGCTGGATCTGACATCCGCCGCATTTACCGGCAAGTGGACACAGCGGTTCAACACGATCTTCGCTTCTTGTCAAAAGTTGCTTTACTCTTCCGTATCCAAACTGCTTCTTCACCATTGTCACAATGATTTCTGCTTCTTCACCCAAGATTAAATTTTTCACAAATAATGGAAATCCGTCGACCTTTACCACACCAAAGCCTTGATAAGTATAGCTGACACAAGTTCCTTTCACAATATCATTCTTTTTCATAAGCCTCCAAGAAAAAGGGCTATTCGCCCTCTGTCTGTTGTTTATTATCATTCGTTGGCGGATTAGAAGTATCCGGATTCAAAATTTCCTCTGCACTTTGCTTATCCTTAGGAGTACTCAATATATCATCGACAGGCTGGTCGGCAGAAGAATTCTTCACCTTGCTTAAATGAATCTGACCCTTTTTTTCTTCATCCTTTTTAGGAATATAATTATAAGCGCTGATCTCCAAATCGTACATCTTAATTACTTTGTCACCGTCTTTTTTATTAGTAAAATACTTATCGACGGGAAGCTTTTCAGTCACTTTAGCATAAGCATCATTCATCAGCTTTTGGATTGCATCCTGCTTTAAATCATCTTTCGCGTTAATATTGATTCGCAAGGTTGCCGACTTTAAATTGATCTCAACTGCCTCTGCACCATCAAAAACCAAACTTGATTCTAATCCTTTTAAATCTTCTTCGGTAATTTTAGGATCCAAAGCATTTTTAAAGCGTGAACCCACCACCGGTTCAGAGGAATTCTCACGAGAACCTAAAAATATATATAATAAGATCAAGCAAGGAATCGCAATCACACCAATGGTTACCCATAATAAATAATTAGGTTTTTTCGCTGTCCCTTTGCTATGATTCGCAGGTGATTGATTTGACCGCGGCTTTTTCGTCGGTGTCGGTTGAGGTTTCGTCAACTTGCTTTGTGAGGTTGACTTGGTTGCTTCTTTCTTAGGTGTCGAAGCATGGCCGACAGGCTTTACACTCTTTTTCTCATTCTCTTTATTTTCAACTGTTTTTTGCTTTTTTGAGGTTAGTTTATTTTCAACAGTACTTTGCTTACTGTTAGTACTTTTAAAAGCCTCTTTTTGACGAGATTCATCTGCCCACTGCTTCATTGTTTTCATATCGCTGTCCAGACTGTTAGTTTCTGAACCTATCGCATGTCTTTTCTTAACTTCTTGTTCTTTCATGCTTATCAACTCCTGACAATCTCTAAACTCTATTTTACTAAATTATTGACAGTTTGACTATAACTTTATGTGTTTTTTATCTGATTTTTATAAAAAAAAGCCTTTGCGGCTTTTTGAATTGATTTTTAACTAAGCAGACTGCTTCAAAATAGGCTTTAATGCTTTATAAACCATCAAAGTAACCACTGCGGCAATCACAGCCTCTGCTATACCGTTGCTGAAGACAACTCCCATAAGCACTGCCAACAACGTATCAAACGATATGCTCAAAGCCTGTGCATATGCTTGTCCGAAAAACAGATAGATAAAGCCGAGTACAAGCACCGTGTTAATGATTGCTCCTGCCAAAGCAGCCGCAACCACATTTATCGATTCATTGACCTTGTGCTTTCGACATAGCGTAAATACACCATAGGATACCAAGCCGATACAAATACGCGGCACCAAAGCGACAATCAGACTGGCATAATTACCGCTGATTCCGCCAATCGTAATAAATGGGGAAAAACAGAACGATGTAATACCGGGCGCAAAAGTTGCATTCCAAACACTGCAGATCCCGAAAATCAAGCCAAGTGCCGCACCATACTTCCATCCCATTGTCACTGCAGCAATGATAACCGGAATATGCATCAGCGTAGCTGACAGCGGTCCGATACGTAAAAAGCCGAGCGGGGTAAATAATAGAATCAGCTCAACTGCCAAAAAAAAGGCAAACAGGGTTAAATCTTTTGTTTTCTTTGTTCTCATAATGTCCTCCTACTTTCGCTCTCGTAGATGCGATGTGTCTTGAGAAAGCGCAACTTTGTGATAACGACCGTAAATTCATGTCCTGCGGATCACGATTTATTCTGTTTTCAGCTGTTGCGACATGTTTATTATAAGCACTAAGGCATGAAAACGCAAGTATCAGGAGCAAAACGAATCATTCAAATAACTCAAAAACAGCCGGAATATAAATCACTCAGTTGCCGTATCTGCGATAAAAAAGCTGCAATAATACCTCAATTCAATTCTGCTTCCTAGATTCATTTCCGTTAATTGTACTTAAAAACGGCGAATCGATTACCCGCCGTTTGATACATTTGATTTTAAATTCATATCAAAGCTACAGCACACTGTGTACCTTGCTTAATACCGCCGTAGAATCATCCAAGCGCTGTCGTCTGCGAAGAACTTCCATCAAGTCTTCTATTGATGTTTTCGCATTTTCACAACTGCGATTTTTCAACCATTCATAGATTTCATCCATAAAAATACCGTCACTGATCATTAAGTATTCATCTCCGTCTTGTAAATCAGCCACAAAGCAATCAGGCTCTATCGATGAAACTATTCCTACCGGCAAGGAACTGCCGTTTACTTCATAAAGCTCATGATTTCGGATAAGAAATGTCGGACAGGCTGCTGATTTAAAAATATAAGCCTTACCTGCCGCACAATCAAAACAAACCACATCCAATGTCGCATACGCATCACTTTGCAGCAGCTTATTAATGCATTTGATCGCATCTGCCTTAGGAATTCCGCTGACAACCATACGTTGAAACAAATTCGTAATCAATCGTGATGAGGTTGCCGCATGTTCTCCGCTTCCCATGCCGTCGGAAATCATGGAAATGACCGTATTGCGATATCGGAATATCGAGAATGTATCTCCGCAGCTCTCATACATGTTCTTTTGTGCGTCTGCATAGGAATCAATTTGAAATGGCACTTGATTTTCCAATGTAATCACATGTGCTCCTCTTGTAAAACGCTTATGATGAAGCTGCGTAATATTCAAATGTTCATGAGTCAGCACCTCTAGCAACGGCAACAATGTCTGTTGGATCTCGTTTTTCTTAATATTGCGAATTTCCAGTTCAATTGCCATATGCCCGTCTTCCTGCTGCTCAATTTCAAGCACATCCACCTCATACTGGTATCCTTCCAAAGCCTTTAATATCCGTTGCTTTTGTGATTGTGTCGTGTCAACCTTTTTTAAAGTATCTGCACAATACTTCAATGCCTTTGCCATATCAGAAAGCATTTGAGCTTCAACATCGGATATTTGTTCATAGTAATCAGATAATGCCGTAAATATTCCGGAAAAATGATTAATCTGCTTATTTAAAATATGAGTCGAGACTTGATTATTCGGTAGTTGTCGATGTCGTTCACTATGAAACGGCAATTTCTTTTCATCATAGAGAAACGAAGTAAGCGATCCGATGAGAAACAATGCAGTATTCGGTAATGATAAGTCAAACCATAAAATCATTAATAACAAACCGCTGCATAACAAATATTTTTCTTGTTTCATAATTGAGATCCATACGGTTGCCAAAACTATTACCGAGGATAATACAAGAGTAGGTGTCGCTACAGAAACTAAACCCATCAAGATGATCAGCACCAACGGCTCACAAAAGAATGCCGCTGTAAATAAAAACGCCGCAAACAGCCATTCTCCTAACGCTCCGCCTATCCAATTTAAACTCAATAGCGCCAGCGTCACAAAGAAGATACCGTATATTTGTGAAGTCAAAACTAATTTTTTTTGTATCCAACCAATTTCACGATGATCGATCATTGCCAACAAGTAAGCAAAGAAAGCAATACACAAAACTCTTAAATCCAGATGAAAAGCATAGATTCCGTAAGGAATGCTTAAGCATGCGGCAATCATCGGTAAACGGCGGTAAACATTTTGATCAAATAAACGTAGACCATGAATCACTAAAAAAAATATGGTCATCCCAAGCGCATAAAAATAAGTAGTGATAAAACCACAAAAACAAGAACCCAGCAATATCGCAATACTTGCAATACGGCATTCTTTTTCATCGCGCATATAAAAATACGCAAGATATAAAAAAGCAAATACATAGGCACAAAGTCCGTCATAGCATCCCAGTAAAAATGCACCGGTAAAAACCACAAATAAGCGGGGATGATAAAAGCTCTCCGCTTTTGCCGAAGCAGATACTACTGTTTTTTCCATACAAGATCACCTCTAGGCAATATTGTATGGAAACCGACTCGGATATTTTGTCACATTGTGCTTTTTACGCATAAAAAACACGAACCATGAATAAACTGTTAAGCTGATTATGTCTGTCTTTCACTAAAAATAAACTTATGACTCATTCAACCTCTTCCCTCTTTTCTTATCAAACACTGAAATTACATTCATATACATTAGTATGAATAACAAATTGATTCACAGAAAACAGCGTAACATAGTTTTGCAAAAAGCGACTGAGACAGTGAAAAACAATGTAAAATTATATAAAACACGATAAAAAGTTGTTCCAATTTTAGTTAATCATAGGTATAATAAAATAGAATATGTAAAATTTATAAAGAAGGGTGAATCATGCGAAAAGATTTAATCAATAAAGCCGTTATATTATGCGGTGCAGCAACATTAATTGGTTCCTTGTTTTTATTAAAAGGAAGCTTTCTGCATGCGCAGGATCAAAAAACATTGACCTATACATCTGATGCTGCTGCGATCAATGAAGCGCTGATCTCTGATGAGGAAGTTAATCAAGATGAAGTAATGACTATGAATTCAAAGCGGATTACATTAGTGATTGAGGAAGCTCAAAATAATCCGATCGATGATTTATCAGTGGAAATGAACGGAACAGCTTATTCCTATAACAGTGAAGATTATTCCGATAATATTTTATCACTTGAAATAGATGACTCCATTCCTCAAATGATTGAATTATCTTCTTCTCAGTATTATTTTGAACCGACATTTCTTATGATAGAGCCAGGAAATATTAAAGATAATTATACTTTTCAGGCATTTGCCGGAAATGCGCCTGACGCAGTGGAAGGAGCGGCGGTATTTGGGGCAGACGGTATGCAAAAGGATCATTATGAAAATGATGAAATTGTTACTGTTTCCATCGCCACAAAAAAATCCACTTCATCAAGTATTTTATAAAATTGCAGATGAGCCATGGAAAAAGAGTGACGGCGATATATTTGAGGTTCATGCGCAATCAAAAGAGGCACACGAAGTCAATGTTTCCTACGAGGAGCGCTATTATTATCCACAGGAACAGGAGCCTGATATAGACAGCTTTGATGAACCTATCGATCCAAATGTTATCTCGATCAGTTTCTTAGCCGCAAAAAACATTGAAGAGGATAAAATTGATGACCCTAATCCGTCTATTTCCGATAATGAAGAGGATAATACGGAAGAAAGTACATTTAAGGACGCAGACGGCAATACTTATACAAAAGATGAGGCAGAATTAAAAATCGTTGAAATGAAAGAGGCTGATTTCAATAAATATCAAAGAGTAATCGCTTATTTTAAAGAATATAAGGATATTCCCGCTCATCAAATTACTTATTATCAGGCAGCCTTATATGTGCAGAATACAAGAGTACAGCCGATAGAAAACTATTCGATGGTACTTCCGTATCCCTCTACAGCTACAGCTGAGCATGAGTTTGTAATCTATCAGTTTAAAGACGGCAATACCGACGGCGCAACTTTATTAGAATATACAGCCGAGCAAGACGGCATTTATATTACGGTTGATAATGTATCTGCGTTTGTGGTAGGCTGGAAAGATGCTAATTTAACATCAAATAAACAGTATGAAACAGAAGATGAGGATCAGAATCAAGTAAATCATCCGACTAAAAATACACTTGATACAGAAAAACTTGCGAGTGTAAATACTAGTGATGAAACAAAAATCGGATTCTGGGGCTGTCTTTTAGCCGGGACATTCTTTACACTGACGATCCTAAACAGAAAAAAATCTGAAAGTCATCATCAATAAGACAAAAAGCGACAATGAATGTCGTTTTTCTATATCTTATAATCTATCTATCCTAATTTTTATCATATGCCATATTTTTATATAATTTTCTTTCTTTTACACTTATTTTCAAATATCGATAAAATGCAAAATTAGCGCTTAAAAAGTGCTTTTTTCGTGATATATTCACTTTTCATTAATCCGAGTGTATAATAATATATGTAGTGAAAAGAAGGGAAAGCGATTTTTATGAAAAAGAAATATAGAAAAGCAGCAATTCTATTCTTGGGATTGATCGCTGCAACATTGGGTGCATACGGTGTGAATTATGCATTACACGCTGAGGAATTAATGAATTTCTATACCATAGAATTTGTTGACCCTATAGATCAATTAAACAGTTTAGCGCTAAAAGTAGACGGTTGAGATACTGCTGTGATGAAGAATGCAAATACTATCTCCGGTTCTTTATCAATCAACTTTTCAAATTTCGTGCAGATTATGACCCCAATCACTGTATTGACCATACGGCAAGAATCAGAACTAAAACATAAATTGAGAAACCCACTTTTAGTACTGATGAAACCGCAGTTGTCGTATTTGATTCTGAATATCCGTTTCATGTAGTATATTATCGCATCAAAGATGAAGGAACTTGGCAACAAGCACCAGACGGAACCATTAATGTGAATGCAGAATCTAATCAACCGCAAGATATTGAAGTAGAATATCGATTTGCCGGCTATTATGAGAATGAAACCCCACCGACTTTGGATGAATTGCAAGATCCCAAATATTTAAATAATGTTATTGTTCATTTCGAGGCAAACGCTACCGGCGGTACTCCGACTGATCCTAATCCTGTTGATCCGGGAGATGACGATAACAATACGACCGATCCTAATCCTGTTGCTCCAGGAGATGATGATAACAATCCGACTGATCCTAATGACGATAATGACCCAACCGATACTGATGATCCTACTAATGGTAAACCTGAATCTGATGACCCAAACAACAATGATAATGAATCTGATAATCCTGATAATACTAATGAGGATAATAACAATCCTGATGATGAAGGAAATCTTGATAATAACAATCCCGACTATCCAAATGACAATAATCATAACAATGGACAGCCGTAAGATCAAACTACTGGCGCCAACACAGGAGATTTCACCAATGCATTATTATGGATGATGGTGGGCAGTATCGGATGCTTCTGCGTTATATATCCAATCAGAAAAAGAATAAGTGAAAAATAGAAACCGGGAAAACCGGTTTTTATTTGATAATACATAAGGCTATGTAATTACCTAATTATGCCTTTCATTAAACAAACCTCTTTCTTCACTTTGGTCAGCTGCCAAGCAACTACATTATACAGAAAGAGGTTTTTTACATAAAAGACTTTTCAAACATATTTTATATAATAAAAGGTATCCCGTCAAGAATACCTTATTTCTATATCTCGTGTTCCGGCAGCTTTTCTTCCAGCTTTTCTTCGATTTCATCTTCTAAGGATGGTTTTTTCAATGCTTTACGTATCACATCAATCACTGATAAGATCGGATGATACTGCGGGGAAATCATATGCGAAATTTCCAAGAACAGCTCCACGCCGATTGCCATCACAATGAGTGCAATCAAACCGAGGGATTTATTAACAATATATAAGTAAGCTGTCAGTCCGAATAAACCTGTAACTGCATACAGAATCAATACCGTATTTCGATGTCCGAAGCGACGCATCAACACATGATGAAGATGATTTTTATCTGCATCAGAGAAGCTTTTCCCTGATAGTTTTCTTCGTATAATTGCACTGATTGTATCCAAAATAGGAATTCCTAATAATAATATCGGCAAACCGAGGGTAATCAAAGTTGAACTCTTAAAGCCTAAAAGTGAAATTGCCGAGATTACAAATCCTAAGAATAGCGCACCGCAATCTCCCATAAAAATACTTGCAGGATGAGAATTATACATAAGAAATCCTAATGTGCTGCCTGCCAATATTAAAGAAAGCATCATAATATCCGAACGACCTTCTAATAAGGAAAGCGTTGCGATTACTACAAGAATAATTACTGATATTCCGCCTGCTAAACCATCTAAGCCATCGATCAGATTAACTGCATTCGTAATACCGATCACCCAAACAAAAGTAACAAGCAGTGAAATCAAACCGAGATCAATAGAAATACCGAACGGCAAGCGAATCGCATCTAAAGTAACACCGCCGAATGATATGAGAATCAACGCAGCTGCGCATTGAAATGCAAGCTTATACTTTGGTCTTAAATTCAACATATCATCAATTAAACCACCGATAAACATAACGCTGGCACCAATCAAAATACGATTTAAAGCATCATCAACTTTTACAAACATAGCCATAGTGATAATAAATGATACATAGATCGCAACACCGCCGATACGTGCAATTTTCTTTGTATGAATTGTTCGTTCATTCATCTCTGCATAGATATCTAATTGGTAAGCAATCTTTTTTAATATCGGCGTCAATAAGGCCGACATCAGAAAAGGAATGAACAGATATTTCAACCATTCCATTTCCTACACCTCCTTGACTGCCTATTCTACAAGATGTAGATTTTCTAACATAACTCCGGTACCCTCTGCCACACAACGAAGTGCATTATCTGCAACATATACAGGAATATGTAATTCATTACGTAATAATTCATCGATACCATGAAGCAATGCCCCTCCGCCTGTCAACACAATTCCGCGGGTTACGATATCGCTGGCAAGCTCCGGCGGTGTCTGTTCCAAAACCGTTTTACATGCACGGACAATCTCCTGCAACGACTCTCTGATGCTCTCTTCAATCTGTTCACTAGTAAGCGTAATAGTATGAGGCAAACCAGTTACTAAATCACGTCCGCTCACTTCAATAGAATCATGACGAGAGCCCTTCCACGCCGTACCAACCTTTTTCTTAATTTCTTCAGCTGTACGATCACCGATCAACAATTTCTTTTCTTCTTTCACAAACTTTAGAATATCCTTGTCCAAAGTATCTCCGGCAATTTTCAATGAAGTAGAAGAAACAATTTCTCCTAAAGACAATACTGCAACATCGGTAGTACCGCCACCTATATCAAGCACCATACAACCGCTCGGTTTAGAGATATCCAATCCGGCTCCGACCGCTGCAACTTTCGGCTCCTCTTCAATATATACTTTCTTCGCTCCGGCACGATATGCACTGTCACGAATCGCATTACGTTCAACCGATGTAATATTGCTCGGGCAACAAATTAAAATTGTTGGACGCTTAAACATCCCCTTTAATTCCAATTTCTTTAAAAAGAAATTCAACATAATCTCTGTAACTTCAAAATCAGCAATGACACCGTCTTTCATTGGTCTGATCGCCATCACTCGACCCGGAGTTCTTCCAAGCATATCTTTAGCATCTTGACCTGCAGCCAAGCATTTCTTCGTACTGGCATCTATTGCAACAACGCTGGGTTCATCAATTACGACACCCTCGCCTTTGACATATATTAATAAATTTGCGGTACCTAAATCAATACCAACCTCTTTTGAAAAAAAACTCATAGTCTGAATGACCTCCATTTCGCATTTATAACATTATACCACACTTTTACGCATTTATATCATTAATCCATACTTTTCATCAGAACAATCATATCCGGTGATTCAATCCTTTTGCAGCACATAATGAAGTCATTACATTAATGATCATTTTCGTTTATTTGAAAAAACAAGGCATAAGCGCACTTGTCGCTATACCTTGTTTAGTTTAATTAATTGTTTTCTTGTCTCTTACGAGTTACATATACCGCAGAACCAACTAACAGTAACATCGTCCAAAGAATTGCCGTTCCATTTTGTTCCGTCTTCGTACCGGTATTCTTAATCGGAGAATTCGGTTTGATGCTTTCACCAGGAACAGTTGCTGCTGTTGATACGACTGCATAATAAGAATTATGCGTTGTTTTAAATTTAATCGTATCGTTTTCAAACCAGCTCGGAATAAATCTGACATCACCGGAATCAGAGATATAAACAACTCTTAAATCTTTACCAAGCATCTCTTTTTCAATTTTTATGCTCATAACCATTTGAATTGGATGATTGAATTCAACGCGCTCATCCTTGCCGTTTACAAAATAAATATCAATCAATTTTTCAAAGTTATATTTCTTCAAGAAAGTCTTATCTTTGATTTCGACGCCCAACTGTTTCAGCATTTCTTGATCAAAATGTTTAACAGCCAGTTTAATATCATCATCTAATACAACATCTGTCTCAACCGTAACATCATCTTTAACCAAGGCGTTGTTGCCCTGGTCAGGTTTACTTGGTTCATCAGGATTGTTTGGCTGATCTGGTTTATCCGGATTATTGGGTTGATCAGGGTTATTTGGCTGATCTGGTTTATCCGGATTATTGGGCTGATCCGGTTTATTCGGCTGGTCAGGTTTCTCAGGTTGATCCGGTTTATCAGGATCATCAGGATTCGGTTCCTCATATGTTTCCAATTTCTGAGCTGCCATAACCAATGCATTCTTAGCTGCATCAGCTTCTGCCTGCATCGCTTCACTATCCTTATTTACCTGTTCTGCTTTAGTATATGCTTGCTTAAATGCATCGGCCATATCTTTAGGATAATTTGCTAATTCATTAAGCAGATAAGCATACTTATTCATTGCTTTTCATAAAGCTTTTTCGTATCAAAGCGATCCGGATATCCGACATTTGCGGCAGGAACAATATATAACCATCCGCCATAGGTATTAATCACATCATAGCCTGCATTGTATGTTTCATGAACATCTGCCCAATACGGCGCCCATAAGTTCATTACGATATCACTTGTTACCGGAGTAGTACCGTTGAAACCGTTTTTACCTAAGGAAGCCCAAGCACGGCTTTGATAGCCCTTTGCATTTACATATTTTGCGAAATGATCTGTCCATTTACGCATTTGTTCGCCATAAGCTTTATCATATTCATCAGTACCGATATGGAAGTTTTCACTTTGAATTACCGGATCGGGACCGTCTAAAAATTCATCAATCAAATTTTCTATTATTTTCGCATTCGCATTGAGCGCATCCTCAGTTCTGATATCCAAATATCCTGCTTTCCACATGACAACGCCCTCAATATCCTTAAGAGCATCGGCATGATATGGAGTATCAAGCTCTGTGATTACATCAATACCGTATACTTTCATATCTTTCTGATACTGACGATATTCCTCTTGCGTGTAATAACCGTCTTTTGCGTTAATAGAAGGATATACTTTATTCCAAACGGAATGCGCTGTAGCCGGACTGTCCCCAGTAGTCATTAATGTGGATCTGTGCTTCATTCATCTTGTAGAAAGACATATAAATTGTCATTTCTTCAAGATATTCCAACGGAATATACATTCTGCCGACATCAATCATACCGGCACGTACTTCATACTGCGGATAATCTCTTGTCAGTCCTTTTGGTGCTGTATTATCGTTCTGATATAAAATCTGTGTAATTGAAGCAGCACCGTAAATCCATCCGTTTTCAGTATTGCCCGGTGCGGAAATTGTAACTACATCATCAATGCTCATGTAGTAGCCTTCTGTACCAAGTTCATCTGTTGTATAAGCAGAAGCAAATGAGATATCACCTGTTCTCGGTGCAGCGCCCTTAACCACATTAATATCCATTCCCAACATGTCTTTCAGATAGGATTTCAATACGTTTGCCGCAGCCTTTTGATTATCTGCGCTATAGATAATCTGAGAGCTGTTTGTTAACTGAAAGCTTCCGGTTCCACCGTTCCACTCTCTTAACCCCGGTAAAACATTCGGCTTTGCGTTTGTTCCCGATACCGGATTACTGCCCGGAATCGTAATTGCCGGTGCATCAACAGTAGATGTCGCTGTATCTGTTGCATCTGTTTTATTCGTTACACGATACATTACCTTTACAGGCATTGCACTGATCGGCTGATAAACAACATTCGCTGTACTTACGACCTGTGCATTGTCTGTTCCGTATAATTCAATCTCATATTCCGCCGGCACTGTCGGAAGAACCAAAGAATTTCCGTCAGGTGCTAAAGTTGGAGCTGTATTTTGAATATCTTTAATTACTTCAGCAGCAGTAGAAGGAACATGGTCATCGATTACATCATTTGAATATACTTCAAATTCATAAACGGAATAACCGTATTTTGCAGTTTTCGGCTGTAAGCACAACAGCTTTACATAACGTGCGTTCACATCTAGACTGTCATGTACCATTTCACCGGCGGCAGTGGTGCCGCTTTCTACAAAATCAGTAAAGTTCACACCGTCTAAAGAGCCTTGCAGCTTATATTTTGTCGCAGTGGCACCCTCCCAATCGATCACAATTTTATTGACAGTGTACTCCTCACCGAGGTCGACCATCATCCATTGTTCAATATTCGGATCCCATTGTTCAGAAGGTGTTCCTGTACCAAGACGCTTTGTAGTCCATCTGGAATCATTGTTTGTATCAGGGTCTTCATCACCCTTACGCTTTCCGTCAACAGCCTTCATTGCCGTCTTTCCTGAATCAGGATATACGCGGATTCCGTTGCTGTCTTGTTTAAAGCCAAATTCTTTAACTGCGCAGCTTTTACAGAAATTCCCTGAGCCGGCAGTAAAGTTGCGACCATTAAAGCTGTTAAACAACTGATCATCAGCTTTCTAATCTGTTTCATCACTTTTCTCCTTTCTTGTTCATCGAAATGAAACATTTCATTATTTTTTGTATTACTCCGCTTTTAATTTTAAAGGTGTTTATAAATTATAAAAAGTCCTATAAATATTGACTCCATTACAAATATCCTTGTTTCTTAGTGCAGTTTTTATACAATTTAACTGATAAAACAGACTCCTGCATATGTGATTATCCAAATATAACAGATGCTTCCTTTTATACTGAAATAACGCTAAATATCCTTGTAAATAGTGCGTTGCTACATTTCGTTTACCA
>QZED01000021.1 GCA_009917405.1 bacterium c-19 | reverse complement strand
TCATATCTTTGCTTTAGAAGAAGTTGCGACTCATGAAGCTAAATCAAAAACATTTGATCACATAGTTACAGGTGACAAGCAAAAAAAGATTTATATTCCACCTATGTCACATCCGTGGAAACATGCCTCTTTTCAATCTTATCTTGCGAAACAAAAGCACCGTCAATCTGGTGCTAATGTTTAACTTTTTTTGAGACATTTTCATTTTTGCTTGACATGAATTCATCTATGAATATTTCTGACAAGTCCGCTACTTTATCGATTTTGGCTTCTCTTATACTATTTTGTTGAAAAATGATATGTCACAACGTTAAGATAACGGCAAAATATCGCACATCGTCCCTGTTCTCAAATACTAGTATCAAAAGGAAGTATATCAAGGAAGAGAAAAGAACGATAATGTAAAATTTTTAAAACATTCGATACAATGATTTCCCTATAAAAAATTATGCTAGAGTATACATATAGTATTGTTTTAGTTACTTTTTTTAATTTCATTCCTAAAGAAATATATTGAAAAAATTGGATTTTTATGTTCCAAAAATTACATTTTAATTATATAATATATACTATAATAATAATTAAAATATTTATTATACAATTACAAAGAGAGATTAAGTATTAACGGTATTTTTTTCCGTTTATTAACTGTAACATTATGAAAAATGTTACATTTAAGCATAAAAAGGTGCTAAAATAATAGTACATAGTAAAACAGTAAAATTGTGCAAACAAATAAAGACGATATTTTACAGGTGAAGAGGTGTCTTATGAGAAAAACATACGGATATGTTCGAGTATCCTCAAAGGATCAAAATGAAGCGAGACAATATTTAGATTTGATTGAATTCGGTATTGAAGAAAAAAACATCTATATGGATAAACTCAGCGGAAAGGATTTCAATCGTCCGTCTTATCATCGGCTTGTCTATAAAAAGCTGAAATCAGGTGATCTATTAGTCATTAAAAGCATTGATCGACTAGGCAGGAATTATAATGAGATTCTGCAAGAGTGGAAGTATATCACTAAAGAAAAAAACGTAGATATTAAAATTTTAGATATGCCGCTTTTGGATACCGATCAGAATAAGGATTTAATAGGTACTTTGATCGGTGATATTGTCTTACAGTTGTTGTCCTTTGTGGCTGAGAATGAACGTGTGAATATCCATCAGCGACAAGCAGAAGGAATTCGCGCCGCTAAACTGCGAGGAGTGCGTTTCGGACGTCCCGAAATTCAGCTGCCGGATGATTTCGAGGATATCCTTGATACATGGCAAGGCGGTGGACTGGCATCTAAAGATGCAATTGCCATTTCCGGATTAAAGTACAGCACCTTTTATAAAAAAGCCAAAATCGTCAGAGAACAAAAGGAAAAACAAAAAGAAATCGAACCATCCTACAACGGATGATTCGATGCTTTTTTTATTACCAGCTTCCGCCGCCTCCGCCGCCGAAACCGCCTCCGGAGAAACCGCCTCCGCCGATACCGCCGATTTTAGCTCCGCCGACACCGCTTGAGCCTTTTGGTTCGATATAAGACGCTGCGGAGGAAAAGCTGTGGAAAGAGCGATGGAAGCTTCCCCACCACAACCATGCGGAGAATGTATTTCCGTAATGCGTGGAAGATACATACCAATCAGGCTGCGGAATGATCAGCTTCTCAAAGCGACTCGCCCACACATCACTGATGCCGAGTACATATGCATAAGGCAATATTTCATAGAACGCACTCGGATTTTCGGCAACGAGTAATTCCAGCCGATCCTTTTCGCAATTTAAAATAAAGTCACGTAAGCCGAGAATCTGTCCCAGCCAACGATTTCCTTGTTTCGTACGTTTATCCATAAACATTAATATTACCATTAACAGTAATTCAATCACAATATACAAAATTGCATAAAGCCATGACAATGTTGTTTGCGAAAGCAAGATAATCACCGCAACGATTGTAAACAGCACGGCATTCAGAAAGAAGCACAGACCCCATAACAGAAAATAAATTGTTTTTTTCAATACAAAACGCTTGCGCATTAAAATGATCCAAGGTACCGCAAATACAAGTGCGAAAACGCTAAGGAATATTGAAGGTAATATGGCAGGGTCAATCATACCGTATTTCGCATAAAGTGTCGCAAACACGCATAGAAAGCTCGGCAGTGCCAAAAGCAGACACATGAACAGCTGTAATGACACACTTGTGCTTGTAAATATACGATTTTTCTTCGTATGAAAGAACTTAGAAAGCTGGTTACATGAACGCGTCAGTGCTTCACCGACATGCGCTTTTTTCAACGCTGCCTCATCTACAAATTCACTGTTTTTAAAGATGGCTTGAAAGAATGTGCGCTCATAGGAATTCAGCTGTGAAGTATCCTCTTTGATCCTTTTCAGCTTCAATTGCTTATTATCATCTTCATGTATTTCAATATAGCCGCGATTGGCCCAATCAATAATCAGCGATAAAATATCCTTGCGATCGACCGTACCGTCAACCACATAGCCGACGCCTGCGCTGTCCAAGCCTTCCGGTGCTTGGAATTCAACCGTAACGACAACCTCATCGTCTTTACCGAAGCAATAAAACAAAATGATGCCGATTACCGCAATTAAACCGCTTGCCAATATCGCATAAAGTACATAGTCAGGAAGCGGCGGAAATTGGAAATACCCGCTTTCCAATGGCACCATAATCGTCGCTGATTCATAGTTGTACAGCGGCTTTAACAGCTTGCCCTGAATGACATTACCTTGTACTTCCGCCGACAAATTTTGAAACGCAGATCCATATGCCCCAGTATATGCGCTGATCTTACTGCCGTCAAACTGCTTCGGCATATGAATCTCATAAGACATATTGCGAATCGTCGTATCAAAGCCATTGCCGATCAGATTCCAATACAGCATTTGCGTATCATTATAATCCAAGTCCTTAGTATGCACCCGATAAGCGACGGTATAAGTCTGCTTACCGATTACCGTTTTTTCACTGTCACCGATCTGAATCATCACATTACTGCTTCCCACATCAATATCACAAGTATCAACACCGCCGCATGATATTTGATCAATCGGAAAATAATAGTTTTTCGTCTTGGAATTGCCGTTTTCATCCGTCCACTGCATTTCATATTTTGTAGGAATTGTACGATAGAAGCCGTGACGATATTGGGTAAAATCCAGTGTATAACGCTCCTCAATCAAATAAGTACCGTCTTCTTCAACCTGCATAACAATTTTTAAATCCTCTACCGTAAAAGCCTCCTGTGCTTTTGCCGGTGTAATCATACCGGTGAATAATAAGGTACAAAGCAATAAAAATAATCCTGTCTTTTTCAAACTTCTCACTCCTTTCACAAAAAGGACAGCATATGCCGTCCTAGAAAGATACTTTCACATTTTCACGTTCTGCGCTATCCGTAATCTCATAAAGCGGTTTGCGTGTAAAGTGGAACATACCGGCAAGCAGATTGCCCGGAAATACCTCTACCGCATTATTAAATTTCATGACAACGGCATTGTAATATTTACGTGCATTGGCAATTTCCTTTTCGATTCCCTGAAGCTGAGTCATCAATTCACCGTAATGCATATCAGCCTTTAAATCAGGATAAGATTCCGCAATCGCAAAGAATGAACCCATCATCGTCTGTAACTGCTTATCGGAAGCGATTCGCTCATCCATTCCCTTCGCAGATACCGCCATATTACGAGCCGCAACAACCTTTTCCAAGGTTTCGCTCTCATGCTTCGTATAGCCTTTGATCGTTTCCACTAAATTAGGGATCAGATCATAGCGTTTCTTTAAATACACATCCATCGTTGAGAAAGCTTCTTCTACTTTATTGCGAAGCTTTACAAAACGATTGTAGCAGCTGATGACCCATAATACGAGAATCACCGCAATCACAATACAAACAATTGCCCAAATCGGCATAATAATTCCTCCTTCATTTTATTATATGACAAAGCTACCGTTTTCAAATACGGAAACCCAATCACCGTTTTGTGTTTCCCCCATCACTTTCATATCGGCACTGCCGAACATAAAATCTACATGAATCAGTGAAATATTAAATCCCAATGCTTTTAACTCTTCTTCACTTTTCATTAAGCCATCCTTCACTGTAGAAGGATATGCATTTCCCAGCGCCAAATGACAGGAAGCATTTTCATCAAACAACGTTGTATAAAACAACAGCTTACTTTGTGAAATTGCCGAATCATAAGGAACCAAAGCCACTTCTCCTAAGGAAGCACTTCCCTCATCCATCTCCAGCATTTCCTTCAACACTGCCTTGCCTTCTTTGGCATCATATTCAATGACCTTACCCGCCTCAAATGTCATATGAAAGTCCTTAATTAAATTCCCGTTGTAAAGTAACGGACGACTTGCATAAACAATGCCGTTTACATTTCTGAAATCAGGTGCGGTAAATACCTCTTCTGTCGGAAGATTCGCATTGAAACGGATCTTGTTTTGCGCTGTTTCGCTGCCGCCGCCCCAAATATGATTTTTGATCAGTCCGACATATAAATCGGTACCCAAGTTGTTTTGAAAATGAAGCTGCTTGAAATTGAACTGGTTCAGTTTTTCAATGCGTGATTGAAACAGTTCTTCACGCTGATTCCATACCTCAAGAGGATCATTGTTTTCTTCTACATAAACACAATTTAAGATGGCATCCCATAAGCATTCTATCGCTTCTTTCTCATCTTTATTAGGAAATACTAGCTTCGCCCATTCCTCATTGGGCACCGCAACAATACTCCATTGTATTTTTGATGCCATTGTATATTCACGAATTTCTTTGGATGCTTCTGAGAATGCCTTTTGACGTATTGCCATCTTTTGCGGATCGCAATCCTTTAAGACACCGGCTCGCGGTGAAATGACCGACAAGGTAGCCGCACCTTTTCTTAAGTAATCCAAGTGACGCTCCAACTGCCAATCATGGACTTCACTTAATACTTCATTCGATTGATAATGATAGTTATGTTTTTCCAAATACGGATCACGATAATAAACCAAAACCTCACGTGCACCGGCTTCATAGGCTTCTTCAACGATCATACGGGTAAACGACGCAGTATCAATATCCGCCTGAATAATTAAGGTTTGTCCTTCAGCCAAATGAACTCCGGTATAAACAGCCAGCTTGGCATATTTTTTTAAACGTGTCTGATTCATACGTTTCTCCCTTCATATGCCTTTACAAGCATCGCCGCCCCGACAATGCCCGGCTCTTCAAGCTGTGCTTCTTTAAATTCAACTGCACGCATTCCTTCGTGTATCAGCTGCTTAAATTGATCAATCAACGCATGCAGGAATACATCTTTACCTTTCATCAAGCCGCCGCCGAGTACGAAAACCTCGGGATCGCAAATATGTGCGATGATTGAAAACAGCTGTGCCAAATCATAGGTCGCATCTGAACAAAGCTGAACAGCTCGTTTGTCTTTACGGCGCGCCAAATCAAATACATCACCGGCATGGGCGATCTGATCCTCACCAAACAATGCTTTTCCTTTGCGGGTTATTGCCGTACCGCTCGCTTCATTTTCCACTGCGCCGACATTCAGATGACTGATGTCCTCACGATTGCGGTCAATGATTACATTACCGATTTCACCGGCAAAGCCATGCGCACCGGATACTACTTTTCGATCAATTACGAGCGCTCCGCCTACCCCGGTAGACAGCGTTACATAGTAAACCGAATCATGTTCCTTTCCCGCACCAAGCATTGCTTCTCCCATACATGCAACATTTACATCGTTATCCATGTAAACAGGCATATGAAAATGATCCTGAAAATGCTTTACGAGCGGATACCCTTCAAAGCCGGGTAGAAAAGACGCAAGCATCATTTTACCGTTTTTTGTGTCTACTGGTCCTGGAACACCCATGCCGATTCCGACACACTGCTCGTATCCGTCAATCGACTCAATCATCGAAATAATTTTTTGAATTACATGATCGACACCGCGGTCAATTTCCGTTGCCTGCTTCACTACCTGAAGCAAATTCCCCTGTTCATCGACCTTGGCTGCACGAACATTCGTCCCGCCTAAATCGACTCCGATATATGTTTTCATGAAAGTTCCTCCTGAGTATTCTTTATTGTATCACAAATTATACTAATTTACACGTTTTTCACAAATTAATGCCATAAGCAATAAGAAAAAAGACACCGCAGTGTCCTATTTCACTTCAATAATTTTCATTGTATTTGTGGCGCCGCAGCCAACCGGATAGCCTGCGACCAAAAGAATGGTTTTTCCCGGTTCAATTCCGTGTTCCTTGGCAATATTGCGTGCCAGTTCACATTCATTATTGGAAGTGTTCGCAATTTCTGATTTATATGTGATAACACCCCAGTTTGCGGCAAGCGAGCGCTGTGTCTTATCATCAAAGGTAACCGCAATAATCGGTGCTTTCGGACGGAATTTTGATAAACGGCGTGCAGTATTGCCTGATTGTGTAAAGGCAACGATAGCCGCTACATCAAGCGCTAACGCTGTATCCGCTACAGAGATACCGATCGCATCATTATTCGTGCGCTGTGAGGTGCGTACCTGCTTATACAGCACTTCCTTATACGGATAAATCTGTGATTCGATCGCTGTTGCAATTTTCACCATCGTCTGTACTGCTTCAATCGGATAATTTCCGGCTGCGGATTCACCGCTTAACATAATCGCATCGGTTCCGTCTAAGATCGCATTCGCAACATCACTTGCCTCGGCACGTGTCGGACGCGGATTCCCCTGCATACTCTCCAACATATGAGTTGCGGTAACGACCGGTTTACCCATTTCATTCGCAGTGCGAATAATCTGCTTTTGATAAATTGGTACTAATTCCAAAGATACGTCGACACCCAAATCTCCGCGGGCAGCCATGACACCGTCCGAAACCTCTAAAATATCACGCAGATTGTCAAATCCTTCCTGATTCTCAATTTTCGGAATAATCTGAATATCCTCTCTGCCTTCTTCCTTTAAAATCTTGCGAATTGCCAAGATATCTTCTCTACGACGCGTAAAGGAAGCGGCAATATAGTCAATTCCCTGACGGCAGCCGAAGCGAATATCCGCCTCATCCTTCGCCGAAACAAACGGCATAGATAATTTCACACCCGGCAGGTTACAGCCTTTTTTACTCTTTAATACATGAGGATTTTCTACTCGGCAAGTTAATTCACCGTCTTTTTTATCCGTAACTGTCAAACGGCATTTTCCATCATCGACAAGAATTGTTCCGCCGACACTTAAATCATCAAAAATCTCCGGACACTGAATGTGAAAGCGTTCCTTTGTACCGAGGATCTTTTCTCTTACAATTGTGACAATATCCCCTTGTTCATAACTTTCAGAACCGTTTTCAAATTCACCGAGTCTTACTTCGGGACCTTTGGTATCTAACAAAATTGCGATATTTGTTCCCAGTTCCTTATTGACCTCACGAATATTTTTAATACGATTTCCGTGTTCTTCAAAATCTCCGTGTGAAAAGTTCAAACGGATAATATCCATTCCGTTCTCCGCTAATTTCTTCATCATTTCCTTGCTTTCGGAAGCAGGACCGATGGTACAAATAATTTTTGTTTTCTTTTTCATAACGTAAGCTGATTTCCTTTCCTATTCTAACTACACAAGACGATCAAATAAATTTTGTAACTGCTTGCGTGAAGCACGCGGTATATTCAGGGCTTCCTCAATCGGTGTCGCAATGATCCGGTTATCCTTGATACCGACACACTGTCCGCCGATTCCCTGCATCAACAAATCAACCGCTTTTTCACCCATACGTGATGCCAATACACGATCGCTCGGAGTTGGCGAGCCTCCGCGCTGTACGTGTCCCAATACGGTAGCACGACCGGAAAAGCCGGTATTTAAGCTGATTTTACGCGCAAATTGATGTACATCCGTCATCTTTTCCGAAATAATCACGATCGCATGACGTTTCTTTCTGATTACATCTAAATCACGTAAGCGTTCCAAAATTTCAGTTTCTTCAAAGCCGGTTTCCGAAGTACAGACGATTTCCGCACCGCAGGCAATTCCTGCCCAAATGGCTAAATCACCGCAGCGGTTCCCCATCACCTCGACCACAGAACAGCGATGATGCGAACTTGAGGTATCACGCAGCTTATCCACCGCATCGACGATTGTCATCAATGCCGTATCAAAGCCGATCGTAAAGTCCGTTGAGGTAATATCGTTATCAATCGTTCCCGGCAGACCGATACAGTTAATTCCCATATCGGTAAGTGCCTGCGCACCGCGATAACTGCCGTCACCGCCGATCACAACGATTGCCTCAATGCCGCGTTTATAAAGCTGTTCCACTGCTTTCTTGCGAACGGATTCATCCTTAAATTCCGGCAAACGTGCCGAACCTAAAACAGTTCCGCCGCGATCTATAATATCACCGACCGCAGCCTTTGTCAGAGGCTCAATATAGCCTTCCACCATGCCTTTATAGCCGTTATACACACCGAATACTTCAAGACCGCTGTTTAAAGCCACTCGTGTGACTGCGCGAATTGCCGCATTCATTCCCGGTGCATCACCGCCCGATGTCAAAACTCCGATACGCTTTACCATAAGCATTTCCTCCATTCTGTAACATTATACTCTACAATGAAAAATTTTTCCAGTTATTTTCGTCGTGAATTGCCGCTCATAAACTCTTCTGTAGCCAATGTGCGAATACGCTCTTCCAGCCGTTCCGCCGCCATCGGCTCATTCAGTGCGTAGCGCTGCTTTAATTCAGGCATTTTATAATTGCTTGTGAAAAAGGTCAAGAGATGATGTTCCATACGATAATCCAAAAGCGAAAGCATCACTTCGTCACGGCTCCATGCCGTAACGCTCTCCCCGCCAATATCGTCCAGTACCAAAACCGGCACATTGCGTATTTGCTTCAAATGTTGTTCCTGCGCTTCTCGATCATGAAACATCAGCTTCAGATCACCGATCAAGGTCGGCACGTGAATAAAGCCGACACGAATATTTTGCCGCGCATAATAATTCGTGATTCCGGCTGCCAAATACGATTTACCGACACCCGGTTTCCCGCATAAATACATGCCTTTTTTATTTTCAGGCTCCATAAGCAGCGCTGTAATCTTCATTAACAAACGCTTATAAGCATCATTTTCTTTAGTGATATTCAAATTAGTTATATCAATCAAAAGCTGTCCTTCACTCACCTTCGGATCGATGTAGTATTGTTGATGAGCTAAAATTCGGCGATGTTGCTTCAAATATTCACAGCGATGCATACTGCTCAATAATACACCATCCGTATATAAATGCGTATAGTGACCAGCAACCTTTTGTGTACAATAATTCAATCCTTTACATTGTTCACACCTTTCAACTGCCTTCAGCCATTCAGAAAAGCGACCGACATGACGATAGATGAACTCTTGTTCTTGTCGGTTATCCTTCAGCCATTGCTTAATATGCTTATTTTGAATCAACTGTGCATAAGTACGTTCCTTCCACTGCTTTGCCGATTCACTCATTTCGGTAGTAAATGTGAATTTATCCATGTTGACCCCTCAACTTTCGCAACTGTTCCATCAATTCCTCATCACTGACAGCTTCCTCTTGTGCTCTCGTTTCACTAACGTCTTGTTCGTAAAACCACTGCGGCAGCTGCTTTGACTGTTGACTCGTATAATTCGTTTGCTGCGCTTCCTTTTGACAATATGCAAGCGCCTTCGCTTTTGTATCAATTCCTAAACGCACCCATGCCGCCGCAACCTTTTCCACATAATTTCTTGCTAAAGACTGTTGATTTCGCTCCATCACATATTCCAACAGGACATTGATAACCTGTGAGCTCATATGATACTTATCATTTAACAAATCGAGCAAATTTAAATCACTTTTTGATAACTCAATATTATTTTGCCGTTGTTGCAGGAACTGTTTTGACGATATATCATACGGATCCTCCGGCGGTACCGCAACATTGGTGCTCTTATGCTTTTTCATTTTATTTACCAGCTTTTTACGATCTAAACGATTGCTCTTTAAATCCATGCTTTTGCCAACCAGCTTACGCATATCCATTTCATTGATGCCGTATATTTGAGCTTTTTCCGCAATAAAGTCCAAATTTTCCTTTGTTCGCTCACTTAACGGCAGAATCATCGGTGATAAATCGTTCAAAAAGCGATCAAATCGAAAAAAGCACGGTTCCTTTAACGGATCCGGTTTTTCACTTAAGAACTGTTCTTCCTGCTCATCATCCCAGTTCCGCAAAAGATCACTCATATGCGTAGAGATTTCTTGATAGGATTTTTTATCCTCAGACTGAACGGCAAAGCTTTTTTTCATAAATTCATATACTTGCTTTCCCATTTTATCCATATATAAACGTCCGAATACCTCATGAGCTAAAAAATCACAGCCGTACTTAGGATACTGGAGTTCATATAAATACAAATTTTTAGCACCGTCGAAATAGGTTTTGATCAATAAATGCGTTTCCAAAATGACGCGCTTTTCTTCCAAAACCTCAAAACTGAAACCGCAGAGCTTACAGATCAGCAAATGATTTTTTATCTGTTGCGACTGTTTTGCCAATGAATACAACGTTTCATACAATGACAGTGCTTCTTTTCCCAGCAACGGAGAATATAACATTCTCAATGATTGAAAGTGTGCATGGCTTAAGGTAATCGTGCATTCAATTTTTAAGCGATTTTCTTTTCCCGACAACTCTATCCCTCCATAATCCGCTGTAATTCCTTCAGCAGCTGTTGATTCAACATTTTCATACTGTCGTTATTATACAATATTACATCGGCTTTCGCACACTTTTCTTCCTGAGAAAGCTGAAATTTCATTCTTCGAAATGCTTCCGTTCGCTCAACCTTACGATATTCTGCCAAGCGCTCAAGCAACAGTTCTTGATCACAAGCAACGACCCATACCTCATCAAAAAAAGCTTCCCAGCGGACCTCGAAAAGCAACGGCACCTCGATAAAGACAAGCGGATCACTGCACGTTTCGCAATAAGTTTTGATCTCCTGTTGAATCAGCGGATGAAGCAGCTTTTCGGCACGCTGCTTTTTTTTAGGATTGCTAAATATCAGATCACTCAGCTTTTGCTTATCCAAATTGCCGTCATTATCCAGCAGCTGTTCAGTAAATGTATCTACGATTGCCATATAACCGCGATTGCCTTTTCGCAACAGCCTTTGATTAATCTCATCACAATCAAGCACCGCGATGTGCTGCTGTTTTAACAAGGCTATCACACTTGATTTTCCGGCGCCCATCACTCCGGTTAATCCGATTTTTTTCGTTTGTTTCATCTTATCGCTTCCTTTGACATTTGGGACAATAATAAGTTCCTCTGGTCGCTACCGTTTTTTTAATAATTTCAGTTCCGCAGTTCACACAGGGCTGACCCTTACGGGCATGTACCTTCAGCTGTAGCTGAAATCGTCCGTCGACACCCAAGGATGAAGTATAAGAGCGAATCGTTGTTCCTCCTGCCTTCATCGCACCACCTAAAATACGACGAGCCTGTGCCAATAAAGCGGGAAAGTCTTTTTTACGCACCCGCTGAATTGAGATCTCGGGATCATATCCGAGGGCAAAGCAGATTTCATCGGCATAAATATTCCCGACTCCTGCCATTACGCTTTGATCTAACAATGCTTGTTTTAAGGTAATGCGGCGCGGATGAAGCTGTTGATACAAATACTCAGGAGTACAGCGTTCATCAAAAACATCATAGCCACAGTGCTGAAACGCCTTTTGTTTCGTCAATTCTTCATTGCGCTCATACAAATAAAAGCGCCCGAATTTACGTGTATCATGATAGCGAAGCTGTAAACCGTTTGTAAATGTGAAAATCGCATGAGTATGCTTCTTATCATACGGCTCATGTGCTTTCTGAACATAATATTTTCCTTCCATGCGCAGATGCGATACAATCACGTGATGATCCAACACAAATATCAAATATTTGCCGATTCTTTGATAATCCTGAATCTTCTGTCCTTTGACAATATCGCAAAACTGCTGCGGAGAACAATTATCCACAATCCTTGGCCAAAAAACAGTAACTTTTTCAATTACGGGGTGCTGCAACTGCATCTCCAATGTTCTTCTGACCGTTTCTACCTCTGGCAGTTCCGGCATAATCTCACCTACTTTGCTTCATACCAATTCTTACCTATCGTCGCCTCGGCAATCAGTGGTACGCTTAATTTCATAGCTTCCTGCATTCCTTTTTCCACAATCTGCTTCATCTGCTCAATCTCTGCTTCGGGAACCTCAAAAATCAATTCATCATGAATCTGTAATATCATCTTTGCCTGTACACCGGCTTCCTGCATGGCATGGTAAACACGAATCATCGCCACCTTGATTAAATCGGCGGCACTTCCTTGGATCGGTGCATTCATCGCAGCCCGCTTGCCGAATTCTCGCATCATATAGTTTTTATCTTTAATTTCCTTAATATAGCGTCTGCGCTGAAACAGCGTCTTTACATAACCGTGTTCTTCACAATATGCAATTGTCGCATCCATAAATTGCTTAATATTCGGATAAGAAGCAAAATATTTTTCGATGAAATCATGTGCTTCCTTACGGGTAATTCCAAGTTGTTCACTTAATCCGAAATCACTTTGTCCGTACACGATCCCAAAGTTGACCGTTTTCGCCGTTCGACGCATATTGGCATCAACAGCTTCTTTGCTTACATCGAATATCTGCATCGCTGTTTTTGTATGAATATCAATCCCATGGTTAAAGGCTGAAATCATTTCCGCTTCATTTGCCATATGAGCGAGCATTCTTAACTCAATCTGTGAATAATCGGCGCTCATAAGGACACAACCCTTCGCTGCGACAAAGGCCTTTCTGATTTCCTTGCCTTCTTCATCACGTACCGATATATTCTGCAGATTCGGTTCACTGGAAGATAAACGTCCAGTCTGTGTCTGCGTTTGATTAAACAGCGTATGAATTTTACCGTCCTTATGTACATGCTTGCTTAAACCGACCGCATAGGTGGAATAAAGCTTCGCATATTTACGATGTTCAAGCAACATGGGAATGATCGGATGAACATGAATCAGCTTTTCTAAAACATCTGCCGAGGTACTGCGCTTCTTACCTGCTTTTAGACCCAGTTTATCATATAAGACGACTGCCAGCTGCTTCGGTGAATTAATATTGAATTCATATCCTGCAATCGCATAAATTTTTTCGGTAAGCTCATTGATTTTCACTTCGGTTGCCGTAGCAATTTGTGCCAATACTTCAAGATCGCACGAAACACCGTTTTTTTCCATTTCAAACAGTACGCGGATCAATGGCATTTCAATCGTGGTAAACAGCTCCCACATTTCCTTTTCCTGCAATTCCTGTTTTATCTGTTCTGTAAGTGTATACATACTCACACACTGCGTCGCACAATAGCTGATTCGCTCTTGTTCATCACTCAGCTTCGGTTTACCGGCTTTGCCGTAAATGTCTTCTTTTGCACTGCTTTCCAAGCCGTATTTCATAAGCAGCTTTTCATAGTCATTGATGCTCGCATCAAGCAAAAAGACTGCGACACTAACATCAAAGGCTGCATCCCGAAAGGCAATATTTGCTTTATGCAGCGCATGATATACATCCTTTGCCTGTGCTGTGATCCAATTCGATTGATTCAAATATTGTAAAAAGCACTGATCATTCTTAAGATCCTCTAAGCGAATGTATTCACATAACTGCTCATTGGCTACCGCAAAGCCGTAAAGAGTCGCATCATAATAATTCTCACAGTCAATATCCGCCCATATCATGCTTTGTCCCTGTAACAGTGATTCGGAGATTGTCGGTACCGCTTCACAATGTATATTCACTGCTTGCGGCTTTTTCACCTGCTTCTTCAATAAACTGTTCATTTCATACTTTACAAAGAAATCATATAGTGCATCTTCATGTTTTTCATAATGGAGATCATCAGCTTCAAACGGTAAAGCTAAATCGGTTTTAATCGTCGCCAGCATTTTCGATAAAAATGCCTGTTCCTTATCCGTTTCCAGTTTTTCCTTTAATTTCCCTTTAATTTCATCTAAATGCTCATAGACTTGATCAACAGTTTGATAATCTGCCAACAGCTTTAACGCTGTCTTTTCTCCGACCCCCTTAACACCGGGAATATTATCAGAGGCATCTCCCATCAATGCCTTTAAATCGATGATCTGTGCTGGCGTGATACCTTTTGTTTCCATCAGCTTCGTTTCATCAATAATTTCGATTTCACTTAATCCCTTTTTCATCACATACACATTGGTAGTCGGATCAATCAGCTGCCACAAATCCTTATCACTTGATAAAATATGAATCGTATGATCGGGATAGCGTTTTGCCATCGTACCGATTATATCATCGGCTTCAATTCCGTCAGCTTCATAACGATAAATACCTGCCGCATCCAAATATTCTCTTGCCATCGGCATTTGCACGATCAACTCCTGATCGACTTCTTTTCTTGTTCCTTTATATTCGGCATATACTTGATGGCGAAAGGTCGGCTTACCGCTGTCCCATGCCACCAAAATTTCATCCGGCTGAATCATCGATAACGCTTTTTCAATCATCATCACAAAACCGTAAACCGCATTGGTCGGTATACCGTTTGAGGTTTTCATCATCATGCCGTAGCTGGTCGCATGATAAGCCTTAAACAACATATTATTGCCATCAATCAGTAACATTTTTTTCATAAGAACAACCTCTCAATCTCTATTATTTTACCACAGATTCGGGTACTTACGTATGCTTTTTGCATAAACAATGTCAATTCCCTTTATCTTGATATAATGTGTATATGAAAACTAATCCCGTATAAAACTTTTCAGCATACCTTGTTTCAATAATTCATATCTTGGCGTACTGTAGAAAGATGCGTTATAATCGGCATCAATTTCATTTCTTTCCTGAGGGGAAATAAACCAACCATCACCCGGTTCCCAATAGCGATAGGATACATTCCTATGCATATCATATACATAGTTATCCCAAGCCCAACGCATAAATCCGGGGACGCCGGGCATGAAAAGGGGGCGGCACTGTGAAAAGTACCGCCCCGGCTTTGGGACATTTTGTCCCAAAGGTATAAAATCCGCGCCATGCCTCAAAATGCGCAATTTATATAATTTCACAAACGGCAAGCAGTGCAAGTGTGGCCACACTTGCTATTTTTGACTGGCCGGGGGCCGTCAAAAATGCTTGTTGGGGAGCCTCCCCAAACCCGGCTCTTTGGGACAAAATGTCCCAAAGAGGTTGGCTGCGTCACCACCGCTATCGCGTCTGTTCCTTATGAATAAGATAGCAACACTTTAGGCTGTTGCCCCTTGATTACCGAACAGCAAAGACAAACGGGGCTGTCAACGTTGGGAGAAGTGAAACCCATTTACTTGTCGTTGAATGGATCGGTCGGGTTTGCTATTCATACTTTTTTAGCAACTGCTTAAATATTATGATACCTATTACAATTTGAAATATTAAATAGCCGCCCAGATATAGCACTATTAAGCGTGAATTATCAATGATTTCAAGTTTTCCCAATATGGAGAAAATGATTATTGAAATACTAACTGTCATAAGCCCGATGGCATATGCATAGCGACCGGATTTATCTCTTAATTTTGATTTTAATTCATCGTGAAGTTCAATTTTTTCATTTTCTATTTTTTCTTGATAACGCTCTTTGTTTTTAGATGTACTCCAATAGAAGTATTTACAAGTCATAAAAATACCAGAAGAGATAGTTACGGCAGCAAAACCAATAAGCAAACTGTCCAGCACACTATCAGTCAGAAGTGCTACAGCCAAAAGAATAATGCCTGTCAAAGCAAACAAAATACCCTCTAATAAATTACCTTTTTTCATCTTTGCAACTCCTTTCATGGATAAAAATATCTTCAATTTGTTTACCGAAAAAATCTGATATTGTAAAAGCTAATTCTAAAGAGGGATTATATTTCCCCGTTTCTATTGAACTGACAGTTTGTCTTGAAACTTTAAGTGCTTTTGCAAAATCTTCTTGATTCATGCCTAACCTTTTTCGTAATTCTTCAACCCTGTTTTCCAAATAATGTCACCTCCCATTTTGACAAGGTTCCTTTACATTTGCATTATAGCAGCATAGGGCGGTTTTGTCAAGGTTCCTTTACAAAGATTTTTCTTATTAAGGGAGACGATTGGCCTTGTACCTTTGGGACAAAATGTCCCGAAGTGCACCTCGCCACATGTTAGCATTTGTGGAACGAATAGGGCGCAGGACATATAAACATACCCCCCCTGCCGAACGCGCCCGGAAACCCTTGATACAAGCGGCTTTCAAACGCCTAAATGCTAACAGTCCAGCCGTGGAAAATAAGCGGTTTTACAGCGCGTTCAACCCAATCCCCCGCCCTTTCCCATTCATGGGAAAGGGGGCGGCCCCCAGTGGACTCCGGCCATATCGCACAGAAACCGCCGCTTTGAGTTTTCCCCAATAGCGGCGGTCAGGTGTAGGTTGTCTCCATTCTTTAGGTATCGTGTTATTATGCCCTTGTCAAACACACTAATGCGTATCATCAATAATTTCGCCGTTATCTGCCGCTTTTGTTTCTATAGTCTGGTTCACTTGAATCAAAGAAACAAAACAACATGCAGCTAACAATAATTTAGTAATTTTTTGAATCACTTTCATCTTGTCCTCCTTAAAAAACTATATTATAAAATGCTGTTTACATTTTTACCCGCAGCACTTAAATTAACTTTCATTAAATACTATTTTCCTTTTAATGATTCATATTTCTAATCAGCCATTGCCGATCTATATCATTAGTGGCTGCTGCAATTTCTTCCTCTTTAAAAAAATTTAAACTTCATTAATTGTTTTCCTCACTCTCCTTTCATGACTAAATTCCTATTTTATCCTAAGCATCACCATCCTTTAAGAAAGTTTAATATATTTATCATCGTATAAAATCATTTATAAACTCGAACATTCAGGAATCTACCTATTGTACCTTTTCATAGGCTGTTTTATCACTTTAAGCCAAAATCATTTTGGTCATTTGTTATTCTCAAGACTATTTGATGTTATTGTTCCATTTTTAATTGATTAAAAGATAACATCTTTATCATTATACTATATTGCTATTTACTATACTTTATTGTTATTTCTGAGCATTAGTTGTTATACTCCTCATCATATGATAACGATTTCATACTTTACTGTTGCAAAACATATTACGTAGCAAAAAAAACGCATGGTTCTTATAGACCATGCGCCAATTAAATAGAAATCAATCTGCCATTCCCTCTAACACTTTAAGATTCTCATACATCAAGGATCGATAATCCACACCGTTTTGTTTTTCCGCTTCACTCAATGAGGAAATATTGCTTAAGTTGACGGAAATCAAGCCTAGCTCACTCACCAGCTGATCGTGAAGCTTTGCCATATCCTCGGGCAGATTCGGTTCTTTTACAATGTAGCGGACGCCGTCTGCCTGAATACGTGCCTTGATCGCCTTCAGCTGCGAATCCGTAGGCAATGCACCATATTTCGATAAACAGATCGGATAAACCTTGATACCGTAGGACTTCTGCCAGTTGCCGAAGCTCGGTGTAATTGATACGAAGCTGATCTTCAGACCTTCATCCTTGATTGATTGATAATCGGCGTCCATACGGGCAAGATCATTCATCAGATTATCGAAATTCTGCGTAAATATTTTCGCATACTCCGGGTATTTTTCACTCAGATAAGAGCGAATTGATGAACCCATGGAACTCATGGAAATCGGATCGATCCACAACATCGGATCTTTATCATACATATCAATATTTTTAAAGTTGTCTCCTTCATACCACGGTGTTTCTGCCGTCACTACTCTGCCGTCAAGACTTGTTGAAGTATAACGTTTAAACTGATTCAACGCACTGATCGAGCTTAAATCAATCATTTTAATGCGTGCAGAGCGAATATCATCTAAATACAATTCCATATACGGCTCCAGTCCGCCGATATAAAACAGCACATCTGCGCCGTGTAGGATTGCTTCATAATCTTCATTAATTGTGGCTCTTTGGATCAGCATATCAGAAGATATATTCGTTACGCTTACATAATCACCGCCGATCTGCTTCACAAGATATTCTACGGGATAGCTGGTAACCGCAACCTTGGGACTGCTCGGTCGGCAGCCGCTTAATAAACTTACAAATAAGAATATTGAAATAAACAACAGTCGCTTTTTCATACACTCTCTCCTTACGCTTCATTATAACATAGTTTTACGCAAAGGGGTAGTATTTCAAAGCTAAAGCACAACGGAAAGCCGCGCTTCCTCTCCTTGTTCATGAAAAACGCACTTCAGCCATTCATCCTCCGGCATCCACCCGCAACTCGTCTGTATCACATTCGTATAAGCACGATAAAGATCGGTTTTACGATTCATGCGTAAAAAACCTTTTGCCGGATGATTCATACGAAAACGATAAAAAGCAATGCGCTCATAGGCCAGCTGCTTCCAACAGATCAAGATCTGTAGCAGTAAAAAACTCATGACCAGCATAGCACTCGCTGTTTGAATAATTTGATAATGCCATAATAAAAATAAGTTCACGATTCCGGTTAAATAAGTAAGTCTTTGCGCAGTAGTGTAGCGAAAGACCAAATGATACAGCGACTGCACGATCCTGCCACCGTCTAAAGGAAAAACCGGCAGCAGATTAAAAATAAGTATGGATGTATTTAACTGACACAAATAATCCATATACGGCTGAGAAATCAATTCAAGCGATACAAGCAGCGAAAACAGCTGCGGAAACAATAAATGTGTAATGGGGCCGGCAGCGATAATCACCAATTCTCTCCAAACACTTCCCATGCCAATATAACGCATCTGAGCGCTTAAACCAAACGGATACAATATGATCTTTTCAATCGGATAATGAAAATAATAAGCCGTCAGCATATGCGCACACTCGTGGATTGTCAGCATCAAAAAGAGAAAAAACAAAGTTTTTCCCATATGTGACATCATCAGCATCGGTATAAACAACAGCCACAGCCATGAGATCTTCAGCTTCATGGTGTCATTGCCGTTTGATAATCAACGCTTTGTTTATTCTTGATCATTGTCAACTGCACATAGTCTTGAAAATCGCCCAGCACATCACCCATTTTTAATCGTTCATCCTGCTTTACCTGCACTTGATTCAAATGTCCGAATGTAACTATGACACCGTTATCTTGACGAATCGTTACACTTGATTTTTGTTCATCTTTCGCTTCCACATGTAAAACTACACCGTCCATCATCAATCTTGCCTGATTCGTTCCGTTAGCGTATTTATTGCCTTCCAGCAGCGAATAAGCAGGCAGCGCCGATACCGCTTCCCCTTCTTTCTCATCTGAAAACCAGCCGTCAAACGGCAACCATTCACCGATTCTGTCTAAATTCCAACTGTTGAAAGCCGCTGAAATATCCACAATGCCAAGCTTATCATTTACCAAATAAGTTAAAGCACATATACCACAGGCCATCGCTAACATCAGTGTATGATACAGCATCCGAAAAAACAGCGGCTGATGCTGATCCGATTGGTTCTTACGCTTTTGTATTCGTTTGCGAACTGCTCTTTGATCCACCATATGCTTCCACCTCCTGTTTTATCATATGCACACAAGAGGCTGCTTTAGAATGAAGGGCAAAGGAAAACAGGCCTACAACGCCTGTTTTTGTTCGTCATGATTCGTCATTTCCTGATGCTTGGGATCCTTCGCATATACCTCACAGATCGCCTTGATTGCGATCGCAAGCGGTATCGAGAACATAATTCCCAATGCGCCGTAAACCACACCGCCCGCAAATACCGCGAACAATGTAATAAGCGGCCCTAAAGAACTGCGCTTTTCATGAATCAGCGGTGATATCACATAGGCATCGACATTGGATAAGACGCAGATACCGGCAATCAAAAAGAAAATGCGGATCGGTGATAAAGAAAGTGCGGTTATGATACCGATACTGTTCGCAAGCGTTCCGCCCAAATACGGCACCAGCTGTCCGACAGCGGTAAGCAGTCCGATAATCACCCAGTCCTCATGTCCGATCAAGAAATAAAATAAGCTGTATTCGATAAACTTGATTGCCATAATAATCAACAAGGATTTTAAATATACACTGACCTCTTCATCAATCTTAAACAGATAAGGATCGGCCTTTTCATAAAACATACGCGCAAACTTACAGATATAGCCCTTCACTCGTTCAAAATCTGACAGCATATAAATAGCGATGATGACCGTAAACAGTGCATTTGTGATTACATTTAAAAACGAATTCATAAAGCCCGGCAGTGAATTCATAATATTAGGCAGCCAAGCATCATAAGAGGACAGATATTTCGTAATACTGTTTGTGATACTGTCTACCAAATCAAAATTTTCAAAATCACCGTATTGAATGATCTTATCACTGATCCAACGTACTCCCCATATCAGATTACTGATAAAGCCCGATATCTTATCATACAGCATCGGCATCAATACCAAGCATAAAAGCACGATCAATATAATGATACAGATCCAAAAAATCAAGATTGCGAGTGTTTTATTGATTCCCTTCTTCTGCATCCATACGATTAACGGGTGAACGATATAGGCAATCAAAAAGCCCATAAAAAACGGTGTTATGATGCTTTTCAGCATGGATAACCAATTCCCCCACAAGGGTAAAGTCATCTTTAAGAGGTATACGATCAATAAAACAAGAACGATCTTGCTTAACAGTTTTAGATTGATTTGATCATCTAATTGCTTTAAAAATCTACGAAACATATCGATATCCTCCTTTGTCTAATATTTTATCATAGAAGCAGATAAAAAAGCTATCAGACAAAGGATTTTTCGCTGATTTTTCACATTTGCGGTGATAGACGTTGCGCTGTTGAGCTATGCGTTCGCGATTGTTTGATTATCCGCGGCAGTTTTTCTTATGTGCTTTCAGCTTTTTTACGGCCCATTCATAATGACTTGACGTTGTTGAGACAAAATAAGAGCCGAGCGTGCTTCCGCCTACCCACGAAAAGACTCCCTTAGTAAATAATTCCTCATCGGAGAATGTCTTTGCCGATGCGATTACTTCTTGATGTGATTGTTGAAGCAAGCGCTTTGCCTCATCTAATGAGGTTGCTTGATGCTTCAAATAAAAAGCAACATTCATTTGGCCATAGGTTTTCCAATTATAAGGGCCGGGAATAAAGGCTGTTGTTTCCCCACTTTGATTTGCCTTGATCCAGTTCAACAACAGCTGATGCCATTCATAAAGATGAATCAGAATATCACGAAGATTCTTATCTCTGTTCCAATGTGCCTCTTTCTTTTTTACATCGCTTGAAAAATCAAACGGTGTTTCCAGCTCAGCTTGTGTTAAAGCATTAATAACGGATTCCAATTTTTCATAGCTCTCTGTCGCTGCGTTCAATAAATCTGTTTTAGTCGTCGGTCTACCCATAATATTCATCCTTTCTAATTATTTTGTTTACTGTCTCATTGTATCATAGGAAACCTGACAACGTATGTCAGGTTTTATTTTTTTCAACGATTAATTTCGCCTGTTCCACCAAGTGCTGTTTCAAGTATGACGGAGAGATGACTTCAACCTGATCCGCAAAGGATAATAAAAACCCGATCAGCCAAGCATCTGCGGGCATTTGTGCACTGACAAGCAGATCACCGTTTGTTTGTCTTTGGATTTCCTCATGACTGAATTCATCGTATACGCGAAATGCGACCTTATGAGAAAAGCGCAGTGTTATTTCAGGGAATTCCGCTGTGTGATCCTCATGCTCAGGAAAGCTGTAATTTGAAAAATGCTCGGTTGTCGGCTTACATGCGATTATGCGCGTCAGCTTAAACAGACGATAGTGTGCTTCTTTCGGACAATATGCCTTTACATACCATGCCTTTGCCTTATAATACAAACAAAGCGGATAAATACTTCGCTCCCTTTGTTCACCATAGGAGCTCACATAGGTAATAAGAACCGCTTGATGATGAAGCACAGCGGTCTTTAACATTTTGAATAACCTATTATCCGATCCCTGATTGCCCCAGCGTGAAAAATCAACCTCAAGCCAATTCGTCGAATCAACATGAAACAGCGCGGACAGCTTATTCAAGACAGTCTCATTATGAAAACCCAAGGCTGCATTCATTCCTTGAAGCGAAGTGAGTATTTCGGCTTTCTCCGTATCGGATAACAGTGTCTTATCCAATGTATAATCCTTCATCAAATAAATACCGCCGTTGCGGCCCGATTCCGTATAAATAGGAATTCCGGCAGCACTTAAGGAATCTAAATCCCGATAAATCGTTCTGATCGATACCTCTAAATCAGTCGCTAATTGATTGGCAGTCACATGCCCTTGATTCAACAGACAATACACGATTTGAAATAATCTGCTTTCCTTCATGTGCCTTCCTCCTCAATATTTAAAAGCTGACATTTGTGTCAGCATTATTATAAGTCCATTTTACCGTAATGACAAGCTTGTTGTCTTGGTTGTTTACAGCTATATCACCGCAGGCAATTACAGTTGAATCAGATATACATCTGCCTCTTTATCTTCAAAACAAAAGCTTCTTTCATAACGACCGCCGTTTTTTTCAATCGTTCTTACGGAGGCGATATTATCTCTTTCCACCGATAGCTGAAGCTGCTTCATACCGTGTTCTTTCGCAATCAAACAAATCTGTCTTAATATTTCAGTGGCATAGCCTTTTTTTCGCTCAGTCGGTCTGACACTGTAGCCGCAATGACCGAAATTCTTTAAGAAGTCATTTAATTCATATCTTAAATCTACTATGCCGATAATTTTATGATCTGATACTCTTTCCGCAAAAAATGTATCGGTCAAAACCCAATCCGACGCAACCGTTGTTTTATCTGCATTCGCATTGACTCTGTCTAACCATTCCTTGTAGGAATCAAGCTGATCAAACAGACTGCTGCCGTTAATGATACATTCATTAAAATCAAAATGCTCCTGTCGATAGGCCAATGCCGCTTGTTCCATCGCAAAAGTCGGTTTTACCAAGCGAAGCTGTTCATCCTTCATAATGCTTCTCCTTTCACTGTTTCTTATACATTGAAATAATCATTTGTAATAAGTAAACTTATTATAACGCAATCCGTAATGCAATACAACTTTTGTAAAATAATAATGATAAAGCAGTGAAGCCTTATAGCCTCACTGCCCGTATTGAATATGAAATTTCATTCTATGTATGGCTTACGCTTATCCGAACAGCTTCTGTAGGAAACGCTTTTCCCGATATTTCGGTAATGCCACATTTTCACCGTTCAAGCGCTTGGCAATTGCCGCAAAACAGTCATAGACCTGTGTATGCTTCGCCAAGGAAATCGGCGCCCCGCGATTATTGCTGCGAATTACACTTTCATCATCAAATACATATCCTAATAATTCAATTCCCAACCAATTTAAAGCATCCTCTAAACGAATAGAAATCCCTTTATCGATGAAATGCGGATTTAAACGATTAATAATCAAGTGAATCGACTGCATTTGTTCCTTCATTAAAATACCTATTACACGATCGGCGTCCTGCATCGAAGTAATATCCAAATTCGATACAAGGATAACATCATCTGCACAAGCGATGCTGTACAAAAAGCCGGATTCAATTCCTGCCGGTGTATCAAGCAATACAAAATCAAAGCTCTGCTTCAATTCATTAACGACAAGCTGTAAATCACTGCCTTTAAAATAATGAATATTTACTGATTTACAAGCCGGAAGCAAATACAGATTATTTTCACGCTTATCCTTTAGAATAGCTTTATTTAACGGACAGACTCCTTCCATCACATCGCGCAGATCATAAATGACACGATTTTCCAATCCCAGCATCACATCAAGATTTTTTAATCCTAAATCAACATCAATTAGGCATACTTGATATCCCATCTGTGCCAGCACTATCCCTAAATTAATACAAACACTGCTCTTACCTACGCCGCCCTTTCCCGACGTTATCGCTATTGCACGACCCACGATTTTTCCTCCTTCAATTCCTTCAGTTGAAGTTTCCGTTCTTTATAGTAAACCTGAGCAGGCGCAAAACTTGTCATATTCTGATAATGAGAATCACATATGCGAATATTTGCCTGAAAAAAGCCGGATGCCGTTATGCGACAATCCTCATGAAAAAGATCGATATTGCCGCCGACACTGCCGATACAGTAAATATTTTCACTGCTTGATACAAATGCTTCAGCCTGAATCGATCCCAGCAACAATACTTCACGATCAAACTCATAAGTTTGACCGCTATGTAAATTCTCTTCAATGATCATTAGATCACGATGATTATCTTGGTTCAGAAAGCCGAGAATCATTGTTCCCGTTTCATTGGCACACGCAAACAGCTGTAACAGCTGTGACTCACTCAATTCCTCCTGCATATGAAAAAAAGCCTCAAATTTACCGCTGTGACCTTTGGCACAGGCATTGAGCCTTTCTTTCAGCATTGTTAAAAATGATGGAAAGTCATCATATGTACAGCATACTGTATATGTATGATTTATCGCTTTGATCTTAATCTGAACCATTCTACCTTCTCCTCTTTTCTGACCTGCCGTTCTTTTTTCTCAATATAATCTTCTTTCACACGAAGCAGAGAAATCAGAATCAAGACCAGAATTGCATTCGCTAAAATGGTTAAAAATTCTACCTTCACAAACCATGTCTGTATGCTTAAACCGGCCATTTGATTAAAGAACATACAGAAATATACCACACAATCCTTCACAAATATTGTCGAAATACATAGAATCAACGATTCTAATACCGTATCTGTCATATGTTTCGACCAAAAATGCACAACGAAGGCACTACAGAAAAAAGCAATCGCATAAATAAACAACGTATTAGCAAAATAGTGATCATACAGCATTCCGAAGCAAGCAGCGAATAAACAGCTGTCTGTTAAAGAAAACTTGCGAATCGTTAAAACGAGCGCACAGAATCCGAGATTCGATACAAAAACCAAGTCACTTAAAGCCGTATCATTAGGAAATAATACCATAAGAATGCCATCGATCAGAAAGCATACGATCACAAACAGCACATGAATAATCATTGGTTATTCACATCCTTTATGACCTGTACAAAATCAAAGTTTTGAAAATCAGCCGCCGGCTTGACATAGATCGTTTTACCAATCGAATTGCTTAATTCCTCAATCGTATTGACTTTGCCGATCAATAACCCGCTGGGATAAACACCGCCTTTCCCTGAGGTAACGATTTGCATATCCTCTTTGATATCATGATTTCCGTCAAACACATGAATTACAAAGACACCGCGATTCGCATCATAATTCTGTAAGATTCCTTCCGTACTTTCCTTATCGGATACCGATACTTTTACCGCCACATTGTTTTGGCGATCTTCACTGGTCAGAAGTTTTACTTTGCTTGTAAACTTGGAGACTTCACTTATTTTACCGACAACACCCTTGCCGGATAATACGATCATATCCTTTTTCATACCGTCATCGCTGCCTAAATTAATGGTAAACTGATTATCCCATGAATCCGCATCACGAACAATGACTTCTGCGGCAATTGTTTCATATTGCGATAAGGAGTGCTTCATATCCAGCTGTTCCTTTAATTCTGCGATCTCACGCTGTGCCTGCATGAGCTGTGCTTCATACAACGGTTGTTGGGAAAGCTGATAGCGCAGACTGTCATTTTCTTCCTTTACCTTCCATAAGTCTGAAAAGTCCTTAGTCCAGCGTTGTAGAGAACGCGTCGGTTTTTCTAACAGACCGTAACGCATCATACTGAATGCATCATAGCCTAAATCAGCCATACTACCCTTGGATTGAACACCTTTGGCGACAATTCCTAACAGGATAAATAAGCCGATAAACGACATAATTATTTTTTGGGTACGGGTAAATCTTGACATGCAATCACCACATTTCTTTTTTTATTTTATTATTACTGGAGCTATCTTAGATGCAGATTCATCATATCTTATCCGCAAATTCATGTATATTATATAAAGAATCAGTCGCAGTTTCAATAGAAAGCCAATGAAAAGCCCGCTGATGCGGGTACTTCTAATACTTAATTTTTTTGATGCGTCCGAAGCCGATTGTTCCCGGTCCGGTATGAGCAAGCAGTACCGCCTTGAAGATCCGCTGTTCTACACTTTGATGACAGGCTTCCTCCAGCATGCCCTTTAATTCATTACTGGCACTGCGATTATCTGCGTCAATAATCATCCACATGTAATCAGCGGGATTCACATCCTTTACACACGCCTCAATACCGGCCTTATACGCCTTTGACAGTGTACGTACCTTATCCTGTACATCGATTGCGCCATGCTCAACCTTCAGCAGCGGATGTATTTTTAACAGACCGGCTAATGCCGCCGCAGCCGGTGAAATTCTGCCGCCGTTTTTCAGCGCATTGAGATTCTCCGGAATTAAGATAGCAAACAGCTCTCCTTCTTCCTCGATTTTACGCTTGATTTCTTTACCCTCATATCCCTTCGCATACATATCACGAGCCATTTCCAGCATTTTCACAATCGGATAACAGGCAAAGGAACTGTCCACGACGATAACCTTATCTAAAAAAGGTTCTTGTTGCGCCATTTGAATTGCGTTGCGGCAAGTTCCACTTAATTCTCTTGACAGCGGTAAATAAAAAACTTCATCATGCGTTTTCAACAGGTTTTCCCACATTGTCATAATTTCACCTAAGCTAGGCTGTGTGGTTGTTATTTTCTTATTATCCTTTAAGGCTTGAATCAACTCTTGATCCTGAATCGTTTCTGATTCTGTATAGCTGACACCGTCAATGATGATCGGCATTCTGATGACATGAATATCTAAAGCTTTTGCCTGTTCCGCAGATATATCGGCACTGGAATCACAAAGAAAAGCAACTTTTTTCATACTATCACTCCTTAAATGCCATTATAACAATTTATCGCAAAAAATTCAATAAAACTATTTACAAACATGCATACATCAGTTATAATATTTCTTGCTTGACAAACGGCGAACGTGGTGAAGTGGTTAACACAGCGGGTTGTGGTCCCGTCATTCGAGGGTTCGATCCCCTTCGTTCGCCCCAAGTAATAAATAAACCCCTGTCACAGGGGTTTAAATATAGATTCTGGAGTCTTGTCCGAGTGGTTTAAGGTGCAGTCTTGGAAAGGCTGTGTGGTTCACGCCACCATGAGTTCGAATCTCATAGACTCCGCCATATACCGATTCAGTCCGATTCAGGGCTTTTTTTATGAAAAAATGAAGATGAACCGAATACACCATTCACTTTTTTTTCATTCCTTAGGCGGTATCGGAATGCTTCGGATCGCATCATCAAAATCATACCAAATATCTTCCCACTGTCCCACGGTATCCTTTGTTTTCGCGTGCAGATACGAACGAAATGCAATTTGCATAATACTAGCTAAAATCGGTGATAATAAAATGCCCGGAATACCGAATAAAGCCTCCGCAATAAATAATGCGACAAAGGTTAAAATTGGCCGTACATCCATTGTTTTATTAAAAATCATCGGCTGAACTAGATTTGATTCAATCTGTTGGATCGTCCATATTAGAACAATCGTAATAAGCGGCAGCTGCTCATAACTAAGCACTCCCACTAAGATGACAAACAATAACCCGATGGTTGGACCAATATAAGGAAACAGATTGCTTAAAGCCAAAATAATCGCATACAACAGCGCATTCGGAAAAGCAGCTGCATATAAAACGACGGCACTTGTAACACTGACAAAAATTAAATCAAGCAATGTCCCCGTCAAATACTGGAACACGATATTACTCATCGTTTTATAAAAAGTCACAAAGCGATGGTAATTAGAAAATAGCTTTTTCGCACTGCGTTTACAAAATTCTACATCGATGGAAATAAAGAAAGCCGTCATATAAGCAATCGCATAATCCATTGCGGTACCGAAAAACGAACGAAGTGAATCAAGCATAAACATAGTACCTTCCTGTAAGGCACTGTCCTCAACATTCATAATGCGCTCCATCACAATATGATGTTCATTCAATAACAGCTTGATTTTATCCAGCCACTGCGGCAGCAACGATACAAAATCGACAATCTGACGATAAAGAATCGGCAAAAGCAGAATCAGTAACAATGCGACTGAAGCTAAAATACCGATATAAACAAGAATGATCGCTGTTTTCAGCTTCATATGCGTTGCCAAACGATCAATTACCGGCTGTAATAAAAAGGCAATTACTACTCCGCCGAACACCGGAAACAGTGCATGGTATAAGGCAACCAATTTTTCATAAAGCGAAACCTGTTTTAATAATATGACAAGCAATATTAAACCGAGCAAAGATGGCAGTAACAATAACGGAAAACGAATCAGCTCTTTTTGATACTTTTTCATAAATGAAAACCCCGAATAACGGGGTTAATCCATATCCATGCAGTCGCACATAGAATCATAAGCCTTATGCAGCTTGCGAGCGGCTTTGCGCTTGGTTCTTTGCCCTTGGCGACAAATATCATGCAGCTCATCCTCATTTCGATAACCTACATACATGCCTGCCACAAAGCCGATTACAGCCGTCATCAAACACTTATTCATACCATCACTCCTAACTAACGATAGTATGTCCCTTACGAATTTAAACTATACACTCACTTTTTCATAAAAAGGTCGTAAGAATTCGCGCCTTTAAGGTACTTCGACGCGGTAGTTCCTGAACATATACAGCTCGGTGAAGAGCCTCTTGCTGCCCCAGCAACACCAATGATTTTTTGGCACGTGAAACCCCGGTGTAAAGCAAACGGCGCTGTAACATATGCCGATAATCATTGACCATAGGCATAATCACAATTGGATATTCGCTGCCCTGTGCTTTATGAATCGAAATACAATAGGCATGAGTAATATGGTGAAAAGCCTCTTGCATATACTCGACTATGATATCGTCATAAGCTGCAATGATACGATTTTGTTTAGACAGATCCTCATTCGCATAAATGATTTCAATAATTTTACCAATATCTCCGTTATAAACATCTTCCTCCGGTTGATTTTTCAACTGCATAATCTTATCCCCTTCCCGAAAGATACGATAACCGACACGAAGCTCACGCTTTTTTGCATGCGGCGGATTCATCAATTCCTGCAGGGAGCGGTTAAGAGCATCAATTCCAGCAACACCTTGATACATTGGCGCCAATACTTGAATATCTTGATTTTCATACCCTTTTTCATAGGCACCTTCGACAATCTGGGTGACACGAGCACATATTTCATAAGAAGGACATGGAAAAAAAGCCGCGTCTTTAGCATTTTGTAAAATCTGATAGCTTCCCTCATTGATTTCATGTGCCAAAGTAACTACATCACTGCCCTCACTTTGCCGGAAAATTTTATTAAGACAAATGACCGGAAAGCACTTACTCTCTATTAAATCCTGTAGCACACATCCCGGAGCAACACTGGGAAGCTGATCCTTATCACCGATTAACAATATCTTTGATACCGGCTTACACGCCCTTAACAAGCAATAAAACAACCATGCATCAACCATGGAAAACTCATCTACAATCAAGATATCACAATCAAGTGGATCATCGAAGCCTTTTACAAACTGATTGGATTCCAAATCCCACTTTAAAAGCGAATGAATCGTCATAGCATCGCGATCACTCAGCTGTGCCATTCGCTTAGCTGCCCTTCCCGTCGGCGCACATAGCGTGATTTTTGACAGCGGACATAGCTTTTCGGCAAGTGCTAAAATACCTTTTACAATCGTTGTTTTACCGGTTCCAGGACCGCCGCTAATAATCGCAAACGGCTCTTGAAAAAAAGTAAGAATTGCCTGTTTTTGTTTATCTTCATAAATAATATGAAAGCTGTCTTCAATTTCATTTATTTCAGCCGATAAATCATCAGGCATATGGTCGGTTTCAACATATGGGAACTGGGTCAAAAAAGCCGCAATTCCTGTTTCGGCATCATATTGTGTATGATGATAAATGCGATCTTCCTCAAGAATAATACTGCGCTCCATGGCAAGCTCTTCCAATAATGGATCAAGTTCATCGATCTCTTCCCTTATTAAACGCCGTGTCTCATTAGCCAAGCGTTCCTTTGATACAAACGTATCTCCACAAGCCATACAACAGGACATGACCGAAGCCAAAACAGCCGCCTTTCTGCGATTTGAATGATCGCTTTCATAATGAATAGCCTGTGCTAATTTATCCGCTGTTTGAAAGCCGATTCCGTCAACCTCAGAAACAAGCCGATAAGGATTCTCTCTTACCTTTAAGACAGCTTCATCACCATAAGCCGACTGAATTTTCGCAATCATTTGCAATGACAAACCATGCTTAGTAAAAAATACAACACTGTCGTCTAAATCCTGAAACTGCTTTACTCCTTCCAACACGACCGCTCTTTTCTTTTCTGATAATCCGCTGATCGCTTCTAAGCAGCTCGCATCATCAAGAATACGCTCAATCGCTTGTTCTCCCAACACCTCTACTAGCTGCGAAGCCAATTTTTTGCCGATTCCGGGAAACATGGCACTGGAAAAATAACGCACTAAAGAAGCCACATCATTGGGACGCATCAATTCATAGGCACTCACCTGAAACTGCATACCGTAACGATAATGCTCCTGATAATGACCGATTAAATTATAGACACGCTCTTCCTCTAATTCGGCAAAAATGCCGGTTGCGGTAAATTCCTTTTCTTCTTTATCATAGCTGATGAAACGAGCAACTCCATATCCATTGGTCGAATTATGATAAATCATTAATAAAAACCGTGCCTGCAGCTTTATTTCTTCCATTACGATCTCCTTGTATACACTGAATAAACAATCATTGATAAGTTTTATATTATAAAACAATCATTAAAAATGCAATAGCATTATTGATAAAGTGAAATATCATACTGCCGAAAATAGTCTCGCTTTTTTCATAAGCAACTGCCAAATAAAATCCAATCAAACCGTAAGACAATAAATAAATCAAATCATTGAAATTTCCTGTCAATAAAGAAAAAAACACATGAACAAAACCAAAGAGAAACGCACTGATCAAAGCGGACGAAAGACACGAAAGGCGAGGGCGTAGCGCTCGATAAAAAACACCGCGAAAGACAAGTTCTTCGACAATTGGAGCGTAAATCAAAGTAGAAAACATGGTCAAATAAGGAGATACACTGATTTCTTTCATGACCTCCAGTTGATTGGCACTTGTTTCAGACTGAGAAAACAGAAGAATAATCAAATTAATTATGATGGAACTGATATAATAAGCACCGAAAAGAAAGAGGCACAACTTTATCATATGCATTCGATTTTTTTTCCAGCCTTGTACAGATTCCTTTAAAAGCGGAAATGCCAACCAAACCGCGGCACCGATCATATAGCAGTATAATAGAAACTGCAACCAATCGGGAACAACGCGAGCAACCGGATCCAGCCATAAAGTAAAGGAAGTTAATAACATTGGATATACAAACTGATAACCGAGAAAATAATGCAGAAACAACAAGATCATTCTTGTTTTAGATAACGGATTTACTCGCTCAAAGCATGTTTCCATCTTCGCACCTCATCGCTATTTTTTCATCAATCGTAATATCATGAACAAATACCTCTTCGATTACACCGCCACCCAGACACACCGATTCTTGATAAAAGACCGCTTCCTGTCCTCCTGTGACAGACATAACACCCTGCGGATAAGAGACAAAAACTGTCGTATCGTCGATAAAACGTATCGTAACATCATTATCCTCTTGACGATAGCGAAACTTAGCAGTGCAGTGATATTCACCATGCGGTTTTTGCGCAGAAAACCAATTAACCTGAGAAACAATACAGTCAGTTGACTGCAACCATTCTTTATCATCACCGGTTGCGACGTAGAGGATGTTCTTTTTTACATCCTTCCCGACAACAAACCAAGGTCCCTTAGTGCCGCCAATCCCCAATCCTTTACGCTGACCAATCGTATAATACATTACACCGCTGTGTCTTCCCAGCACCTGAAGATCCGCGATATTAACAATATCTCCGTCCTGCATCGGCAGATAATTCTTTAAAAACTGGCGAAAATTTCGCTCTCCAATAAAACAAATCCCCGTGGAATCCTTTTTGGTCGCAACACTATCCAAATGCAGCTGATCGGCAATGTGTCTGACTTCCTGCTTAGCTAACTCACCGATCGGAAAAACGGTATGAGATAAAGCGTCCTGCGAAATCTGACAAAGAAAATAAGTTTGATCCTTATTAGAATCCTTTCCTCTTAACAAGATGCTTTCTTCAGCTTCATGTTTTACCCTCGCATAATGTCCGGTTGCGACAGTATCAAAGCCCTGTTTTTGTGCAAACTTCATAAATGCATCAAATTTAATATATTTATTACATAAAATATCCGGATTCGGAGTACGACCTCTTTCATATTCCTTTAAAAAGGTAGAAAAGACATCATCCCAATATTCCTTTACAAAGTCGACTCTCAATAACGGCAGTTTTAATTGATCCGCCACTGCCTTTGCGTCCATATAGTCCTGTTCTTGAGGGCATATATCATCTTGAATGGTAGGATTTCCTAAAATATCATTATTCGCATAAGCATCCCAATTACGCATAAAAGCACAGGTGACATCATATCCCTGTTCCTTTAATATATATGCTGCAACCGCGGAATCTACTCCGCCGGACAGACCTAATAAGATCTTTTTTTTCATTTTACATCACCTTGTCTAATATTATAACGTAATTGAAAAGGAAAAGAAATATTCAATCAAAAATAGCGTTCATCATTTTATGAATAGATGTATTTATCTCATCAACAATTCCCTGCTTCATTCTGTCATTTCATCCATTTAATAAAAAAGAGAAATGTACATATAGAAAAAGACAATAAAAAAGACCCTTACATAAGGGTCAAAGCCCGGCAATGTGCTATCTTCACAGGCGCATGGCCAACTATTGTCGCCGCTGAAGTGCT
>QZED01000020.1 GCA_009917405.1 bacterium c-19 | reverse complement strand
TGACATAATGATACTATTTCTACGGACTTTTTTCATCTTTTCTTAATTCCACTTTCATTTTACAATGAGCAGAATTGAATCTATTGAAAAAAAGAATTGACCTCTACTGTACCCTGTGATACACTTAATAGGTTATGAAATATAAAAGAAAGAGGTAGTAATGAGTAAATTTAATGAATTACCGATTAGTGAAGAAATTGTAAGAGCGGTCAGTGAAATGGGGTATGAAGAAGCAACTCCGATTCAAGCATCCGCGATACCAGCGATATTAAAAGGACAGGATGTACTTGGATTATCGAATACAGGTACAGGTAAGACAGCAGCCTTCGGAATTCCTGCGATTGAAATGATAAATGAGTATCGTAAGCATCCTAAGGTATTGATTATTTGTCCGACAAGAGAACTGGTTGAACAAGTAGCGACCGAATTAAGAAAATTCTCGAAATATAAAGAAGGCATTAAAATAGCGCCTATATACGGCGGACAACCGATTGATCGTCAAATTCAGCTGTTAAAGCGTGGTTGTGCGATTGTAGTAGGTACGCCAGGAAGAATTATGGATCACCTCAGAAGAAAAACGCTGCGGTTGACCGAATGTGATATGGTGATACTTGATGAAGCAGATGAAATGCTGAATATGGGCTTTAAAGAAGATATTGAAGAAATATTGAAATCAATGCCTGAAGATCAACATCCGCAGACAATTTTATTTTCTGCGACGATGCCGGATGAGATTATGAAAATTACTAAGAAATTTCAGACAGATCCGGTTAAGGTACAGATTAAAAGTTCTCAACGTACAATAGATACTGTAGATCAATACTATTATGAAGTGCCGAGAGGTAAGAAAATGAATGCCCTTCGAGTGTTGTTAAATCATTATGATCCCGAATTGTGCATGATATTCTGTAATACGAAACGCATGGTAGATGAACTGAGTGAAGAATTAAACCATTGCGGAATCAGAGCAATCGGTTTACACGGCGATATGAAGCAGGTGGCGCGTGATCGAGTGATGGTTCAATTTCGTGAAGGAAAGTGTCCGGTCTTAATAGCAAGTGATGTAGCTGCCCGTGGTATTGATGTCGACAATATTTCATTGGTGGTAAATTATGATCTGCCACAGGATCATGAATATTATATTCATCGTGTCGGAAGAACTGGTCGCGCCGGTAAAAAAGGTAAGGCAATTTCGTTGTTATCAGCAAAACGTCAATTAAGAGAATTAAAGGAAATTATGCGTGATACAAAAACGAATATCGCGAAGCGAATGCTTCCGACAACCGAACAACTGGAGGCACTGAACCGCAAAAATTTTATACAGGAAGTTTTGACTGCATGTAATGAAGGGATCAATCAGGACTCGATGGAGATTGCCAATGATTTGTTGGCAGAGGGAATTGCGGTAGAAAGTCTAATCAGTGCCTTAATATCCATGAATTATAAAAATGAAGTCATAGATATTGAGGATGAAAATGCGATTCGCCGCTATAGTGAAAACTTCGATGCGGTGCGTCTGCATTTGAATGTGGGTAAGAACTTTAATATCAAGGCAGGAAATATTGTAGCGGCAATTATTGAAGAATGCGGAATCAGTGCACAAGCACTTGGACGCATTGATATCCGCTCAAATTTTGCTCTAGTGGATGTTGAAGCAGCGAAAGTTGATCTTGTATTGAAAAAGATGCAGGGAGCGCAAATACGCGGACATGAGATAGAGGTGCAAATCGACGAGGCACCGAAGCGTAAAAGTGGCAGAGGTACTAAGAAAAGCGATATCAAACGCAATAAGCGAAGCGGAAGTTCCGATAAGAGAAACAGTCGCAGTAAAATGAAAAAAGAAGGTCGCAGCAGCGAGCGCCGTAAATCAAAACGTAAAAAATAAGTGAAAAGGGATCGATTATCCAAATATTTGAGATGAATTGATCCTTTTATTTATAGGCTCTGTGATCAAAAGCATAAGTTTTGATTGAATTGTTTAGAAACTACTTTTCATCCTATTAAAAAGGATAAACTTTATGTTAAAAAAGACAAATTTTTTATATGGAAAACAGTTTGATAAAGGTGTATAATGGGAATGTAAGGGGTATCATCGGATACCGCATCATCTGCAAAAACAAGCATAATTGTTTCAAAAGGTAAAGCGCGCCAAGCAAAATCGCTCAATCGGCAAATGGCAGCATTTGTATGAGCCTGCCGCATTATCGCACTCTGCTTTTTCGCCTAAGAATTCATGGGTTTGGAAGTTTCCGACGAACAAGCGTGATCAATATAAAAGCTTTGAATCTCTATTCCGTATTTCTACGATGAATACAATCTCTCGCTACAGTGGTTCGCAATCACCGAAGCATATAATCAATACATTTAAAAAGGGAAACAATACTGTTGAATATGTCGAGCAAAGCTTTGAGATTACATTGGCATCTCCACCGCTTTTGGGAGTCAGCAAATCCAATTTCCTGCTTTCCAATGAAGCACAATCGGTACCGTTGGAATTAGCTGCACAAGGACCGTGGACGATTCATGTTCCGGCTGATCAACATTGGCTTCGTGTAAGCAAGGTGTCGGGAATCGGTCATTCTAATGTGAATATTTCTGTGGACCGATTAACGTCAGATCAGGAGCGCTCAACAGCTTTGACATTGGTGAAAAGTGCCGGAATAAATAGTAAAGAAGAGCGAATTACGATTGAGGTTATGCAGTCAGCAGGAACGGTACCTACCGATTAATCTTATAAAAGACGGTTCTGTTGTTTCATAGAACCGCCTTTTCATTAAAAAGCATCGGACTATTGATCCAATGCTTGATCGGTAATTTCCGTATTTTCACTGTTACACGTTGCTTTTTGATCGCTTTCCTGTTTCCAAGTAACGGTGCGATGGGGATATGGTATCTCAATTCCTGCTTCATCAAAGCGTTTTTTGATTGCGATTCTAATATCCGAAAGCATGGCATAGCCTTGTGCATTATTCTTAGAATAAACAGTAGCTTTCAGCTTTAAACCGTTTTCTGCAAAATCCGTCAGTCTTATCACTACCTCGGGCTGCTGATTTTGCTTTTCGCTCGCTGTTCTGCCGTCCATATAATCAGGATGCTTTTTTACTTCCTCGCGGATAATCTGCATCGCCGTTTCTAAATCACTTTCATAGCTGATTTCCAGTTCTAAGAAATTGCCCTTGCGATTGTTCACAGCAGTAATATTTTCCAACACTGCTTTATCTATTACACTGTTCGGCACAATAATTTTGGTGTTTTCATATGTTTTGATCACGGTATGACGCAGTGAAATATCTTCTACGGTACCGATCAATTCACCATTATTGATCTTAATCAGATCACCGATTTTAAACGGCTTGAACATTACAATCATTAAACCGTTGATAAAGTTTCCGGCAGCTTCTTGTGCCGCCAAACCGATTACAACCGCAATGACACCGCCACTCGCAAGTAATGTTTTCAAGAGTGTTTGAAACGGCTGAAACAAATCTAGTACAGCATACAGTGCAACAATATAAACTGCAATGGTTTTTAATCGTAGAATAAATTTTAAATTATCTCGCTGATAATGCTTTTGAATGATTCGTGCAAGAATATGATTTATAATTCGTGCAGCTACCAATAATACGATTGCGGTAGTAATCGTAGTAAAAAGTGAATACTTTAAAAAATCAGTATTACTGCCCCATGTGGTGATTGTATCGATAAATTGATTGAAATCCAAAAAAGTCACTTCCCATCTGTTGATAAACTGCTATTTTAAATGTATTATGATTTCAGCTTATAGACACGGTTACGATTTGCGTTTTCCGCTGTAATCACATCTTTAACGACTAATTCTTTTGAATAATCGCCAATTCTTGATATACCTAATCCGCTGTAGTTCACAAATTCGGCAGCTTTAGCTTCCGGATGATCTGTTAAATACCCCAAAATGGTTTTCCCAATACTATCGGGGAGACCGCCTTGTGCTTTTTTAGCTTCAATGCAGTTATTTTTACGATATTTACTAAGATTTAAGAAATCAATCATAAAGATCATCTCTCTTAATTATGCTCGTTAATTTCATTTTTTCTATCATCCTCACTTGATACGGCAGCTATTTGATTTTGGAAACATTATTGCTGAATTGCTTCCATATTTTTACGTAATGATTATGTTGTTTATTTCATCGATTGATCTATTGTAATCATAACATTTATCAGTGATTTTATCAATCTTAACTCCTGTTTTGCTTATTGTGTTTTTAGCAAGCTAACGCTTTTTTATGCATACTCTGTGTAATTATATGCAAAATAAGTGGAATTATGTGATTGTATTGAAATGTTAAAAAAAAAGAATATAATAAACATGACAGAAGGTGAAAAAGTGGATGTGCGCAGTAAACTGTTAAAAATCAGAAATTTACCACAAGGGCATAAATTAATCGATTGCATCAATGCGAAGCCTTATTTCGTATTCAGTGTATTAGGAAGCATTGGTCTTTTATTGGTGTTACGTGAAAAATATATGATATTGGGAATTCTGTTGGTCTTTGTCGCAGTCTATAGCTTTCTCTTTATTAAAAATGAACGATTGATTGAATTCTATGATGATTATTGTGTATTCTATCGCATGAATGCGAATAAGGATGAATGCTTCTTATTGTTTTGGAATGATATTTCTGCATGGGAAATACATCCGGGAAGTGAATATGATGAATTATCGGTAACACTGCGTGATCAAAGAAAGATCGTGTTAAAATGTGTCTGTAAGCATAAGCTGACTCGTTATTTTAAACGCTATGTGAATAGAGAAGAACAGGAAACAGCCGTAATATCAAAAACGATTTAGGCGCAGTCCTGTTTTTTACTGATCTTTATGATATAATATCGATAGTTGAAATAACGGAGGAAAACATAATGGAAATGAATGAAATGAATGCGACAGTGAAAAAACAGCTGCGTGGTAAATATATACGATATGCAGGAATCTTATTTCTGTGTACTTTAGCAACTTCGGCTTTAAATGTGTTTTTCCCGTTACAGCTGATTATGGAAAGTTCCTTGTTATATCCGCTGTATTTGTTACTGATGCTGATGATGATTGTTATACGCAATACGGTATACTTTTTATTTATAAAGTGTGTACGCAATGAGCGATTTGAAATCAAAGATATCCGCTATTCATTACGTAAAAGCGGCTTGCATATCATCAGTGCGCTACTGTTTGAAATACTACAGTTGGGCTTATTGCTGTTTTCTCAATATGTCGGTGTGCTCATTCCGATCTTTGGTGTCCTATTGACCCTACTGATACAGGTGATGTTAAGTGCCGTTTCCTTATTTGTCGCTTTTGCAATTTATGACGGAGTGAAAGGCGCAATGAATATTGTCAATAACTCATTTCGCTTAATGCTGTTTCAGATGAAGCAAATATTTCGTTTATCCATGCCGTTCTTGACTTGGCTGTTGATTTATCAATATCTCAATCAGTATTTAATATCTCATATGATCGTAAAGGATTTGACTTCGGTATTGGATGTGGTTAATCATTCCTTGCATAGTGAAGCAACGGTTATGTATGCCTACGGCTATCTTGCCTTGGAGCTGTTTCATGTCTTGATCAGCTGCTGCATCTTAGTACCGCTTTATACGGCATTGGCGAATTTGTATGAACAGGATTATGTAAATTTCTATCCTTTTTCTTCCGTGATTCAAACGAATATGATCGATATTGATATTCATGACGAAGACTGACGGATACCTAAAAAATCACTTAGGTTCTTTTTTATAAATGAATATATATCTGCTTTTTTTGGTTCTGTGCTTATTTATCTCCATATATGATATATATTTATTTATTGCTTAATATGGCAGTAAAGTGATGCTTTTAATAAAGATGACTTATAAATACTCGAATAATAATATTATTCTATTGAAAAATGATTATAAATGAATTATGATATTACGGAAAGAAGGATAAAACTATGATTGACTATCGTTTATTGACATTTATGGACTTGCATGAAACAATGAATTATACAAAAACAGCAAGTAATTTGAATATTACTCAGCCCGCGGTAACGCAGCATATCAAATACTTGGAGCGGAAATATAAAGTATCGCTGTTTCATTATTCCCGCAAGCATTTAGAGCTGACAAAGGAAGGGGAATATTTGTATCGCTATGCGCTGAATTTATTGTCGAATGCCGATCAGCTGCTTCAAGAGCTTCAGCATCTTTCCGATCCTAAGGAGACCATAAAGATGGGAGCTACTTTAACAATCGGTGAATATTTGCTTCCTAGTCTTTTAATTGCTTTATATGATCGCAATGAGGATCTTGATTTACAGTTGACATTGGAAAACACCGAATTATTAGTTAAGGATGTAAAAGACGGTAAATTGGATTTTGCTTTAGTTGAAGGTATTTTTAATAAAGAAGAGTTTCATACCTCATTATTAAAAAGTGAAGAAATGGTCTTGATTCTTCCGCCGAAGCATCCGTTGGTGCATCGTAAAACAATCACGCTTGATGATTTGTTGGATGAGCGATTGTTTGTCAGAGAACCGGGAAGCGGAACTCGAGAAATTTTCACGCAGGCATTAGGAGAAAATAATCTATCTTTAGATAATTTTGCGAAGTGTACACAGATTTCGCATATCAATATGATTAAAGAAATGGTACAAGGCGGTACAGGAATTTCTTTCTTATATGAAAGTGCGGTAAGAAAAGAACTTGTTGATCATACCTTGGCAACACGTAAGGTTAAGGGTATTTCATTAATGCGTGAATTTAATATGATCTCATCGAAGAATTCAATCTATCATGAAAAAATAGATTCGTATTTCGCCTTTTTTAAGGAACATTTGGTTTAAACAGACGGAGTGTGGTTGACAGCCGTATAGGCAACAACCACACTTTTTTTATGTTTTTTGGATTTTTTTATCAAAATGTATTCGCTTTTTGGTCATATGCCTCATATACTAGAATGTCTTACACTCAATGATTGAGGATAACAGGAAGAGGAGGATACAAATGAACAAACACTTGTTGAAAGCGTTATGGGCATGGACACACCCTTCATTGATCCAAACTGTGGATCAAAAACTAAGTGGTGAGCCCGGGATTGCTTTAGACATTCGTTTGCTGGATCAAGATGAAAACGGCAATACTACTTCCACATGTGAAACACGATATGTGAGGATATCTGATTCATCCGGAGGTGATGTTGTATATCCCCTTTGTTTAGAAAACGGAGAGGCATATTTACGGCTTGAGGATTTAAACGGTGTGAATTATACACTCGTTCAGTGTGATGAAAACGGCAATCAGCTGATGAATGGTGACCTTTATGCGACCACATATACCGTAAACGGCGCGATGCAGCAAGAGGATTATGCGCGAATTGCACAGGAGTACGGTGCTTGTCAGCAGATTGAAGTAATCAATTTACCGAAACAGCCGGTAACTCTGCATATTGTGAAGGCATTGGAAAATGAATTTCAGGAACCGATCGATTTCGATTGCGATATGTGCTTTGAGGTAAATGTATCGGGCTGTGGTTTTTGTGAAACTGTGATATTGAATATGGAAAATCAGTTTCATGCGGTTTTAGAAAACTTGCGTGCCGGTATGTATGAACTCAGCGAAGTGAAACAAGACGGTTATCGCACCCAGTTGCGCTTAGATGATGAACCGTTATGCAGCGAAACAGCATTTTTGACCTGCGGTACACATCACCTTGAGGTCGTGAACCGACGATATACGGGCAGTGTGCTGACGATTGATAAATTCATTCGCTGTGAAAACGGTGAATTGATAAAACCGCATAGTGACGCTGTTTTTCGTATTCAGGTAATATCCGATCGCTATGAGGAATGCTTTGTCTTAGATCGTGAAAATGATTTTACCTTAGAGCTGTGTGATCTTCCACAAGGTTGTTACGACATCAGGGAATTGAATACATGCGGCTATGAGGTCAGTTATATGGTCAATGACTGCAAAGAAAGCAGCTATGCGAACGTAGAAATCGGGCGCTGTACTCATGCTGCGGTGATGATTATTAATCGTACTGTGCAAATTACGCAGGAAAGTCCGCTGCGCATTTGTAAATATGTGCGCGGAAATGACGGTTGCTTGGTGAAGCCGGATGCCAAAGAGAATTTTAAGGTGATGCTCAGCGGCTGCGGAGTTTGTGAAATCTTTAATCTGAATATACACAACAATTTCTGTGTTGATATTGAGCATATCTGTTGCGGAGCCTATGAGGTGAAAGAGCTGGATCACTGCGGCTATGTGGCAAGCTATATTGTCAATGACGGCTGTGAAAGTACAAGTGCTGATTTATGGATTCATGAAAATTGTACCAACTGCGTAACAATCATCAATGAGGCACGCAATCAGGGACGCATTACGATCAGTAAGGTTATCCGTCAAAGTGACGGCAGCTTGGTCAAGCCGGAAAAAAGTGCTCGCTTTGTCGTTACCTTGCGTTCTGTATTCGGAAAAGAATCTTATGTGCTGGATAATGACAATGATTTCTGTGTGCATATTCAGCATTTAAGGGAAGGAAGCTATGAAGTGAAAGAACGATGCACGAACGGCTATGAAACTACGTATATGGTAGATGGTGCAGCCGAAAGCAAAAAAGCACGATTTACCGTAACCAATGATTCCTGTAGTGATATTAAAGTGATTAACGGTGTAAAGAAAGAAATCAGCGGTGACTTGCGCATTACGAAATATATTGCGAATGCATACGGAGATTACGTGAAGCCGAGTGCCGATGAAGAATTCAAAGTTCATGTGGAAGGACCTGATTTTGATCAGTGCTATACGCTAAGAGCTGCAAACAGCTGGTGTATTATTTTGGAGGGCCTGAAAAAAGGTGTATATCGTATCAATGAACAAGCACAATCGCATTATGATACCCGCTATTATGTAAATGAGTGTGAGACAGCAGAGGCATTGGTAAAGCTGGATCATCATAATCAGGAAGTGGCGATTGTGAATACACGCAGAAGCTTCGGCAATATTAAGCTGAATGTTCAAGTCCAAAATTGTGACGGCAGTCTGCGTAAACCGAACCGCAGTGAGTTCTTTGAAGTGATTTTAGAAAGCGGAGAAGGTTCTCGCGAGCTGCGCTTTGATGAATCCAATAACTTCGGTATGGTAATCGAAGATCTGCCGTTCGGTAAGGCACGGATTACGCAGAAGGATAATTACGGCTATCGTGTCATATATGATGTGAACGGAAAAGAGTGCAACCATGCAAGTGTGATGATGGAGGGCTCCTCGGCATCAATTACAATTATTAATCAGATGATGGACTGTAGTGGCATTTTGAGAGTCAGAAAATTAGTGCGTACTTTAGGCGGTCGCTTAATCACTCCGTGTGATGAGGATTGTTATGAATTTACGTTGAAATCACGCTGCTTAGATCGTCAATATGCATTAAATGAGAAAAATCATTTCTGTGTGCTGTTTGATGATTTAGAACAAGGTGAATATGAATTAAAAGAAAGCTACGTTTACGGCATGAAAACAGAATATCGAATCAACGGCAAAACATGTGAGCGCGGAAGCTTTGTTTTAGCAAATGAAGATATCAATGTAGACATTATAAATACGGTATTGCCGCTGCCGAAATTAACGGTGCATAAGCGAATCCGTAAAGGCGATGTATTATTAAAGCCGCAGCCGCAGGAAGTATTTCACTTTGTATTGATCGGCAGAGGTGTGCATGAAACTTACTGCCTCAATCGTGAAAACGATTGGTGTGTAACGATTGAAGACTTGAATTCCCGTCATTATGAAATCAGAGAACTGAACAGTGAGGGCAATGTTTGTTATCAGATCAATGATACATGCTTTGATCAGGGGACGTTCTTATTTGATGAGTGCGATGTTGAAGTAACAATCATTAATGATGCACCGAGTGAAGCACTGGTACGTATCGCTAAGATGATGGTTACGATAGACGGAGAAACGCAGAAGCCGTGCCGCGGCGAGCATTTTGAAATCGTATTGGAAAGTGATTGCAGCAAGCATTGCTTTACCTTAGATGAGCGCAATGATTGGTGTGTAGAAATTGAGGGTCTTCCGGAAGGTGTTTATACGGTAGGAGAACACGGCTGTGAGAACTATGATGTGATGATCAACGGCGGTAAGGTATTGAATCGCGAATTTAAGCTGAAGGATAATGATATTGATATTATGATTTATAATCATCTTGGCTGTGAAAATGCCATGATTCTTCAGGCACATCAACTGATCGGCACGGAAGCGAAAGATCCGGATTCGAAAAGCAGCTATCACGTACATGTAGTACACGATGATGTTTGTGATGATTTCATCTTAAATAAAGATAACGATTGGTGTATGAAGCTGTGCGACATTATGCTCGGTCAATATCAAATTTACGCTGATGAAACCATGCTTTATGAAGCATGCGGCAACTGGTTTGAAAACAGCATCTGCATTGATATGGGATGCGGTGAAATAACAGTCAATTTGTATGAGGAATGCAAGGCAAAGCGCAATATTACAATTACCAAACGCATGATTGATGCGAACGGCAAGGAAACGCTTCCCGAGCAACAGGCTGAATTTGAAGTAATGCTGCTCTCTCATGTGGAACAATGCTTTACGTTGAATAAGGAAAATGATTGGACCGTGCAGCTGAACGACTGTGCCTGCGGTAGCTATGAGGTTGTAGAAACAGGCTGTCGTGAGGCGAGGTATCGGATCAATGACGGAGCGCTCAAGGACAGCGGTTGCTTTACACTTGAAAATGAACCTGTGAAGGTGACGATTGTAAATCCGTGCGATTTCGACGAGGAAGTGAATGGGGGAAGTGTGCTGATTCATGCACTGGTGAAAAACTGTGACGGTCTGTTAGAAACAGCGGCGCCATTTGATCGCTTTGAAGTAATGCTGGACGGAGAACATGTTCAAGAGGATATGATTCTCACCGAGCGTGGAGGCTTCCAGCGGCGCTTTGATCACCTGCCGAAAGGCACATATACCGTTACACAGCAACAAACGGATCCGTATACGCATACGATGTATCGCATCAACGGTCAAGAAGCTTCCTCCGGTGTATTTACTCTTGGTGAAGAACCGTTGCAGGTTGACTTGATTAACTATTTAAACTGTGTCAAGGGCAATATTCATGTGATGAAATATAAGAAAGACGCTTCCTGCGGCTGCTTAAAGCGTCCGAGCGGTGAGGAAAGTTATGATATTTCGATAAAGGGTGAAAATCGTCAGGAGACAGCAGTCCTAAATGCGTCGAACAACTGGAGCTATACGTTTGCGGATCTGCCGGCAGGCACCTATAAAATAGAGGAAAGCGGCGGACAGGCAACTTATATTATCAACGGCGGCAAAGAACAAAAGCAGGCAGCTATTGAGGTATCGGGACAAGATTATAATGTAAAGGTCATCAATGAGCAATCACAGGAAAGCTTCGGCAGTATTGAACTGTGCAAATATGTGCGTGACGAAAACGGACAGGACCACAGTCCCGATCCTAAGAGTAATTATTGGATCAGTGTGCGCGGAAACGATGATGTTCAACATATATTGCTTCATGCTGCAAACCATTTCTATGCACAGCTGAATCACTTGCGTCCGGGTATTTATGAGGTGAGTGAAGATGACGGTGAGAATGTTCTTTACAGTGTGAACGGCAGCAAGGAAACTGCAAGCGCACGTGTGAATGTTCAGGCAAACCACAACAGCGTCGATATTATTAATCGCGGTCCCGCAGCGGCATCTATTACCTTAAGTAAGATGCTCCAGCAGGATGACGGTACGTTAAGCGTGCCGAAATCGGGTGCTTACCGCATTCATGTTTCGGCTCCGGGCTATAATAAAGTCGTTACTTTGGATCAAAGTAATCAATATAGCGCGGTATTGGTGAATCTGAAGCATGGCTTATATGTGATAGATGAACTGGACCATGAGGATGTCACTTATATTGTGGATCAAGGCTCCATGGTTGATCGCGCAATCGTTCATGCTCATTCAGCGCATGATGTGCTGATCATAAATCCCGATCGTGAGCAGTCGCTCGGTTCTGTAACTTTAACCAAATATATTCGCAACAATAATGGACAGCTAATGACTCCGCCCAATGATGCAGCTTATGAATTTCATATTCAAAGCAAGAATTTTCATCAGAATGTGACATTGAATCGTGACAATCGATGGATGGCAACATGGAACGATTTAGCGTCAGGTGATTATACGATCAGTGAAAACGGTCCTGCTAATGTCAGCTATAAAATCAATGATGGAGAGGAACAGACTGATGCAGTGATAGCGGTAAACAACGATCAAAATTATGTGACAGCCATTAATCATGCCGCTTCGAGCGGTGGCCAGCTGACTATCGCAAAATATATCCGTGATGAGAATCTGCAGCTGCTGAAGCCTACCGGGGCGTATGAGGTTCAAGTTCATGTTTCTAAACCCGGTTATAATGAGTTGTTTACGCTGAATCGTGAAAATAACTGGGAAGTCACGATTACCGATTTAGCAAACGGTGAGTATGTTTTGAATGAAATCAACGCTCGCGATGATGTGACATGGCAGATTGACGGCGGCTATGAAGTGCGCTATGGTATTGTCAGTGTTCACAATGATGCGCATCAGGCAGTGATGATCAATCAGCGATTATTTCAAACAAGTAATGTATTGCGAATTCAAAAGTTATTACGCAGCGACAGCGGACAGCTCACTAAACCAAATGCCGAGCAGCGCTTTACGGTTTTCTTAACCGGTGCTGAACAACGACGTCTGTTATTATCTGTAATGAATAATTGGACCGAAGAAGTGAAAGATCTGCCTAACGGTGCTTATGAATTAAATGAAGCGAGTGAAAGCTATCAGGTATCGTATCAGATCAATGAACAAGAGGAACGTCCCAATGCGATGTTTATTTTGCAGGACAGCGAGGTGAATGTGAATGTTATTAACAGTTCACGCTCACTGAGAGGACGCTTAGAGCTTACGGCATTTGTAAAAAACGGCAACGGCACGATTATTGAACCAGCAGCCGGTGATACCTTTACCGTTACGGTGTCAAGCAATGAGTTATCACGCAGTTATATCTTAGATGAAGAAAACGGATTCCGTGTACAGATCGATGATTTACCGGATAATATGTATACAGTAATCCAAACTGCACCGTTAGATCAGCGTGTCACTTATCGAGTGAACGGCAATGAGGAAAGTCAAACGGCAACAGTGAATCTTAAAGCGAATACTACGAATACGGTAGCGATTATCAACGCGCATGAGGACAATCAAAATATCGTTGATGTATCGAAGTATATGTTGGATGAACAGGGCAATTATCGAAAACCGGATTCTAATCAGATTTTCCGCTTTCTTTTATCGGGAAACAATGTGCATCAATTCTATACGTTAAGCAGTGATAATGATTGGCATGTCAGAATAGATACGTTAAATAGCGGTGAATATGAAATCAGAGAAGAGAATAACGGCAATTATGAGATTAAATATCAAGTAAACGGCTCTGCTTTATCACGAACCGCGATGTTAAATGTTACAAGCGGCAGTGAAAATACGGTAGAAATCATCAATATTGATCCGACGAAAATCGACGGTAAGATCGTATTAGCTAAAAAACTTCGTGATGAAACCGGTAATTTGGTAACGCCGAGCAACGGGGAAGGCTTTATGATTCGGATATGGAATACAATCAGCGGATATGATGAAATATTTACGCTGGATCAATTAAACGGCTATTCATTGATTGTCAGTTCTTTACAGCGAGGCACGTATCAGATTCAAGAGGTGGACACCAGTGATTATGGAGTCACCTATCAGGTGAATGGCGGGGCAGAAGGTACTACGGCAACCGTTCCAATCAATGATGCGAGCGAAAATAATGTCGTGATTATCAATACACGTGTTTCTCTGTTTTATCGAGTAGACTCTCAAGATGATCTGCGCATTGTGATTGAATAAGTTTAGGGATAGTACAAATAAATGTTAAAAAAGACTGCGTGGCAGTCTTTTTTTGCGGTTTACTTATATTTTATGATATTACTTGTTCATCCAATGTACGTCGTATCCGATAGTGCAGAATTCCCATCAGGATCACAAAGCTGATTTCGATCAATGTCGAGACGCAGCCAGTCAAAAGAAACAGCAGACAAAGCAGTGTGATGATTGATAAATAGGCATTCAGCATTTTTTTTATTTGCGGATATATGAAATGTAACTGACATAACACATAACAAAATATAAGAATATATGCGATTGTGGCACCCATTGCAGTTCTTACATGCAGCTTTGCCCATTCAAGTGATTGACCGTAAGGAATGAGGATACTGATTACCATAAATACACAGCTGATTGTACATAAGATGTAACAGCTTTTTTTATGATGAATCAGCCGATCGATCAGTTTGGTGGTGCAGCACCATAAATAATAGGAACAAGTACATGCCCAAATTAGCACAAAGCTGAAATGATGCTTCGCATATGCTATATGCGTAATATTCTCATTGATCGGATCGGCAAGAAAAAGGGCGGTCAGATTGATGCTGGGAAGCAGTATATACGCCCAAAATGCTTGGCTTTTTGGCATAATTTGATCATGCAGATGTTTCATGTTATCACCATAGATATTATATCATGCATAAGGGATAATGTGTGAAATTATGTGAAATAAAGCTTTTTTTGGGGATTTGTCTTTTTTTCTTGAATAACAAAGATAGGGCAGTTGTAATACGGCTGTTGAAAGGAGGCGTTTATGAAAACAGTGAAGCAATTTGAAGCATCTGAGGAAGGGTTCTGTAAAGTTACACTCACTTCCAAAAAAGTATTCGATCCTTATTTGTTGACGATGATTGAAAAGGAACCGTGCGCCTTATCCTGTCGCAGTAAAGGAAACAGCACTACAATCTTTTATTATGATACTTGTGAACACATTCCACTATTGACCTTGTTATCTAAATATGAGTTTGATGATCGAGAAGCATGTGCCTGTATTGAGCACTTGTACTCAGAATTGGAGCGCTTAGATCGCGAATATCCGCTGCTTGTGCGCTCTGACAGTATATTTTATGATCCGGTTGCTCAGCGTTTTTCCTTTGTGATCGTGCCGGTCACTGAGCGTGATTTTGAAATAGATTGGAATGCGTTGATTAAGGATATTATTACGCATATACAGCTTCCCAAAGCAGCGTTCTACGGCTTTTTATCCTCGTTGCAGACACAGCTGTTGCTTCCGTCTCAATTTGTTTCGCAATGTCATGTGTGGCAGCTTCAGCATTCTGCGTTAAAGCGATTGCAGTTATGGTGGAGACACTTGGTTAAGCGGAAACGGCGAAGGCAGGAAAATGAACAGCGTATTCAAGAGGAGTTGATTCGCTTGCGCTTTATTCGTCGCTCATCTGCACAAGACAAGGCATACAGTGTGAAAAACAAGCGAACAACATCGGATACCGTGGTTTTGTTTCCGGAAAGCAGTGCCTGCTTAAAGGATTTAACGGGAAATCGATACCCGTTGGGACAGGAAACACAGATCGGCAGAAATGAACAAAATGATATTGTGCTGAATTTTGCGACAGTGTCCGCCAAGCATGCATTGATTAAGCAGAGTGCACAAGGAATGGTGTTGGTGGATCTTGGTTCCAGCAACGGGACAAAGGTCAATAACAAAAAGCTGAAAAAGCATCAGGAACGGCTGTTGAAAAACGGTGATACGATTCTGTTTGCGGATAGCTGTTGGTATTATGAGGAGGAAGTGTGATGATATATTCTTATTACAGTGATTGCGGAAACTTTAAAAAACGCAATGAGGATGCGTATGAGCTGCATGTCGCCGCCTCAAGTGAACGAATGCACGGCATGCTGGCTGTGTGTGACGGAGTCAGTACATCGGATGACGGAAGCTATGCGTCACGTTTTGTGATTGCACAACTGCATGAATTGTTCGCAAAACGAAACAATCAGGCGATTGATTGGAAAGCTGAGATTTATCGTATTCATGATGCCTTGTGTGCTGCCGGTTTACGCCGTCGTAAGCGCTATGGCACTACGTTGTCATTGTTTTACTTTGAAGATGATAACTATCATTTTTTGCAGGTCGGGGACAGCCGTATTTATTTGTATCGGCATTCCTTGTATCAATTGTCGATCGATCAGACACTGGCACAGCAGAAGTATCAGAACCAGACGATTTCGCTAGAGGAATATCGACGATCCGATGAGCATCATATTTTAACGCAGTGTATCGGTATTACTAAACAGCTACAGCTTGCGGAAGGTCATGGCAGCTGGCGTACCGAGGACGGAGTGCTTGTCTGTAGTGACGGAATCAGCAATTTATTGAGCTTAAGTATGTTGAATGAGCATATGAAGCTATTTTTAGCGGAAGGCAGTGATGAAGCAAAGAAATTGGCTGAGGAAGCACTTGCCTACGGAGAAAAGGATAATCTTACGGCACTGATGTTCAGTCGGGAGCAATCCTCATGAAAATGCAGCGATATCGCAAACTTGATCTGTTGGGAAGTGGCGGCATGGGCGAGGTATGGCTTGTTCATGATGAACAGCTCGGTTGTTATTGGGCGATGAAGCTGTTAAAGGAAGACAGTGATGCGGATCATCGCAAAGCCTTTGAAAAAGAAACAGCGGTTTTAACATCGTTACAGCACCCTGCGATACCGCGCATTGTGGATCGCATTGATGAAGACGGGCAAAGCGCTGTCATTATGGACTTGGTGGAAGGCATTGCACTCAGCGACTGTAAAGAAATGAGTACGGAAGCACAGCTGATTGATTGGGCGAAACAGCTGCTTGATATCTTGAAGCATATTCATGAGCGACAGATTCTTTATTTAGATTTGAAACCAGACAATATTATGCTGGATCCTGCAGGACGTCTGCATCTGATTGATTTTGGCATTGCCTGTTTTAAAAACGAACAAAATTCGTCACAGCAACGCTTTGGCACAATCGGCTATTCTCCGCAGGAGCAGTATGAAGCAAGTGAACTGGATGAGCGCTGTGATATTTATGCCTTCGGTAAAACGATGCTTGCGTTAGCCACCGGCGCATCGGCGGATCAGCTACAGACCATGCAGGCAGCGGATACTTCATTGTCACAAGGTTTTCGCTTATTGATCGACGGCTGTATCAGACAAAACCGCAGTGAACGCTATGATTGTGCAGATCAAATCTTGAAGGATTTAGAGCGCATACATAGCCTGCACAGTGAAATACATATGAGAAAAAAACGGCGCAAACGGATTCGCTGTTGCCTATTCGGTTTCGGCACATTCTGTTATATCGGTGTCGGCAGCTGCTTGTTTGCGGATCATCAGCTCAGATGCATTCGTTACGAAGCAGCGATGCGTGCATCTGATTATCCGACAGCGATTATGCAGCGTCCAAACAAGGTAGAGCCTTATCGGCGTCTTTATGAGGAAACTTATAAGGAGCAGCTGCAACTTGCACAAAAGGACGCTACCTTTACGGATGCGATTGCGCAGGCAAGAAGCTATAGTGTAAAGCGAATGCAGGAGTATCAGTTGGATGTGACTATCTGTGATGATGAATTTTTGGCATTAATCGTTCAGGATGTACTGTTAAGCGGCGATGAATCGTTATTAAGCTATGCGGCTCATGCATGTGAGGCTTTTCAAGACCGATCCAAATATGAGGTGCTTTCACAGTTGATTCATGCGATGAGTGAACAACAACCATTCACCCAAAGTGAGCAGATCATTGCGAAATGGCTGACGCAGAAACAATCGCAAAAAAATTATATGGAGTGGGGAATCTTATTCGCACAGCTCTATGAGCTTCATGTGTTGGAACTGGATGAAACAGCTTTTCAGCACTGGCGAACATTGATGACTCGTTTAGAAGAAACCCGATCATTACAGGATATTGATTGGTTGAATGAGGATACGACACGCTTGTTGTATGTGATGCAGGCAGATTGTTATTACCAGTACGGTCGCTACTTAAAAACCAACAGCAGCTCAGAGTTTCAAAAAAGCTTTGAATCGCTGTTTGCGGTCAACGAGCAGATGCGCCTGTCGGGTTATCGGGATGTTCAAGTATTATCACAATGTGGCAATGCCTGCTTATACTTGTTTACGGAAGGAGAGGATACGATGCGTTTTCACTTATTGGAACAATCAAAGCAGTATTTCGAAGCAGCTTTATCAATCAACCGCAATGATACTGCGGCAACTAAAGGTTTAGCGGATTGTGAGCGCTTAATGAAATACTGGGGGCGCTTATGAATCTTTTGCGGTCATCGGCATTGTTTTTATGGATGCTCGGAAGCAGTGCCTACCTATGCGCATTTTATTTGCAGCTGAAGAAACATAAGCATCAAAAGCAGGAAATAAAAAAACGTAAGACGATTAAAAAGCAACCAATCAATGATCTGTCAAAAAGTGCAGATCTTAGTAAGGAACCCAAAACACAGCTTTTAGAAGAATGGGAGGATTTAATATGGGAATATACCGACATCAAAGATTTATTATGATTATCTGTATATGCAGTCTGTGTCTGTTACCGCTGCTCAGTTCATGTGTAGCGACGCTACAGGAACCTGATATGGAGATTCAAACAATTGTGATTACCGATGAAAATGAGACTGAAATTAATGATCTCAATGAAACCGGTGAATATACGATTCATGTTGCACAAGGGGAAGGCAGCTTACAGCTTTATTATCGCTGTAAGGACGAACTGGTTTCTGTTCCGTATGAATGGAATGAGGAACAGAAACAATGGGATGCCAAAGTCACTTTTACGCAAACCGGCAGTTACAAAATCGTTGCGCAGTGGTTTCAAGAGGAAGAATTGAGTTATGAATGGGAAAGTGACATCTATCAGTTTATTGATACGGAAACTTTGTTAAAAAAAGAGGTGACGGAGAATGCTTCACTGTTTTTACAGCTTGAACAAATAGAAGGAATAAGCGTATCGGTACAGCTCGTCGATACGGCACAAAATGAGCATATCATAAGTGAAGAACAACTTTATGAAGGTTATCGTTTTAAAAAAGAGGGTACGTGGAATTTAACTCTTATCGTACAAAATGAAAACGGCAGTCAACTGATTAAACAGTATGAGCGTCTGTTAGAAATCGATCAAACGATTCCGCAGCTGTCAATCAAAAGTGAAGCTTATGACTTAATCAAGGATTCCTTGCCGTTGCAGGCACAGCCAATACTTTTGAAGCTGTCGGCGAGTGATGCGCATTTAGATGCAGATTCATTGTCTGTTATTATCAATGGCAAGGTACAGAAAGCAGTTTGGAAACAGGATGATCATACATATAAAACATCGATTTTATTGGAAAAAGACGGTGTGTATATCGTACAGCTTTCGGCAAGCGATCATTTCGGAAATGAAGCGAAAGTACAGACAACATCGATTGAAATCGATCAAAGCGATCCGCAGCTTTATTTATATATGGGCAACCAAGAAATCAGTGAACTGCCCGATTATCTTAATCATGAAGTGAGTTTTCGATGTGTCGTTAATGATCCTCATTTTGATCCACGAAACAGTGTATTGAAAGACGGTGATCAAGTCTATAATTCGTGGCAGAAAAAGGCAGATTCATGGGTCTTGGAGCTTGTTTTAAAGGATGGCATGCATCAGCTTTTTGTCCATGCACAGGATGAGGCGAAGCATCATGTACAGCGCAAAGTCGATACGATTGTGGACAGTATTTCACCGCTTGTATTGATGCGCTATGAGATCTTGAACAGTTATCGAAATGATGTCACCGTGTCCTTTTTAATTAAAGATGCAAATTTTAAGCCGGATGACGCTATGATACAGCTGTTTCAAAATAATCAAAAAGTTGATCCGAATATCACATGGAAACAAACTGCGGAAGGATTGCAGGCATCCTTTGTGAGTCAACAAGAAGGCATCTATAAACTAAAACTACAGCTTTATGATTTAGCCGGAAATAAAGCGGTTTACAGTCAAAACGGCAAGCAAGCGGATTATTATGAACATACGTATTTATTAGATAAAACAGCACCGCAGATGACTGTGACTTTTGATAAGGATAAAATGAGTGCCGATCATCAGCTGATGAGGATTCAAATTGTCGATGAATTTATTGATGCACAACAGATAAAACTTGAGGTTACAAAGGATCAACAGCCGTATCAGGTAAAAAATCCTTGGCAGGTATCATCCAATACTGTTTCGGGAGTTGTGAAATTTGATGAAGCCGGTTTCTATGAAATCAGTCTTTCAGCAGTGGATCGTACCGGTAATCAAAGTAAGCAAATTAGCGATCACTTTACTATTGATCAACAGGCTCCGATAATCAGTATTCAGCGGAGTCAAAGTCAATTATTTTTGAATCAGCCGCTTGATGTTAATATAGCTGTTCATGATGAATATTTGACCGCTTATGAAATCAGTGTATTAAAAGACGGTCAACAATTTCAAACGGATCAAGGCACTGTTTCTATTGAAAAAAAGCTGCATTTTGATGCGGACGGTGATTATGAAATTGTTGTATCGGGCATTGATCGAGCAGGGAATCATACGGAACAGAGGGATCATTTGATTTTGGATCAGACACCGCCGAAGCTGACAGCGCTCTTTGATGAAATGCCGGCACAGAATCATCAGCGTTTGATTACCAATCGTGATACAGTTTTCACAATGGCTTGGGAAGATCGCTATTTAAAGAATGAATCCGTAGTTATTCGTAAAAACGGTAAGCAAATTGCAACAGTTGTTCAAAATCAACGCTTTACTTATGAAATAAAGGCAGAGAAAGATCAAGAGGATCTATATGAAATCGCTGTTTCATTTACGGATGAAGCAGGTAATCATCAAGAAGCAAATTATGAATTAATGGTGGATACGTATTTGCCGAAGCTGCGTTTTCATGAGGATCCGTTTCAGGGAAAAGCTAAAAATATCGCATGGACGCCTAAGTTGGAAATGGAAAATGAAGCTTTTCAAATCAGTGAGGTCTTATTATATCGCAATCAACAAGCGGTTCCTGCTTATCGATGGGGAGATGCGATTTCAGAAGACGGTCATTATTTATTGAGTGTTCAGATTCGCGATGATGCGATGAATGAAGCAACGCTGCTTCCGCCCTTTGCCTTTACCATCGATACATTACCTCCTGTAATTGAAATTATTGAGGCAGAACGAAAGGAAGCTTTATCGGATCAAAATGTTTCACTTGATACAGAATTGCGTTTATATATTAGCGATGCACTCAGTACAGAGTTTAATGTTCACACATTGATGTTGGGAGATGAAAATCTGTTAGAAAAGGAACGACAACAGGATGAAAATGGATTGTGGTATTATCCGATCAGCTTCAGAAAAGAAGGCGATACTACGTTGCTAATTGATGTAAGTGATGAAGCAGAGAATCGCACGAAGCAGCAGCTTACTTACCACGTACTGCCGCATTTAACGAAAGAACAGGTGAAAACGATTGAAAAAAAGACGCCACCAGTGACAAGAGAAGCGGATGACGATCAACGTTCGATTTGGATATTGGGTGCAATGGCTTCCTTATTGCTGGTAATGGTTGCGGGCAGGCTGTATGCTGAAAAACAGTAGCTTTGTATGCCTCGGTGCCAAGCGGATTTTTGATATTACATTGGTTTTTGAGGATGATGAAACATGTCGCTGGATTGATGAAGTAGATCATCGTGTTTACTTTACATTGCGGAAAAATCTTGATCATTGGATGTTTACGGAAGAAAACTGCCTCGGATTAACGATGCAGAGGTTGGAATGGAATCATTCCTATCCGATTCGTTTTCATGACGAGCCTTGTCTTTTGTATATCACTCAAAATGATCCCGCAAAGCAGCAGTTTCACTATTATCGTTTACCAGATGAAGATGAAATTGTGATCGGTCGTAAAAAAGGTGATATTCGCTTTGATCATCCGTTAGTCAGTGCCGTTCATGCAAAAATAACGGTGACAAACGGGCAATGTATGATTGAGGATCTCGGTTCCGCAAACGGTGTTTATGTGAATCAACAACGGGTGATGAAAAGTGAGCTGAAGCTCGGTGACTGTATTTATGTGATGGGACTACAGCTTTTGATTGGAAATCGTTTCTTGGCTGTGAATCAGCAAGGAGAGTCTTTGCATATTAAGGCGCGCTTACCACCCTATGAACCGAAAGATGAAAAGATCTGTGTAACAAACTTCCCACGAATGCGCCGGGCAAAGCCGCAGGAGTATGTTCCTTACCAGATTGAAACGAGATTGTTAAAGGAAGCACCGCCGGCCGTGAAACAGGATCGTCAACCATTGCTTTATCTTTTAGGACCGTCTTTAACGATGAGTGCGGCAAGCGGATGCTCATCATTGTTTATGGTTCAAAACCTGATGGCAAACGGACAGCCGCTGATCTCCGCGATGCCCTCGCTGGTGATGGCAGGAAGCATGTTGATCGGTTCATTATTGTGGCCGGTATTGACACGCCGCTATGAAGTGCGCAAGGAGTGGCTTCTTTTGCAAAAGCGTGAAGCTGTTTACGATGTGTATTTGAGACAGCAGGATGAAGAGGTTCAGCAATGTTTACAACAGGCAGTACAAAAACTGAAGCAGCTTTATATCAGTGAGAACGATGCAATTTGGCCGTATGAATTTACATCAGATCAGCTGTATTTATGCCTCGGTGTTGGCGATCGCATTTTTAAAAATCCATGTCAGGTAAATGAGCAGCCGCTGAAGCTGGAGAAAGATGCTCTTGAACAAAAAAAACAGGATTTTTTAGCACGCACCTATCGATTGGAACAAGTTCCGATGATTGAGCGCATTACGAAGCTTCGATGCTTTCAGATTCTCGGCAGTGATCAAGAACGTCGTACCTATGCGCAGTATCTTTTGTATCATCATGCGCTGTTATATGCACCGAATACCACGCATATTTTGATAGCCTGCACCAAATCAGAGGAAGCGTGGATTCCACGGTTTCTGCCTCATCTGTTTCATGAGAGCGAATATCGCTTTCTGTGTACGAGTCTTCAACAGCTGCCGAAAGCCTTTATGTATCTTCATCAGGATTATCTTCCTGTATTGGCATTGTCCTTTGCACCATCATTTACCGCTTTTATGCAACAAAACGGTAATGATCTACCGATGGCACTGTTTGCATTTCACGAAGGTGAGTTCACTGAGGTACTGAATCTCAAAAACAATCATGGATCATTGTCGCAACAGTCGTTTCAGTTTGAGGATGTTCATTTTTCTGCAACGATGAATCAATTATGCAATATCGATATGCATGCGCAGAAAAAGTATTTTCCGAAACAGCTTGGTTTTTTGGCAATGTATCAAGTAAGCGCAATAAAGCAGCTGCAGATCTCAAAGCGTTGGTATCGAGAAGTGTATGAACCGAGTCTTCAAGCTCATCTCGGTGTCAGAGAGGATGGGGAAATTCTGTCTTTGGATCTGCATGAACGCATCCACGGACCGCATGGAATTGTGGCAGGGATGACTGGTTCCGGAAAAAGTGAGCTGCTGATCACGATGTTGCTGTCTTTGGCAGTGAATTATCATCCGTATGTATGCTCGTTTATTCTCATTGATTATAAGGGCGGCGGAATGGCTAAGGCGTTGGCACATTTACCGCATCTTGCCGGCGTGATTACTAATTTGGACGGCGCAATGATCGAACGCTCTTTGACCTCACTTCATGTCGAATTGCTGAGACGCCAGCGTTTATTTGCGCAGGTGATGGAAAGCGGCGGCTATCCGTCCATGGATATTGATGTATATCAACGTCTGTATCATGAACATAAGGTAACGGAGATCGTTCCGCATCTTGTGATTGCCGCAGATGAATTTGCTGAATTAAAGCAACAGGAGCCGCAGTTTATGGAACAGCTGATCCGCATCGCTCGAATTGGGCGCTCACTGGGGATTCATCTGATCTTGGCTACCCAAAAGCCAAGCGGTATTGTCGATGATCAAATATGGAGTAATGCACGCTTTCATATTTGTCTCAAGGTTGCGGAACAAAATGACAGTATGGATATGCTGAAGCGCAAAGAGGGCGCACAGATCAAAGCAGTGGGACGCTTCTATTTACAGGTAGGTTATGACGAAGTGTTTGTGGAAGGGCAGTCCGCCTATGCAAAGCTTCCTTATGATCCTGATCAACAAGGAATTGGCAGTTCCTTAATCAAAGAGCTTGCGAATGACGGCTCCGTACAAAGAGAGTGGCAAAGAGCGCATGTCGCTCAGATTCAAAGCGAAATGAATGCGGTGATAGCCGAATTGGCGGCGATTGCTGAACATCACCGGCTGAAAGTGCCTCGCTTATGGCAGGATCCGCTGCCTGATGAAATTTGGCAGGCGGATATGGAGAAAGGCTGTTTTGCGCTTGCGGATGATCCTGAAAATCAAAGCCGGTTCAGCTTATCAATCAAGGATCATCTTCATAACTGCTTATTTTTAGGGCATGACTTAAACGCTGTACGTAAAGCACTTCATGCAATACTTTATGCATTATGCAGCGGTGAAACAAATGAGCGCATTGTAATCATTGACGGGGCAAACGGCAAGCTATGTAAATGGAAACAAAATACGCGAATTTTTGCGGCTGTTACTCCGGAAGAAAGTGATGATTTACGCTATTTGATGCAGCATTTTTATCGACTTCGCAAGAATAAACCAAAGGAACAATGGCTGTTGATCATACATAATGTCGCAGCACTTTTGGAAGCAGTAGAGGATGCAGGAGAGTGGCTTGCCAAGCTTGCACGCGATCACGGCAGTAACGGAATTCATCTTTTCATCAGTGCGATGACGCTTACTGATCTGTCCTCACGCCTGTTTCAGCAGTTTGAAAATCTGTTTGTATTTCATCTGCAGGATGAACAGGAAGCACGTAGTCTTGTTCAAACCGCGCTTGGCTCAAAGCCGCCGCTGCGAGCGATTCATAAGCATCAGGAGCAGTTATATACGGTGCAGTTTTTTGAAAGTCGGGATGTGCCGGGGGATCGAAAAGGTTTCGCTCAGCTGCCGCCGTTAGAGGAAGCACCAGTTTATGAAAAACTTGCCGATGAGGTACAGGACGGTTTTGTAATCGGGCGTTCATTGGATGAGCGCAAAGCAGTTGCGCTGCCGTTTGAAGGTTGCTATATCATTACCGGCTATGAGTGGCAACGTGTTTATCAGTTGATGCGTGAAATTGCTGCAATCAAACAATATCCAATCACATTCAGCGATCAATTAGATGCTGCTGATGATGAGGGGATGTGCATCATTGCGCTGTCGCCGCAGGATTTATCGATGAACTTCTCGCATCCGCTGTTACAGGAGTGTAAAGCCGCAAACCGCATTTTATGGTGCGGCTTAGGTTTGAGCGAATTTCGCTATCTTTGGAATCTGGGCAGTGCGTTTCAAACAAATAAAAAAACCGATATTTGCCTGATCAGAGATGAGCCTTTGTTCATCAGAGGAATTTGCGGCTATGATTAAAACAATTTTACTTACCGTTATTGCCCCGTCGGTTTGCTTATCAATGGATATTGCGGCTGCGAGCATGATCAGCGCCGATGAATTATGTCACGTATGTGCATTATGGATAGAAGAAAAAAGTCAAAAGCGTTATACTGCGCATTCCGGCAGTCTATTGCTAAGAAAACGCAGTCAATCCGTTTTTGTCGGAACCGAAACTTTAGCAGAGAGAAAAGTTGAAAACAATGAAATATTTTACTTGTTCTGAAGGAGGAATTGAACATGAGTATTAAAATCAGTGTAGAACCGCAGGCATTAGATAACAGTGCCGCAAAAATTGAGGAACAGTGTGTCGCCTATGAGCGAACCTATCGTAATTTATATCAATGCGTAGATGAAATGCGCGCCGGTTGGCAGGGAAAAGACAATTTGGCTTATACCGCACAAATACGCGGGTTTGAACAGGATTTTGTGCAAATGGTACGGTTAATGCGTAATTATGCACAATTTCTGCGCAGCTCATCACAGGCATATCGTTCCACACAGGAAGATCGTGCAGCTAAAGCACGCACATTGACAAACTAAGGAGGACTAAAATGGAAGCAATTATGATATCGCTGGCAGAGGTCAGCCGAACATCTTCACAGATGCGTAAATATAACAGTGAATTATTGCAGGAATTGTTGGAAATGAAACGAATTATGAACGCCTTGGCGACAAACTGGCAAAGTCCGGCTGCCGAGACGATTCGCTCGCGCTTCAATGGGATGATGCCTATATTTGAAAATTATCGCAATATCATTGAAAATTATGCAAAATTTCTAGATCAGACGGTTGCCGGATATGAAGCAACGGAACAAACAATTCAGCAGAGTGCTGCTTCATTTCAATAGCGGCGGTACTTTATGAGTGCAAGATCCTATGATCTGTGTCGCCAACAAGCCAATTTAAAGAATGCGCTTTCCGCTTTCTACGAAACAAAAACATCAATCATTGCCTATCGTCAATTTCTAAAAGACAACTATCATGCACAGGAACAGTGCGAACTTTTGTATGCCTGTGATCAGTGTATAGAAAGGATTCAGTATTTAATAAATCAGTGTAATGACCTAAAGGAACAGCTCATGTATTATGAGCGGATGCGCCTATGAGATCTTTATGTATTGATGTCGATCGTCTCTCCTATGCACAACCGGAATATTTGCAGGCAAAGCAGCGTTTGGCAAATGCCTTGTATCATCTCCAGTACGTACAAAGCGGCTTATTTGCGGTTGATTATTGGTTGGGAATAAAAGCATATGCCTTATTGAATGATACAAAGCGGCTCTGTAATACTTTAGATGCCGTAAATTACTATATCATTCAAAGTGCCGGCGCCTATCGGGTTTTAGAGATGCAGCTGAATAAATCAGCAGCTGCGATCACCAATCAAAACGCTCAAAACATTACCGGTGATGTCATACGCTATCTGAATGAGGCACTTCGACAGATGAAGCGTTTCACAGTACCTGAAAAGGCGCAAAAAACCAAAGATTTAACGAATAAAGTCACAGTCGACAGCTTATCGCGAAATAAGTTGATTTCATCGTTAAAAAGTGCTTTAATCGGAAAAGCAGAAACAGCGAAACAAAAAAATTATTCGCTTGATTTCCTTGACGGTCATATAGAAACGACCAAACAGGGCTTCAAAAATCGCTCGCTGAAATCGCTGTTGACTGAGGGGATCAAGTATTCTGCGGAAGGTACTTTGCATTTAGTCAATGCATCGGCGATAAAATCTTTCGGTCAAAGCGGATATCTGTCAGCGTCTGCAGGAGTCGGTAATGCGGAAGTATCCGGCAGTGTCAAAGGTATGCTGTTTGATTCCAAAGGGTTTCAGCCTACTTTGACTGCAGAAGGAGAGGCTATTGTTTCAGCGGTTCAGGCAAAGGCAGTCAGTGTCTTTAAAAATGACATTATCAAGAATACGTTTAAAGCGCAGATCGATGTCGGCGTTGCGGAAGCGAGCGGAAAGGCGGTATTCAGTAAAGACGAGGTAACTTTGGAAGGTGATGTCGGCGTATCTGCCGTAAAAGCGAAAGCGGAAAACAGCTTTGAAATACTGGGCTTGACCTTCACGGTCGGCGGTTCTACGGAAGTCGGATTGGGAGTGGGAGGCGGATATTCATTGACAAATCGCTCTCTTTCTTTCAGCGGCAGAATCGCATGTCTTTTCGGAGGCGGAGCCGAGGTTAAAATAGAGTGGTGAAAGGATTGACGCAAGCTTATAATTGCGTTATGCTATAACAGAAAGGACTATAAAAATGAAAAAAAAGTTTTATCCGTTAGGAAGTATTGTTCGATTAAAAAACGGCACAAAACGAATTATGATTTGCGGTCGTTTACAAATGCGTGAAAGTGATCAGAAAGTTTTCGATTACTGTGCATGCTATTATCCAGAAGGAATTTTAGATCCCGAAGAATTATTTCTTTTTCAGCATGAAGATATTGAAGAGCTTTGCTTTACCGGCTTTCAGGATCAGGAAGAAGAAATGCTTCAGCAATTTATTCAAAAACGCTGTAAGGAATTACAGCTGTAACACTTGGGGATCGTTTAGCGATCCCTTTATTTTAGGAGGATGACTATGGACGAACTTACAAAAATGAAAAAGGGTTATCTCTATTATGCGGACGATCCTGCTTTGATCGAGGCACGTAGTACATGCAAAGACATCTTATTTGCGTACAATCAAATACCACCGAGTCACATTAAAGAGCGAAATGCACTGTTAAGTACATTAATTCATGCCGAAGGAAAGTTTCATATTGAATCGAATTTTTATTGTGATTACGGCTTTCATATAACAGTCGGTGATGAATTTTATGCAAATCGCAACTGTGTGATGCTGGATTGCGCCCCGATTGTCATAAAAGATCGTGTATTGATCGGACCCAATGTCTCAATATTTACGGCAACACATCCGCTTCATCATGAATTGCGCCGACAAGGCTTGGAATACGCACTTCCGATTCTGATTGAAGACGATGTATGGATTGGTGGCAACACGGTAATTAATCCCGGCGTTACCATCCATGCGGGAGCTGTAATCGGCAGCGGCAGTGTCGTAACGAAAGAAATACCGGCAAATGCACTTGCGGTCGGCAATCCGATCAGAATCTTAAGAATTTTAGATGAAGCTGATAAACGGCGTGATTTGCAGCATTTTTATCGAGATTAGTAAATGAAAATATTTTCTTATACTTCTGAATATGATAAAATATTATTGTGTTTAGGAGTTGATAATAAATGAATTTTATTTACATTTCACCGCAGTTTCCCCGAACTTATTGGAATTTCTGTGATCGTTTAAAAAGAAACGGAATCAGAGTTTTGGGTATTGGCGATACTGCATATGAGCAGCTTTCCAATGAAACGCGTTCAGCATTAGATGAATACTATTATGTCAGCAATATGGAGAGTTATGATGAAATGCTGCGAGCAGTCGCATATTTTACTTTTAAGTACGGTAAAATTGACTGGCTGGAATCAAATAATGAATATTGGATGGATCAAGATGCGCGATTGCGACAGGATTTTCATATCACCAGCGGCTATGTAGGCGAAGAAGCCAGAAATATTCAACATAAATCGAAAATGAAAGCATATTATGAAAAAGCAGGGATCAAGACAGCGCGCTGGCATCTTGTTTCTACCTTAAAAGATGGAAAGGCTTTTGTAAAAAAGGTTGGATATCCCTTGATTGTAAAGCCTGATATCGGTGTAGGAGCAAGTGCAACCTATAAAATTGAAAATGAGGAACAGTTAATTTGTTTTTATGCACATTTGCCGAATACACAATACATCATGGAAGAATATGTCCCCGGCTATATTTGTTCCTTTGACGGTGTTACCAATTCAAAAAAAGAAATTTTATTTTATACAAGCCATGTGTTTCCGACCCCGATCATGGAAATTGTTCAAGCCAAGGACCATCTTGTATATTACAGCCAACGGGAGTTAGAGCCTGATCTTTTAGCGACAGGACAGCGGGCGGTTCAGGCATTTCCGTGTGAAAGGCGCTTCTTTCATTTTGAATTCTTCCGCATGTTAGAAGATAAAAAAGGACTCGGAAAAGCCGGTGACTTGATCGGTTTAGAGGTAAATATGCGTCCCCCGGGTGGCTATACCCCCGACATGATGAACTATGCGAACAGTCTTGATGTCTATCAGATATGGGCGGATATGGTACGCTATGATCAAACCAAGATCGATACGAAAAAACGCCCGTATATCTGCGTATTTGCATCCCGTCGAGATACACATAGCTATCGTCATACACATCAAGAGGTCATGAATATTTACCGTGATTTCATCGTTATGGAAGAACGAATGCCGGAGGTTTTATCTGATGCAATGGGTAATCAAATGTATACAGCATGTTTTAAAACGATGCGGGAAGTAAAAGCCTTTGTTAATTTTATACAAGAAGAAGCAGGAGGACATACAAATGAAGGTTGAATATTATAAAGAATTTTCTCATGAATTGAATCGTGATATGGAATTTAAGGTATTTGGACATGCAGGTAAGCCGTGTCTTGTATTCCCGCCGCAGGACGGACGCTTTTTTGACTATGAGAATTTCGGCATGATTGAAGCCGCCAAGGAATATATCGATGCTGGTAAAATACAAATGTTCTGTTGCGACTCTATCGACTTGGAAACCTTTAGTAAGCAGGATGGTGATCCTAAAGAACGCTCTCAACAACAGGAGCGTTGGTTTCAATATATCATCAACGAATTAGTACCGCGTATTTATGAAATCAGCACATATGAGCATAAGGAAACAAAGGGCATTATAGCTACCGGGTGCAGTATGGGCGGTTATCATGCGGCCAATGCATTTTTACGCCGTCCCGATATTTTCGATGTATTGTTATCACACAGCGGTATTTTTGAAGCAAGCTATTTCTTCCATGATTATTCCGATGAACTGCTGTATCATAACTCCCCGTTGGATTATCTTCGCGATATGCCGAAGGATCATCCGCATATGGAGCTATACAAAAAAGCTGAAATTATTTTCTGTTGCGGACGCGGAGCTTGGGAACAAGATATGGTGAATTCCCTGCATAAAATGGAAACGATTTTGGCAGAAAAAGAAATTGATGCCTGGATCGATTTCTGGGGTTATGATGTTGCTCATGACTGGTATTGGTGGAAAAAACAATTAGTTTATTTCCTGCAATTTATACTGTAAAAAGAAAAACACTGTGGGGGACACAGTGTTTTTCTTTTGTTTAAGGGATAGAAAAATTGTATGAATTATCATTAGGGAGAATGACTACATACTGAGTTAAACGATAGGGGATTCGCTTAACTCGCCTATATAATAACGCTTATCCTAAGCAGAATTTTGTTGAAATTTTGTAAAAGTATGTGAAAATCACTTTTTTTTAAGTAATGGACCTATGTCTCTTTAGAAAAAAGTGCTATAATACTACTTATTAAATACTAATAGCTTATAATGTCAAATTATGATAGTATTAAAAATGAGAGGTGTACCATGAGTAAAAAGGAAATATTTTCAATTCCCAATATTCTGTGCTATATTCGCTTTTTATTAGTGTTCGCTTTTAGTTATTTATACTGGAAAGGGGAATACGAATGGGGAGCGGCTATGATTGTTTTGGGTGGTATTACCGATTGTTTAGACGGACAAATCGCACGCAGATGTGACATGATTACAGAGCTTGGAAAAATCATTGATCCGCTTGCCGATAAAGCGATGCAGCTGGCGATTGTAATTGCCTTATGCAGTCGCTATTCGCAAATGATCGGTTTATTTATTTTGTTTATAATAAAAGAGGCATTTCAAGGCATTTGCTGTATGATCGGTCTGAAGAAAGGAAGACGCTTAAACGGCGCAAAATGGTACGGTAAGGTAGCTACCGCAGTATTTTATGTAGTGACGGTTATCCTCATCGCGTGTTATGAACTGCCGCTTTGGCTCATTCACGCCTGTATGTTGGTCACATTCATTGTTTTTGCGAATGCATTTATGCTGTATGCAGTTACTTTTTATCGCTTATTAAAGCATTAAATCATTTGATAAAATCTTAAGGTTTTCGTATTTTCGATTTGAAGAAAATTTTTCAATTTCGGAATGCGTTTTTTTTGTTTTATGCGGTTGTAATATATAATATAGAAAGCGAGATACCTGATGTTTCTACATAAATGTAAAATACAATGTTAATTAATTTATAAAATTATGAAATTTGTAAAATTTTAATTGACTAACCGGCAATTCTGCTTTATGATGATAATAAGGAGTGTTGGATATGACGACAGAGGAATTGAATTTGATAACAGAAGCGATTGCCGGCAATGAAACAGCATTTAATGACTTATATCGTCAATATGAGCGGCTGGTGTATTATATCGCTTATAAGCATACAAAGAATGATGCTGATGCAAAAGATATTGTACAGGAAACCTTTTTAGAGGTAAAGCGAACTATACATACTTTGCAAAATCCACAGGCTTTTAAATATTGGTTAAATCGTATCACTTTATCAAAATGCAAAAATCTGTTTCGTAAAAATCGTTATATCAATATCGATTGTGAACAGCCGATGATACAAAACAGCAGTATTGAAGAGCGCAGTTATTTAATTCCGCATGAAAATTCACGTAATGTCAGCGACTGTCAACTCATCAGAAAATTTATCAATGAGCTTTCCAAGGGACAGCGTGAGGTTTTAGTAATGTTTTATTTAGAAGAATTGCGCTTGGATGAAATTGCCAGCCGCTTAGAGATTCCTGTCGGTACGGTAAAAAGTCGTTTGTCCTATGCTCGTGATGCATTAAAGGAAAAAGTAAAAAAATATGAAGCAAGAGAAGGCATCAAGTTGAATTTCCATTCATTCGGCGAAGCGATTACAGGTGCACTTTTGCTGGAAGCCGCAGGTAATTCGATTCCGACTTTACCGATTGTTTCAAAAAAATCTATGAGATTAACTTCGATGTTTTCTTCGATCACCAGCATGAAAGTTATCGTTGCCGGAATTCTGCTTTTTTCATCCGTAACAGCGGGATCGTTAGCATTTGATTTTTATCAGCATAACTTTTCTTTCGATCATGAGGAAGAAATAACCGCAAAGGATGCTTTTCCTACTTATCAGCTATTCAATAAACAAATTTCAACATCAGAAAGCGCGTATTTTAATTTAAAGCTTTGGCTCTGTTGTGAGGATGAAATCAATGCTTTAACGAAAGCTGAATTTATGGAAATCAGACCGATTTATGAACAATTAAAAAGAATGAATAATATTTATTATGAATCTTTGGTCAAGCAGGGGATCGCAAATTCTTTTGAGCGTCTTTATCAGAAATTTAATGTGGACTAATTTATATTTGTTTATATTTTTGTAATGCTGATTTTATTGTGAATTATTGATGTTTGTTGAATTGTTTTTTTATCGTGTTGTTTCCTTGAAGTCTTAATTTTTATTTTAATTATCGTCTGAAAATAAAAATGTCTATAAAAAAAACAATTTTTTTGAACCTTTTCATTTTGTCTTGTGGCGTTGTATTGAAAGACTATGTAAATGCCACACTGAGTATCTAGGGAAATAAGCAAAGCGTCAAACAGAGAGGAACGAGAACGATGAAAAAGAGGATAATGATATTAATTTTAATTTTTATATGTACTGTCACGATGACTTCAGCTTTTTCTTTTTCTTATTTAAGCGCTGCATCGGCAGGCTCATATACATCGGGCGGCAGTGTAACTGGCAGAGTGAATAAAGCTCCGAGTAATCTACAAGGCAGCAAAACACAAATAGGTATGAAAAAAGGCGATCGTTATTATCTAGGTAAAAACGGAGGTTCTTCAATAGGATGGCAACTCATCGGTGATGATTTTTTACCGGGAAATGTGAGTGAAGACAGTTGGTTAGCAATGACTACAACACCTATCGCGATCATCGGGAAATATAATTCAGTACCAACTTATTACTATTATACTAACAATACTACAAAGATACCCATATCTTCTGCTTTTACGAGCGGTGTTGCACCTTTTGAATCATCAAATGTGTATTCACTTATGAATGCTTTTAATACTCAATGGGCATCTTATGGTAGTTTAGGATTAATCGGCACACACTTATCAACGTATTATGATAATATAACGAGTGCTTTTACTGTAACAACAAGCAATACTTATGCTTATACAATGTTGAAGGAGAACTGTATCAGTAATTATTACGGTAAACAAGCGTTCTTATTACATTTTTATGATATTGCCTCAAAAAATGTACCCGGGTATGGAATGATTAATCCAGCATTTAATGTACCGTCCAATGATTTAAAGTTTGTATATAACGGCGGAGGTGCAGAAAATGGTTATCATATATTAGATGCGTATGTGGATACAACAGTAACAAACAGTACCAATTATGCGGTCGGCAATACAGGTTTTTTGGCATATAAACCTAATAACTATAATATTTCTTATGCACTTCGACCATCTATATTTATACAAAAAAATCCGGTAGTATTTGCGCTGTCCCCCACAGGAGTTAACGGAATTGCCGATATTGAAGCGCCAGAATTACCTGATGGCTATTCCAATATATCTCAAGATGCAAAAGGCGATCACATGAAAATAAGAGTGCTGAATAACGATATGAACGTGACGCTGTATGAATTAATGAATCAAGCGGGAAATAATAGGTTAAATTTAAAGGGCAATGTTTATCAAGTATTAAAAGGAAGTGAAATAAATGTAAAAGCGTCCGGAAATACTTTATTGCCAAATAGTACAATTTCTGCATTGATATTTGATGATGCCGGAAATTTTATTAATTATGCGCCATTAGGTGATGCGACAGGAAGTCAAAAACTTTATAGTTTAAATTTACAAAGTATGGAAAAGGGAAGATATCAAATAGCTGTAGTAAATGAAGTGTTTGACAATTCTACAAATGATCCGGCTTATTCATCAGAGGTATCAAGTGTAGTACAATTAGATATTGTTGATCCACATAAACTCACTTATACAAAGACACCACAAAGTGGTGCGAGTGCCGGTAAGGAATATGAATTCAGTAAAAATGTGAATGCAGGTCAGGCAGTAGGAAAAGTTACTGCGAATCCAACAGGAGTAACTCCATTAACGTATACACTGGAAACAAATGGCGATAATTCTTATTTGAACTTTGAAATTGATGGTTTAGATTCTAATAATGCTTCAAGCAGTACACTGCTTAATGTGAAAATCAAGAGTGGTGCGCCCGATTTAGTGAACGGGGGATTAAAGGCAGGTACGTATAAATTCTGTATTACTGCAGTGGATGTGAACGGTGATCCAGTGGATACAAGCGGTGATCCGACTGAAAAGGTTTGTACATCGTTTACTGTAGAAAAGACAACTCCTACTATCGCGTTTAATAATCCAACACAGACAAAGAAATCAATCAGCGATGCAGCGACTTCTTGGAATGAGACTGCTACTGCGAATCCAAATACCGGAACGAAGATCACTTATAGTGTGAGCGGCGGTGACGTATCACTGATCAGTATTGATCCCGATACAGGTGCGATTACTTATACAGGAAGTAGTGCATTCGGTAAAGTAAAGATCAAAGCAACGGTGGATGATGATCCGAGTACCGGAAATGATAACTATAATTCTGCTTCTGTAGAAAAAGAAATCGTAATCTATCGAGAAGTAGACGGAAGTGTAACACCTCATTCTAATTCATCAAATACTACAACTCCTACCTTTACTGCTTCTGATTCCAATATCAGAATAGGGGGAATTATCGGTACAATTCACGGAACACTCGGTACACCTGATATAATCGGTGGTTCTACTACTACTTATCACTATGGTTTAAAGCCGGGAGTGGGAGATGCAAGCTTCTTCAGTGTAGATGCTAATACAGGAGTAATTAAAACAACAGCGAATTTAGGAGTAAACAGTTATCATAT
>QZED01000001.1 GCA_009917405.1 bacterium c-19 | reverse complement strand
TTATTTACATCCATCTTTATCTTTTCTTTCATCTTCATCATCTCCTTGATGACGATATCATACACCTATTTGTGACACTGTTCATGTCTCAACACTAAAATTAAATGCAACTTTTAAAGAAAAAAGATTGTCTTGTTTCAGTTATATAGGACTTTCATAAAATTTATTTATAGATAAACCAAAAAGTACAAATTTATTATTTAAAAATGCAAATACAGGTCTTCATCAATTCTGTATACTATGTAATGTAAACGCTCACAGTATACCTGTAGTGTATGAAAACGTATACATTTATGAAAACAATAAAATTAAAGTAAAGTGTTAGTTTTTCGCAAAAAAAAGACAGTTATTTCTCATTTGAAATACTGTCTAAATAAGTATACGTTTTGAGAGATAGGTAACATGTTTGCAGAAAGGAGAAAGGTTATGACATGAAGTGTGATCATTTATAACGAGGAGAACAGAATCACATAATAATGAAGGGAAATATCATCAGATATTTCAAAGTAACAGGAAAGGAAAGGGCATATGAGAAATAAACTGAAAAAACTGTGTTTATCTTTATTCTCTGCTGCACTGGCGCTTACCTCATTGGTTACAAGCGGAATTACTATTGCAGCAAGCGGCAGTGAAGATATGATATCAATTAATGCAAAGCTTGATGCAGGTGGTGAAAATGAGAATAATAAATTTTATTACTACCCCAGTACAAAATGGAAAGCCGGTCTAGCAGCAAACGAGTATTTCACAACTGTAGATACTACTCAGCCGGCTAATAATGATGTATATTATACGATTAAATTCGAGGGAACAGGAATTGAGGTGTTTGGCTTTAAAGCACCTTCTCATGCCATCATAGAATTTTCTATTGACGGCGGAGATGTTAAGACAGTGGATACTTATGCTGCGAGCAGACCGGCGTCCGCTTTAAAACTAGTTGAATATAAGAACTTGGAGAATAAAGAGCATACATTGAAATGTAAAGCAACCGGTACAAAGAACGCCAATGCCAGCGGTGCTAATATCCAAGTAACCAGAGCAGATATTTTTAAACCAAAAGCAACAGCTTCTAATGTAACATTTAAAAACAGAAGCGCAGAGATTTATGTAGGTCAAGAATATCAGATCGAATATGATACTGAACCTGTGGGGGCAGCTTTACCTGAAGATTTTGTATTTGCGACAGAGGATGAATCAATTTTGACTGTAGATGAGACAGGTAAGGTAACTGCAAAGGGAAGCGGCACGGCCATGGTCAGCGGTGACTGTCAAAGCCTCGGTATCTATAACAGTATGACTATTACCGTAAAGGAAAAAGATAAATTACATGTTACTGTTGTAGATTCTAATGATCAGTTTCAACAAAAAGCTTATGATTCGTTACTGAAAGTAAATGAGACAACGGATACTGTATGGAGCTGGAAAAATGATAAGGCGATTTCGGAAATCGCGATTCTGAGCGGTTCAGAAGATTTAAATAATGTGAGAGTCGAAATCGGCCAATTTGAAAATGAAAAAGGTACGGTTCTTGATTCTGATGCAATACAAGCTACCTTTATCACAGAAGCGCTGGGCTTTATCGGTAATGCAGGCTGGTATTCCATTAATCCGAATGCGATCATGCCAACAGGTCCTAAAGAATACTATTTTGATATTATTGATACAAGCGAGCCTTTAGCACAGTTAGCCAAAGACAGAGTTCAGTTGGTATGGCTTGATTTCAAGGCCGGTAAAGATACTCAGCCGGGAACTTATACGGGACAGATTACTGTTACGGCTGACGGATTAACAGAGGGTAAGACAATCGATTATACGTTTGAGGTTATTGATCTTACATTTGATGATACTGAAGATTATACATTCAGACCTAATTATTGGACATATCCTTTCAGCAGCGCAGAGTATTATGATGTTGAACCGTTCTCAGCGGAGCATATTGATATATTGAGAACACACTTATTACAATATAAGGAATATGGCGGTGTAACCTTAACCGCATCATTAGTAGAAGAAGCATGGGGCGGACAAACTTACGGTGAAATCGATCCTGCAAACGGTGATGATATTCGTTGCCCTTCGTTAATTAAATGGACGAAAAAGGCTGACGGTACATGGTCATTTAATTATGATTACTTCGATAAATTTGTGGAAGTAGCTGAATCAATCGGTATCGGCGATGATATTGTTTTATACAGTATGATTCCATGGAATGATCGAATCATTTATTATGATGAAGCTTCAGGCACAGTGAAAAAAGATACTGTCAGCATTTCCAATAAAACCAATTATGCTTCTTATTGGAGACCTTTCTTAGTCGACTTCACGGCGCATCTTGATGCAAAGGATTGGTTTGATAAGGTTTCAATCGGCTTTGACGAAAGAGCGATGATGAAAAATGTATTTGATCTTATTGATGAAGTGAAAAATAAAGATGGCAAGTCATTTAAGAAAAAAGGCGCGTATAACCATATATTCAATGGTGACGGTGTACCGCCCAGAATGGAAGACCTTTCTTATAACTTAAATTTATTAAGAAACAATATTGCGGACTTCAAACCGTTCTTGGCAGATCGTAAAGAAAAAGGTTTAAGCACTACTTTCTATACCGGAACAGATGTATTCCCGAATTCATTCTTACGTTCTCTGCCAGCAGAGAGTTACTGGACAATGATGTTCTCTGGTTCTTTGGGCGTCGATGGATTCTTAGATTGGGCATATGATGCTTGGGTGGAAGATCCGTTAGTAGATACAACGCATTATTCCTTCCAGCCGGGCGATTGTTTCATGGTGTATCCATCACCGAAGAATGCTGAAAAAAAGGTGTCGAAAGCTTCCATCAGAAGTGAAAAATACGGTGAGGGAATTCGTGATATTAATAAATTATATCGCATGCAGAAAGCATATCCTGAATTAGCTCAAGATATTGAACAATTATTCTCGACTGTAAAATCTAATTATGCTTTTGACTTGGTGAACAATCAGCCAGGATGGGCATATGCCGGTGGAAAACCTGCTCGCTGGATTACCGAAGCAGGCAGACAGCAAATATTAGTAGACGTTTCCGACTTCAAAGATCAGCTTTATACAATAAGCAAGAAATATGAAGAATTGTCGGCACCTGATGAAGTATTGGTAGACAGCATTGAATTCGCAGATGACGAGATCATTTTAGAAAAAGACGAAAGCAAAGAGATTAAAGTAACAATCAATCCGGAAGATGCTACTAATAAAGAATTAGTTTGGGAAAGCGGAGACACTGATATCGTTGAAGTAGTAAACGGTACCGTTACAGCGAAAAAATCAGGATCGACAGTTATTACTGTGACAAGTGCGGATAATAACGCAACCGCACAGATCAATGTAACAGTGAAAGCTGACTTCACTGCATTAAATGAAGCGATTGAAAATGCAGCAAATATCGATTCTTCAAAATATACAGATGAGAGTCTGGAGAATTTGAATAAAATTTTGGCTGATGCAAATGCGGTAGCAGCAAACATGAAAGCTACACAGGATGAGGTGGATCAAGCAACAGCTGCTGTGAATAAGGCGATTGCTGACTTACAAGAAAAGGATGATGGTCATGATCCAGAAAATCCTGATAATCCTGACAAACCGGATACACCGGACAAACCTGACAAGCCGGATACACCGGACAAACCTGACAAGCCGGATACACCGGACAAACCTGACAAGCCGGATACACCGGACAAACCTGACAAGCCGGATACACCGGACAAACCTGACAAGCCGGATACACCGGACAAACCTGACAAGCCGGATACTCCGGATACACCGGACAAACCTGACACACCGGATACTCCGGATAATCCAGACAAACCTGACACACCAGATAGTCCGGATACTCCAGACAAACCTGACACACCGGATAATCCTGATAAGCCGAACACCCCTGATACACCGGATAATCCTGACAAGCCGGGTACCCCTGATACACCGGACAAACCTGACAAACCGAATAATCCGAGTACACCGGATAAGCCAAACAAGCCGAATAATCCAAGCAAACCAAGTAATCCGATCGGACCGAATAAACCGATCCAGCCAGGTTATGTAAATCAACTCAATAGTGCGGATAACAGAGTTAGTATCATCGGAAAATTCCCTGATGATATTGAATTAATAGTCGAGGATTTACCATCCGATGCTAAAGAAAATACAATCTCATCTATTACGAATAAGGAAGTAGTTGCGAAGTATAAATTTGAAAAGATCTTCGATATTTATATGCTGCGTAACGGTGTAACCTATACCCCTAAGGGCAACTTCTCGGTTAAAATTAAGTTAGATGATGATTTAGCAGCTAAGCGTTATTTAGGTATTGCGTATATCGCTGATAACGGCACAGTTACTATGGTTCCTTCTAAAGTACAAAACGGTTATATCACGTTTACTACGAACCATAATTCCTATTATGCGATCGTATCGAGTGACGGACCGATTGTCGATACGGCAACCACAACTCCACTCATCGGTATTAACGGATTCTCCGTTATATTACTGGGTATGTTGTTAGCTTTAATGGTAAAGAAATCTGACGGCTTAATAAAAAAGGAATAGGAGTCATAAAAGCTTATATAAAGAAAAGGCAGAGAGCTTAAATTTCTCTGTCTTTTCTTCATTTAAAATAATTTATCAGTGATGAAAATGCTGTAAAAATGAATTTGAGAATTGCTGAGCAGGTGAATGAAACCTACTTTATTTTCATTCCATATTTATATATAGTGCATAAACAGTGACTTTTGTTTTGAAATTATTTATACTATAGCTGTTATTAAAAAATGTTTATGATGTAATTGTCGTCAGCGGCAATGGATATGATAAACAAGGAGGAACTATATGAAACTTGTATCATGGAATGTCAATGGAATTCGCGCTTGTGTACAAAAAGGCTTTTATGACTTTTTTCAACAGGTGGATGCCGATATATTTTGTATTCAGGAAACAAAAATGCAGCCGGGACAGTTAGCGATCAGTGCCGAAAGTTATTATCAATATATGAACAGTGCGATTAAAAAAGGCTATAGCGGAGTGATGGTATTTACCAAACAAAAGCCGCTTTCTGTTCATTATGGAATGGGAATTGAACAACATGATCAGGAAGGACGTTTAATCACCTTAGAATATGAGCATTTTTATTTTGTAGGATGTTATACGCCGAATTCAAAAGATGAATTGGCGCGATTATCTTATCGTATGGAGTGGGAAAATGATTTTCGTGCTTATTTAAAGCGTTTGGATGAAAGTAAACCGGTCATACTGTGCGGAGACTTAAATGTTGCTCATCAAGAAATTGATTTAAAAAATCCGGCGTCGAATCGTCGCAGTGCCGGATTCAGCGATGAAGAGCGTGCTAAATTCAGTGAGCTGTTAGAAAGCGGCTTTATTGATACATACCGTACCTTATATCCGCAAAAAATTGAATATTCATGGTGGAGTTATCGATTTAAGGCAAGAGAGCGTAATGCCGGATGGCGCATTGACTATTTTCTCGTCTCCGATCGCTTACGTGATGCTGTTTGTGATGCTGTTATTCATACCGACATTACCGGCAGTGATCATTGTCCTGTTTCCTTAGAAATAAGGCTATCTTAACATACATAGTTATGGTATAATAATATAGAAATTTTTATAATTAAAAGGTTATTTTATCAGTTAAGAAGCATTCAATCACGAATGATGTGTTTAAATGATAGAAATATGATCGGATCAATCGAAAGATAACTCTTAATACGAAGTAAGTGCGAATTTATTTTAATATAAATGGTGGTGAATACATGATAGCATTTGTGAAGGGAACAGTATGTAATTGTGAAAAAGACTGTATCATTATTGAAAATCAAGGCATCGGTTATCGTATTTATGTGGCAAATCCGCTGAAATTTTCGTGCGGAGATGAAGCCACGGTATATACATATCAGTATGTAAGAGAAGACGCGCTGATGTTATACGGCTTCTCGACAACAGCGGAACACGATCTTTTTTTACGGCTTATTTCAGTAAAAGGGGTCGGACCGCGAACGGCACTGGGAATGTTGGCTGTCAGTGATGCAAATGAAATGATCGTAGCTATTGAACAGAATGATGTAAAATATATGAAGAGTCTGCCGGGAATCGGTGCTAAGACTGCCGGTCAGATTATATTAGATTTAAAAGGAAAACTAGTAGAAACACAAAGCGATGATACGCTTGAGACAGACGGAACAATTAAAGAGGCATTGGAAGCATTGCGTTCACTCGGCTATAAGGCAGGAGAACTTCAGGGTATTGCTAAAGAGCTATCCGATGCGAAGCTTGAAAGTACCGAAGCTTATATCCGTCACGCCCTCGGTATCATGGCGAAACGGAAAGGGGTATAGGCATGGATGAGCGGATGTTGAGCAGTGAAGCGATCACTGCCGATGAGGATGCGGGATTACGTCCGCAAACCTTAAAAGAATATATCGGTCAGCAGGAATTAAAGGAAAATCTCGCTGTCTTTATTGAGGCAGCAAAACAGCGCCATGAAGCGCTCGATCATGTTCTGCTGTACGGTCCTCCCGGATTGGGAAAAACAACCTTATCCTATATTTTGGCAAATGAAATGGGCGGACACATTAAAACAGCGAGCGGACCTTCGATTGAAAAGGGCGGCGATTTGGCGGCGATTCTTTCTACCTTGGAAGCAGGCGACGTCCTGTTTATTGATGAGATCCATCGTCTTTCCAAGCAGGTAGAGGAAATTTTATATCCTGCCATGGAAGACTATTGTTTGGATATCGTTGTCGGTAAAGAAGCCAGTGTGCGCTCCATTCGCTTAGATCTGCCGCCGTTTACATTGGTAGGTGCAACTACACGAGCTGGTGATTTAACTGCTCCTCTGCGTGATCGTTTCGGCATTATCTCGCAACTGGAGTTTTATGCTTTGGCAGATCTGTGCAAGATTGTTCAGCGTACCGCAAAGGTAATGGATACAAATATAGATGCCGATGCGGTAAAAGAAATCGCCTTGCGCTCCCGCGGCACTCCACGTATTGCCAATCGCTTGTTTCGACGAGTACGCGATTTTGCGCAGGTCATTAACAACGGTGTGATCTCTAAGGAGATCGCCGATATGGCATTGAATAAATTAAAAGTTGATCAGCTTGGTTTAGATCATGTCGATCATAAATATTTAAAAGGAATCATCGAACGCTTTAAGGGCGGACCGGTCGGACTGGAAGCGTTGGCCAGCAGTATCGGCGAAGAAACGATGACCTTAGAAGATGTTTATGAACCTTATTTATTACAAATCGGCTTTATCAATCGAACCCCGCGCGGACGCATCGCAACGGAAAAAGCTTATCGCCATCTCGGCTATTCCTATCAAGACAATCTTTTTACGCCGGAAAGCGATTAAGCGTCATTGCGCTTCAATGTGACTGCGATACTGCCGAGTGCATATGCGAGCAGCTTTGATGCAAACTCGATCAGATTCATCACTGAATATTGATCCATACAGATCAATCCGATTATGAAAATGATGACCAATACTCCGAAAGCGTGTAACAGCGCTTTTTTCTTTATTCCAATTCCTAATAAGATTCCGGAAAAGCCATATGCTAAAAAGCCGAATATCCAGTTTAAAATATGAAAAGTAGACTGTGATACTATATGAAAATAGTATAATGCGGCTAAAATAAGCGAAAATAATATCGAACATGCACATAAGGCTGCCATTGATTTACCTATGGCAAGCAAATTTTCTTTCATGAAATCACCTCGATTCAGTTTATGATAAAAATGTACGATCTAGTACAAGGAGGAAATAAAATGCAGGAGTATTTTACGCTGATTTATAAATGTATCGTTATTTATTTTATTATCATTATCGCAATGCGGATTATGGGGAAACGGGAAATCGGTGAATTAAGCATATTTGATATTGTCATTTACTTAGTTATGTCAGAATTATTAGCAATTTCCATTACTGAATTAGATGAAAGCATCTTAAAATCATTAATACCGATTGCGACCTTGGCGCTATTACAAATTCTTGTGTCATGGGTACTGTTAAAAAGTAAAAAATCGCGTGATATTTTTGACGGTAAAAGTGTGATTTTGATTCATAACGGGCATATCAATCAAGAGGTTATGCGAAAAGAGCGCTATAATATTGATGATTTAATGACGCAGCTGCATGAAAAAAATATCGCATCACCTCAAGAAGTAGAGTTTGCGATTATGGAAAATAACGGAACATTGAGCATTATGGAAAAGAATAAGTGCAAAGTAAAGCATCCGATTCCGATCATCAGTGACGGAGTGATCAATAACGAAGTATTAAAGGATCTGCATTTAGATGAGGTATGGTTAAGTGAAGCTTTATTAAAACAGGGAATTTCATCCAGCAAAGATGTGTTTTTAGCTATTTTACAAAAAGATGGCTTATTTGTTATTAAAAGAGAACTTCCTTCAACTGATCGCTTTTTGAGTTGAGCGACTTGATTTTTGCAAGGCAAAGGCTACGTTGAAGGCATGCATGAGCGTGGTGATCATCATTCCGATTGTTAAGCCTAATGCGAGAGAATGGGTGCCGAATACTCCGGTAAACAGTCCTACACATAACAATCGAATGAAGGAACCGCTGAACGTATCTACCATGGTATTGCGTGAATAGGAGAGCGCATGAAGCATACTGGCCAAGGGTGGTTGTAGAGCATAAAAGGCAAACGGCCATGCCAGCTGCTTTAACAAGTCCGCTCCGCGCGCACTGTGGTAAAACAGCTGCATTAATTCATCACTGAACTGGAAACACAAAAAGGAACAGGATAAGCCGATGAAAAAGCAAGTAGCGATAATCAGTAAAAACAGTCTTCCGGCGGTTTTATGGTTGCCTCTTGTGTGATGATACGTAAATGAGGGAAGCAGAAAATTACTTAAGGTTACGGTGATAAAGGAAGGCATTGTTAAAATCGGCAGCACATAGCCGTTTAACTGTCCGTAGGCACTTACCATAGCTTCTGCTTGCAGGCTTTGCAGTCCGATGACCATAATGATCGGTTCTAGAAAATAGGTTAAGGAGCCGATCAAGCGGCTTCCGGTCATCGGTATTGATATAGTCAGCACTTCATCAAAAGCGTTGCGGTGCAGATCGGTAAATAAAGTGGTAAAGGGCAGCGGGATTCTGCGGCTTTTTTTTGCGATGATGAAAAGCATAAACAGGGAGCTGCCGATTTCACCGATCGTCACTGATAGCATCGCAGTTTTTGCCATAGTTAAAATATCCATTTGCGGATGCAGAGAAAAAACGATTATTAAATAAACAATTCTTGTACCTTCTTCAAAAAACTGACAGGCAGTGGCAGAAAGATGAAGCTGTTTTCCGAATAGATAGCCTTTTAAGATACCGGAAAGTGTTACCATTGGAATCAGCGGCAGAATTGCATACAGCACATCAATCAGCTGATTTTGTTTTAAAATTGTCTTTGCTAAAAAAGGAATCATCAAAAGAAAGCATCCGGTAACAATGATATTATTACATACCGAAATAATTACGCTCGCCTTTATCGGCTGCTTGGCGCTGTCTTTTTGTGCAATCACCTTGCTTAAGGCAGCGGGAATACCCATTTGTGCCAGAGTAATGACAAATACCATTGTCGGTGCTGCGAGGGAATAAAGGTTCATCGCATCGGCTGATAATGTGCGTGCCAATAGAATTCTGACCGCAAAAGAGAGTATTTTTGCGCCGATTGACATCAATATTAGATAAAATGTTGATTTTATAATTGTTTTTTTCATGTTTTATCTCCACATTTCATTGATTTTGTTTTATAATATATGTTATGGTACTGAGGAGGATTTTATGAGTGAACCGATATTAACCCGGGATAAACATATTAAATTGGCAATCGCTTTAAAAACAAGCCAGTTAAAGCGAGAAGAATTATCCTCTTTGACTTATGAACATGTGGAGAGTGCTTTGTTGGGATTAAAGTGGTCACATCATCGTCCCCGCTGTGTTTATGAGGCAATTGATGATATTTTTAAACTCAGCGCCAATGAAGTGGTACAATATTTATCGAGTCAGGCGGTAATTGTTGGCTCACAAATGAAATTAAATGAATTTAACGATTTGATTGGAGGAGGAAAAGAATGAAAAAGTCTCGTTTAACGGTTTTCGGTATAACCGTACTCGCGATTTTGGCAATTATTATTGCGTTCTTTGGCGATATTCGTGATAATATGCGTCTTGGTCTTGACTTAAAAGGTGGTTTTGAGATTTTATATGAAATTACACCGCTTAGTGAAAATGATGAATTACCGAGTATGGAGGCAGTTGTGCGCTCCATCAGCAAGCGTGTTAATACACTTGGTGTCAATGAGCCTGTAATTCAGGTAGAAGGGGATAATCGTGTTCGTGTGCAGTTGGCTGATGTTCATGATCCAGAAGCTGCCCGCAGAATGATTTCTTCTACAGCGAATTTGACTTTCCGTGATGTGGATGATAAGCTGTTGATGGATGCGAAAGTTCTTCAGGAAGGCAGTGCTTCCTTGGCTTATGACGAATACGGCAGAGCAAAGGTTTCCTTAAAGCTTGCCGATCAGTCAGTATTCCGTGATGTGACGGAAACGATTTCCCAAAGAGGCAGCGGTCAGAATCTGATTGTGGCATGGCTTGATTTTGATGAAGCAACTGATTCTTATGCGAAACAGAGTACCAGTGAGGATCCGAAATACATATCGGCAGCGACCGTATCTCAGACGATCGATTCACCGAATGTTGAAATTTCCGGTAACTTCAGTGAGGATGAAGCAAGAGAATTGGCTGATTTGATCAACAGCGGTTCATTACCGGTAAAAATGAATGAGGTATATTCCAATGCGGTCAGTGCGGACTATGGTATTGATGCATTCTCTAAAACCATGCTTGCCGGCGGTATCGGCGTTGCGCTGATCATGTTGTTTATGATCGCTTATTATCGTTTGCCGGGTGTTATTTCGGCAATTACGATTGCGGCTTATGTATTTATTGTATTCTTGGTTTATAACGCTATGGGTGCGGTATTTACGCTATCGGGTATTGCGGCGCTCGTATTAGGTGTCGGTATGGCTTGTGACTCTAATATCTTGACCTTTGAGCGTATCAAGGATGCGATGCACAGCGGACGCAGTGTAAAAACAGCGTTCTATGAGGGAAGCTCAAAATCCTTTACGACGATTTTGGATGCACAGCTGACGACCTTTATTTCCGCATTGATTCTTTATATGTTCGGTACCGGAAGTGTAAAGGGCTTCGCAACAATGCTGATCATTTCCGTGTTTACTACGATGGTGGTAATCGTATTCGTTGCGAAATTCTTGTTGAAGCTTTTGGTTGAAAGCGGCATGTGCGACGGTAAATACGCATGGTTTGCCGTAAAACAAAGTGATGTTCCGGATGTGATGAAGGGTGAGGAGCGCCGTCAGTACGGACGTTTTGCGAAGTTTGATTTTGTTGCAAAAGCAAAATACTTCATCTATACTTCATTGGCAATTTTAGCGGTAGCGGTTTGCTTCATGGGCTTTAACGGCTTCAGCGGAAACGGTATCTTAAATCTGGGCATCGACTTTACAAGTGGTACGAAGCTACAGATCGAAAGTGATAAGGAAATTGCCAAGGATCAGCTTTCTGCGCAGCTGCAGGAATTAGGTATTAAAGCTAACAGTATTAAAATCAACGGTGAGCAAAACAATATTGCGTCTGTATTCAGTAAGGATGCGATTGATACCGAGGTAATGGAAAAGGCTAAAACAAGTTTAGGAAAGACATATAACGCCGAGGTCAGTGATAATGTCGTACAACCGATTATCGGTCGCGAGCTTGTGCGTAATGCGATCATTATCTCCGTATTGGCATGGATCGGTGTATTGATTTATGTATCTGTTCGTTTTAAATGGGATTACGCATTATCAGGTATCGTAGCCTTGATTCATGATGTATTCATCATCTTAGCTGTCTGCGCGATTCTGAGAATGGAAATCAATACGGATATTATTGCGGTAATGCTGGCAATTATCGGTTACTCAATCAATAACTCGATTGTCGTATTTGACCGTATTCGCGATAATGTTCGTCTGCATAAGCATGAGAAGTTGACTCCGGAAATTTATAAAACGATTGTGAACGATGCTTTACAGAGCACCTTCGCTCGTTCTATTCTTTCCACTTTCACGACCTTATTGCCGGTCGTATGTCTGTTGCTGATGGGCAGCGGCGCAATTACCTCATTCAATCTGACGTTGTGCGTCGGCTTGCTTGCAGGTGCGGGTTCATCGGTATTTATCGCAGCTCAGTTGTGGTATTATATCCGAATTCATATGAAACCGAAAAAGAAAAAGGCTAAGCGTAAAAAGGTTGATGATATCGAGGAATTGATCGTTCCGGGTGTCAACGATTAATAAGTAAAAATTTGACTGCTGAAGCACTGTATTGTGCTTTGGCAGTTTTTTTATTCTTTGATTTGTTGACATACTATCGTTGTAACGATAGTAGCACAGGTCAAGGTAGTCAACAATCTTGCGAAGGCACTTGGTTGTGATATCGATGATTTACCGGAATAGCTTGTTATAACAGAAAGGCAATTTGCCTTTTTTTCTTGAGTCTTTGTTTGATTCAAAGGGTATACTCATTATCATTAAGATAAATTGTGTTAAAATAAATTGAAATTCTTGAAACTTTTTCGTCATAATTTCCAACAAATATAGTGAGGTGATAAGATGACCGGTCAAAATAACCTTGAGAAATTCAATGAGATATATGAGAACACCTACCAAGGTGTATTAAAATATGTAGTTTGTAAATGCGCAAATCTGTCTGATGTGAATGATATCGTACAAGAGATATATATCGAGGTATATAAGAAAATCATCACGCATCATAAAATCAAGCATACGAATGCATATATTATCGGGATTGCGAGGCATAAGATTTATCAATATTATGGCTATTTATACAGATTTAAGACAATTTCATTGTTCAGTAAGGAAAAGGATGAAATAGAATTAATTGATAAGTTTGAGGATGAAACGGATATTGAACAGCTTGTTTATGATAAATGCGACTTAGAATCTGTTTGGAGCTATTTAAATACGAAATCAACTAATATACAAAAAATCTTTTTCTTATATTATAACTCAGAGCTGACAATCAAAGAAATTGCTGGGACACTGCGTGTTGGTGAATCCTATGTAAAGAATTGCTTATATCGAACATTGAAGGAGCTACAGCGCTTTATGGAAAAGGAAAGTGATATCAATGACTAATAAGGAAATGATGAAAAAGCTGTTTCATGAAAAGCTGAATCAAGAGAAAAATCGTCAAAGGATATTAGAGCGAATTACAAGTGAACCGCAAAAGCAGGTTGTTTACGGGAAATGGCTGAGAACAGCAACGGCTTTTATGCTTGTGCTTGTTGCGGCATGTGTTTTATACGGTCAAAGAAATCAGATAGCTTCAAAGGATAAAGAAGTCATATTTCATATCAATGAGATATCAAAGCCGATCCACATTGAAAATGATGCAGAGGATTGTAAAAAGATCGAGGGTGAGATGATTTTTGACGACTGTTATCGAGAATTGCTTGATACTGCTTCCGGCGTACAAGCGAATGCTGCGATTGATTGCCTTGACTTAAGCGGACTTGATATCCCAGATGATCTGATGGACTCAGAGAGAAATTATACCTATCATTTACAGTCCGATACGAATAAAAATAACGAGGATCTGCTTCAGTATGAAAAGTCATATACAGACAAGGACAACGATCGCAGTATCAGAATCCGCTATACAAAGGGCAATCAACCGTTCTATGCGGAATACATTGAGGAAGGAAAGGCTTCGATTATGAATAAACAAAAGCTGTATGTTTACCGCTATGATAACTCATATATCGCTCAGCTCAAATTGAATCAAATGAATGTAACGGTAGAAACCGCAAACATTACCGAAAGTGAATTAATTGCATTATTACATTCTATCACAAAGGAATGATCGGATTACGGAAGGGAGTGTTAAATCATGAGTAAAAAAGTACTATCTATCGGAAGTGCAGTCATCTTGATCTGTATCGCGGTAAGTATGCTTGGAATGAAAACAGTTGCGCAAACAAAGGTTGTGAAGGAAAAAGACAATAATCAACAAAGTCAAGCGAAAACAGGTCTTGAAAATATGAATCTGAATACTCTTGATGATAAAGAAAACTGGTTGAATCAAATTTATCAAACAAAAGCCGCAGGTGCATATCAGGATATCCGTGAACTGCCGCAGAATTATAAGTATGAGGATGCAGTAAGGGATAATTGCTATATCAACAGTATTTTTGACAATACGAAAACCAATCGTAAACTATATAACGAATTTAACATGAAGCTTAAAAACAAACAAACGGCCTTTATCAGAGTCGTTCAAACAACGGTTGAGGGTGATTTGGTGATTGCCGATGTGCTGTATGACAGTAAAAGCGATCGCATCTATTTAGTGAAGGATGATACAAGAGATCGTTATTTAAGCTTAGCGGAAAGTATTATATCAATTCGTCAGTATGCACAAAGCGGTGAATGGGAAGATTCAGGCGAGCGTTCTTGGATTTTGTATAATAAGCATCCTGATGATATTGATTTAGAACAGGCAACGGTTCAGGATTATTTTTTCTTAGATGTATTAAAATAAATGTATTATGTTAAATTGATTAAGCGGTAGTGAAAAACTATCGCTTTTTCTTCATTTCATGAGTATCACAGTATCTTGAAAAAAGCTTTTATGATACAATAATGCCATTAGGAGATTGAACTATGAAAATTAAAGCACTGTCAGTTTCAGGCTATGAAACAATTAAAGATACATTCGGTTTAAGCACTTTGACGGCAAAGGTCTGTGCTGCAAAATCATTAGATCAAAATCAAATAACAGAATTATTAAGCAATCAGGAAATGCTTGATCCTTTTTGTGCCGACGGGATGAAAGATGTAACAGAACGTATTATTCAGGCAAAACAAAATCAAGAAAAGGTACTCGTATGCGGTGATTATGATGCGGACGGAATCTGTGCCACTGCAATTTTGCATGATGCCTTGACTCGTTACGGAATACAGAGTGGGTTTTATATTCCCAATCGCTTTCGGGAAGGATACGGCTTACATCAGGATACAGTTGACCTTGCTCATCAAAAAGGCTATCGTTTGATTATTACGGTTGATAACGGGGTAAAGGCATTTGATGCATTAAAGCGCTGTTCAGAATTACAAATCGATACGATTGTTACTGATCATCATACAATGGAACAGGAAGTACCGTGTGATATTTTATTGCATTCACACACAATGGGAGAGCCTTTTCAAAATCTATGCGGTGCCGGTATCGCGCTTATGATTTCGCGTGCATTACTAGGTGAAATTAAGGAGCATGTCGTACTGGCGGCAGTTGCTTCGATCGGTGATGTGATGCCGTTATGGAAAGAAACAAGAAAGATTGTTAAGCAGGGTATTGCTTATTTAAAAACCGGAATCTGTTTGCCGATTCAAGGCTTGTGTGCTGATCACAGTCAAACATGGAATGAGCGTCTGATTGCTTTTCAGATTGTTCCTAAGCTGAATGCGACTGGTCGACTGGCTGATCTTGCAAACGCGAATAATACGGTCAGATATTTACTGATGAAAGATCGCACGGATATAGCTGTCTTTGCACGTCAAATTGAAGCGCTGAATCAAAAGCGCAGAACGATGAGCAGCAAGATGAATGAGTTTGCCAAGACACTTGTAAATGAAGAAGATGATTTCGTAATTCTACATCATGAAGCGTTTCATGAAGGCTTACTAGGTATCGTTGCGGCTAAGTTGTGCGAGGAATATCAAAAGCCGGCAATGGTGTTTGCACAATGTGATGATATTTGGAAGGGAAGCATTCGCAGTAACACTTTGATCGATCTGCGTACCTTTTTTGCGGATTGTCCGATTTCATTCATCGCATACGGCGGACATGCGGCAGCTGCCGGCATTACGTTGCATCAGGATGATTTCCCAGCGTTTTATCAATATGCACAAGCTAAAATGAAGTCAATTGAGGTCGCGGAAGAAGTGCAGCAGGAAGCAATCGCCTGTTCACTGACAGAATGTGATATTGATGCCGTGAATGAGCTTGAACAAATGGCGCCGTTCGGCGAAGGATTCAGTAAGCCGTTATTTTTAATCAATGATTATCGTGTGCAAAGCATCAGATCTTTATCAAACGGTAAACATGTAAAATGGGAAAGCTTGTCAAATGTAGATGCCTTGTATTTTAACGCTTCCACAGTATATGCGAAATATCAAACTACATCACAGCTTACTTTTTTGGGATCACTTTCAATCAATCGTTTTCGCGGGGAAGAAAAGGTTAATATTATTGTAGATGAAATCGTAGAAGTATGAGATTTCTGAAAAGCATTTATATCTGCACATAAATGAACACAAATAAGTATGGATCGGAGTTGCCATAGTATATCGCAAATCCCAGCTAACGGTAAATTAGTATTATCTGAAAAATGGCAATGGTTAAACAGAGATAAATTGCAAGGTAAACTGGTTGTTGCAGAAATGTGATGACATTGGTTGTATCGAGCGGAATCCTTTATATCAAGACCGAAATCTATCGGAATTGAAATTTCGAACTGTTGCGTCGATCAGAGCGATCCAGGCTTTTCTTTGATTCCTTCATAAATAAATTGACGGATACGATAAAATGAATTAAAATAGTAGAGGAAAAAAAGTAAAGAAAGGTGATTATAATGATATCTTCAAATGATTTAAAACCGGGAATGACAATTCAACAGGACGGCAATATTTTTGTTGTATTGGAACAAAGTCAAAATAAGACAGCACGTTCTGCAATGGTTGTAAAAGCAAAAGTGCGCAATTTACGTACAGGCTCTAATGTAGAACTATCTTGGGGCGGCGGTGATAAAATTCAACCGGCACGTATTGACAAAAAGGAAATGCAGTATTTATATGATACGGATGACGCTTTGGTATTTATGGATAATGAAACTTATGAACAGATTGAAATTCCAAAAGATCGCTTGGAATGGGAAATGAATTTCATCAAACCGAATGATGATGTAACAATCTCTATGTTTGAGGGTGAGATCTTAGGCGTCATCTTACCGGATAAGGCAACACTTCAGGTTGTGGAATGCGAGCCAGCGGTAAAAGGTGATACGGCAACCAGTGCATCAAAAAATGCGAAGCTGGAAAGCGGTTTGGAAATTAAGGTTCCGCTGTTTATTGAACAGGATGAGATGATCGTGGTAAATACCGCTGATGGTAAATATTCCGGTCGTGCAAAAGACTAAAAAAAGGGCGGTTGCTCTTTTTTTGTTAAGTGAAATTGTTTTTTAGCATTTGAATGTATTTGATTCTTTCATTGGTTTAATATTATAGATGAGTATGCTTCTTATCTCAAAATGATGAATTTTATTCGCAGATGAACTATTTCATAATGCAATTTAAAAAAGGATTTGCTATAATAATACTATTATAAAGGGAGGCTTTTTATTTATGAATTTAAAAGATTATATTGCGACAATACCGGATTTTCCGCAGGAAGGAATCCTGTTTCGAGATATTACACCGCTGATGGCTGCTCCTGACGCATTTCAGGAAGCCTGTAAGCGCCTTTGTGAGTTTGCAAAGGAAGTAGATGCACAGGTTATTATGGGACCTGAATCACGCGGCTTTATTTTCGGCTGTCCCGTTGCTTATGAGCTTGGCATCGGCTTTATACCGGTAAGAAAACCGGGCAAACTGCCACGTGAAACGGTTAGTGTATCCTATGATTTAGAATACGGAACCAATGAACTGCATGTTCATGCAGACAGCATTCAAAAAGGTCAAAGAGTACTGATCATTGATGATCTACTGGCAACCGGCGGAACCGTTGATGCGACAATTCAAATTGTGAAGCAACTCGGCGGTGAAGTTGTTGGATGTGCCTTTTTGATCGAATTACTTTCTTTAAAGGGAAGAGAGCTGTTAAAGGATTATCCGCTGTTGACATTGATGAGCTTTGAATAAAAACGATAGATAACTAAGGAAAGCAGGTGAGCAAAATATGAATAAACATACCTCTGTAACCTTTGATGAAGTGATTAAGGAAGTGAAGTCCTACATTCGCAAAGAAGAAAATATTGATTTAATTACGAGGGCATATTTATGTGCAAAGAAGCAACATGAAGGCCAGTTTCGCAAGAGCGGAGAGCCGTATTTGGTTCATTTGACTTCGGTTGCCTATATTTTAGCTCAGTTGCGAACCGGACCTACTACGATTGCGGCAGGACTGCTTCATGATGTGATTGAAGATTGTGAAGTCGGCTGTGAGGAAATGCGTGAGATGTTCGGCGATGAGGTGACAATGCTCGTAGAAGCGGTTACTAAGATTTCCAATCTGAAATTTCAGGATGAAAAGGAATATCAGGCAAGCAATCATCGCAAAATCTTTATCGCTATGGCAAAAGATGTTCGTGTAATTCTAATTAAGCTGGCTGATCGTTTACATAATATGCGTACCCTGCAATTTATGCGCGAGGAAAAGCAAAAGCGAATTGCGGCTGAAACCTTAGAAGTCTATGCACCGATTGCCCATCGTCTCGGTATCAGTGAAATAAAAAATGAATTAGAAGATTTATCATTTATGTACTTGAACAATGATAAATATCATGAAATTGCGCATTTGGTGGAAAAGCGTAAGGTTGAGCGCGACGATCAAGTACGGCAAATGATCCGCGAAATTAGTGAAATGATGGATGAGCATCATATCAGTTATCGCATTTTTGGTCGCAGTAAGCATCTTTACAGCATTTATAAAAAGATGAAGACTAAAAATAAACGGTTTGAGGAAATCATGGACCTTTTGGCGATACGAATCATTACGGATACTGACAGTGCCTGTTATGAAATACTAGGATATATCCATGCGAAATATCGTCCGATTCCGGGGCGGTTTAAGGATTATATCGCCATGCCGAAGGTCAATTTGTATCAGTCTTTGCATACGACGATCATGGGAGAAGGCGGCAATATTTTTGAGGTGCAGATTCGTACCGAGGATATGGATCGAATTGCCGAACAAGGTATTGCGGCACATTGGCGCTATAAAGAAAACGCAAATTATAATTCCAAGGTACAACAAAAGGAAATTGAGGAACAGCTGCATTGGTTCAGAGATTTCAGCATTATGAGTGATGAGGTTAATGATGATGCGATGGAATTTATGAATATGATGCAGCGGGATATCTTTGAAGCAAATGTCTATGTGATGTCACCAAAAGGGCGGGTGATCGCATTGCCTAATGGCTCTACACCGATTGACTTTGCCTATCGCATTCATACAGAGGTTGGACATCATGCGATCGGCGCTACGGTAAATGGCGTGTTGGTACCATTGAATACGCAGCTGAAAACCGGTGATGTGGTCGATATTAGAACCTCTAAGCAATCATTGGGACCGAGTGAAGATTGGATTAAATTCGTAAAGAGTACCCATGCCCGCAATAAGATTCGCTCATTTTTTCAACGACGAGAAAGTGAACAGCGTGCCGGCGGCATTAAAAAGGGGGAAGAAATTCTTCAAGAAGAACTGCGTCGTCGAAACTTAGATCTGCATCAATATTTTGATAAAAAGCGCATAGAAACGATTATGAACTCGCTGTCTTTTTCCAATTACAACGATTTGATGTATGCGATCGGAGTTAAGAGTGTGAGCCTTCCGGCAGTTATTGAGCGGCTTGTTAAGCATAAATCCAATGCCGCATTAGATAATAATGATTTAGTTGAATTATTTAATCGTCAGGAAGCCAATCGCCGCAAAACACCGAGCAAAAGCGGTGTGTATGTAGCAGGTGTGGAAACGATGAAAATTTCCTTGGCATCCTGCTGCACCCCAGTACCCGGTGATGATATCATCGGTTATGTCTCCATGGGGCAGGGGGTCAAGGTACATCGCTGTGACTGTCCGAATATTCAAAACGAAAAAGCTCGTTTGATTCAAGTTTATTGGGATGAAAACATTGAACAGAAGCAGTATGAGGTAAAATTGATCATTCACTCTATGGATCGCAATTTTCTGTTAAGTGATATTGTGACAATCGTATCACAATGCAAAGCAGGCTTAAATCATGTCGATTCCAAGGTTAATGATGATAAGATAACGGCAACGACCAAAATGAGTGTTGTGGTTGAAAATGCTCGTCATTTACAGATTCTGATGGCAAACCTGCGCAAGATCAATTCGGTAACACGAGTGGAGCGTGTCATTCAGTAATCTTTTCTCTTTGTTAGACGAACTTGCGACTTGACAATTTAGATGCACACTGGTAAACTATATCCATATCTGTTATAACGGAATACGCTTGAAACAGCGATCACAGAGAGGAAATGAAAAGCTGAAACATTTCTGTCGCATGACTTGCGAAGACACCGTTTAGGAGCATTCAGGAAATGGAATGCCGTGTATTTCACGTTACGAAAGAAAGAGCATGAGTTTTGATTCATGAAGTAAGGTGGCACCGCGTAACTACGTCCTTATAATAGGGCGTTTTTTTATTGACAGGAGGAATTTGCATGAATTATCAAGTACCGCGAGGAACACAGGATATCTTACCGGGAGAGGTGGAAAAATGGCAGATGCTAGAAGATCAAATCAGACAGTTTTGTCATGTGTATGATTATGATGAAATCCGCACACCGATCTTTGAACATACGAATGTATTTAAGCGGGGGAATGATGCCAGTGATATGGTGAATAAGGAGATGTATACATTTCAATTGGAAAATTCAAGTACATCATTGACCTTGCGCCCGGAAATGACAGCTGGTGTAGTACGCAGCTTTGTGGAACATAAGCTATTCGGTGAGCCTGATTTGCCGGCAAAGCTATATTATGTCGGTCCGATGTGTCGTCATGAACGTCCGCAAAAAGGAAGACAGCGTATTTTTCATCAGTTTGGTGTAGAAGTGATCGGGGTGAAAAATCCGTTGCTGGATGTGGAATGTATTGCACTGGGCTGGTCCTTTATTAATTCTTTAGGTTTAAAGGATTTAAAGGTATTGATCAATACTTTAGGTGATGACGAATCACGCAATGCTTATCGCGCAGCCTTAAAGGAACATTTTAAAGGTGCGATTGATACGATGTGCAGTGATTGTAAACGCCGATATGAACAAAATCCACTGCGTATTCTTGATTGTAAGGTAGACAAGGATGCGGCAGTTATGAAAACAGTGCCGAAGATGAAGGACTATTTGAATGAAGAATCTAAAACATATTTTGATCAAGTATTAAAAGGATTGGATGCATTAGGCATTCCGTATGAAATTGACGATACATTGGTCAGAGGACTGGATTATTATACACATACGGTATTTGAGGTGGTAAGTGAAAACAAGGAGATGGGAGCGCAGTCAACTGTATTCGCCGGCGGACGTTATGACGGATTAGTGGAATATTTCGGCGGTCCGGAAATGAGCGGTATCGGTTGGGCGATGGGAATTGAGCGCTTGATCATTGCTTGTGAGGCAGAGGGGATTTTATTAGGAGAAAAAGCAGAATTAGATGCGTATGTCATCTCATTATCACCTGAGGTTGCCCTTCACGCATTGTCGGTTACAACAACATTGAGAGCGAACGGCTATCGCTGTGAATGCGATTATCAAAATCGTTCGCTTAAGGCGCAGTACCGCACGGTTGACCGCAAAAAAGCAAAGGCTGTTATCATCATCTGTGAAGATGAAGTTGCACAGGGAAGTGTGACGATCAAACGCATTGCTGATAAACTACAAAAAACGGTAGCACTTGATGATATGGTAGCTACAATGGATCAGTTTTTCGAGGCAGAGAATGAACATGAATGTAACTGTGAGCCGGGAAACTGCACATGTACACATCATCACGAATAGAAAAGAGGAATACTATGAAACGTACACATAATAACGGGGAATTACGAATTCAGAATGTGAATGAACCGGTCACATTGATCGGTTGGGTCGCAAAGCGCCGCAACTTCGGTTCGCTGGTTTTTATCGATCTCAGAGATCGAGAGGGAATCACTCAGCTTGTCTTTGATGAAAGTCTGACCGATGTGATCAATGAGGTGCGTAATGAATATGTGCTGTCGGTAACCGGTACAGTAGTAGAGCGCAAGGATAAGAATCCGAAGCTTGCGACCGGAGAAATTGAAATCGCCGTTACGGATGTGAAAATCATCAACAGTGCGAAAACAACTCCGATCATCATCGCTGATGAAACTGATGCATTAGAGGATACACGTTTAAAATATCGCTATTTGGATCTGCGCCGTAAGCCGCTTCAGCAGAATTTAATCTTACGTCATCGTGTTGCGATGATTACTCGCAATTATTTGTCCGACCAAGGTTTTATTGAAGTAGAAACACCGATCTTATGTAAATCAACACCTGAGGGAGCCAGAGATTATTTGGTACCGAGTCGTATCAGCGAAGGAACCTTTTATGCATTACCACAGTCTCCGCAGCTTTATAAGCAGCTGTTGATGATATCTGGCATGGAGAAATATTTTCAAATCGCTCGCTGCTTCAGAGATGAAGATTTGCGTGCCGATCGTCAGCCGGAGTTTACCCAGATTGATATTGAGATGAGTTTTGTCGAAGAGGAAGATGTTTGGGAAATGACTGAAGGCTTAATGCGTAAAATCTTCCGTGAGATCAAAGGAATTGATTTAGAGCCGTTTTTGCGTCTACCTTATGAGGAATGTATGGCAAAATACGGCAGTGATAAACCAGATTTGCGCTTTGATATGGAATGCCATAATATCAGTGAAGTTTTCCGCAATACTGAGTTTAAGCTGTTTGCGCAGATTTTAGAACAAAACGGTATTGTACAGGCGCTTGTGGTGAAACAGGGTGCTGGTCGTTTTTCACGCAAGGAATTGGATCAGCTACAAGAGTATGTAAAAGTATACGGTGCTAAGGCACTTGCATATTTGAAATACGGTGAAGACGGAATCAGCGGTTCCGTCGCTAAAGTGTTAAGTGATGAAGAAAAAGCAGCGATTCAAACAGCACTGCATGTTGAAAACGGTGATCTTGTCTTTATGATTGCCGACCAAATGCATACAGCACAGACGGCATTAGGGGCATTGCGTCAAAAACTGGGTCATCAGCTGGAATTGATTGATAAAAATGCATATCGCTTTTTATGGGTTACGAATTTTCCGATGTTTGAATACAGTGCAGAAGAAGATCGCTATGTAGCGGCACATCATCCGTTTACTGCTCCGAATGAGGAAGATGTGGATAAGCTGATGAATGATCCACAGCACTGTTATTCAAGGGCATATGACTTAGTTGTAAATGGCTATGAGCTATTAAGTGGTTCGATTCGTATTCATGATCAAAAATTACAGGAAAAGGTATTTGAAGCAATCGGCATGAGTATGGAAGAAGCACATAATAAATTCGGCTTTTTCCTTGACGCATTCCAATACGGCACACCGCCGCATGGTGGAGTAGGTATCGGTTTGGAGCGTTTGGTGATGTTATTGGCAAATACTGATAATATCCGTGATGTTGTCGCGTTCCCGAAAACAGCAAGTGCGGCAGATCTTATGAGCGATGCACCGAGTCCTGTTTATGAGCAGCAATTAGATGAGCTGCACTTAAAGCTGAAATAAGCAGAAGTGTAATCTGTTAATAATAATTGAAATCACAGTGCTTTCGGGTCCTGTGATTTTTTAAATAGATTGATTTAATTAAAAAAATTATTGACAATTATTCTTATAAATGATACTATATGAATGTAAAATGAAAACGGTTACTTCAGTCGACTGAAAAATGCGTTTTCTAGGAGGAGATATGTATGAAGAGATTAAAAGTTTTATGCAGTTTATTTGGTGTTAGTGTTTTATGTTGTATGGGTTTGATTACGGATGTGAATGCACAAGCGCGAGCAGTTGTTTATGATACAAGTGCAAATTCAAGCGTACATACTTACAACACTGTCAAACAATATTATGTTGTGACAGGAACAGTTACTGTTGTAGGTACTAAGAGTACTATATCTAATGTTTCTGTGACTTGGAAATCCAGTGGTACAGGAAAATATGCTACAGATCATGGAAATGTCATTCCAACTTTGATTAGAGATAATTACAGAAATTATGCGGGTGAGTCACGTATAACTATTAATGGCGTGACTAAAAAGAGTAATTTAACTGCTATATTAAGATGGTAGAAAATTTTTTAATAAAGAATGTGTTGGATTCAACATATTCTTTTATTAATAGGGAGGGATTTTGATGATACAGTTAAATAATGTTCAGATTAAATTCAATGATACTATCATCAACCAAGGCAGTATCTCATTGTATGAGCATCAAATTACATTGCTTACCGGAGTCAGCGGTTGCGGTAAATCAAGCCTTTTGAATATTCTCGGTTTATTAGATCATACGAATCAATTTCAATATCTTTGGAATCAAACAGAAATTAATCACAATGATGAAAAAATCAAACAATATGACATTGCTTATGTATTTCAGAATTACGGTATTATTGCCGATCTTGATGTTGAAGATAATTTTAAGGCAATGTTTCAAATTGCCGGATTATCTTTTCATTATGAACGTATGCAGGAACTGTTAAAAGAAGTATCTTTAGAAACATTGTCAATCAAACAAAAGGTGAAAAGCTTATCGGGCGGTGAAAAACAGCGTTTGGCGATTGCTTTGGCATTGGTAAAAGAACCGAAGCTGTTATTGTTGGATGAGCCGACAGCTAATTTAGATGAATCTAACAGTGAAATAATTGTCGAAATTCTGCATCGATTAAAGCAAAGGAATATCATGATTGTAATAGCGACCCATCATAAGAATCGTTATAGCGCCGATCATATTTATGAAATAAAAGAGAAGCGAATCGTTGAGATTATGAGCACAGAGCCGGTAAAAGAAGCTATTTATCATAAAACTAAAGGAAGAAAGAAATTCCCTTATTTTTCTTATGCGAAGCTTCATTTTGTTTCTCATTTTCTTATTTACGTTGTATTATCAGCAGCGATGATATTTTCCTTTTATGAGATGAGCAAAGGATTGACAAATACACTTAAAACAAAGCAGTTTATGGATGATACTTTGGAAAGTATTGCGAATGATGAATTAATTATTAATAATACCGAAGCGATGATTAACGAATCAGATAAATTTTATTACTATGAATACTTTCATCCTTTCACCAAAGAACAAATTGATGAAGTAACTAAAATTCCGCATATTAAAAATATTTATCCTTACATGATCTTGTTTGACAGCGCGCTTGCCGTTATAGATGACGACGGTAACATCACCTTGCAATATGATTCCTTTAATACAGAGGGAGCATTTTATAATGAGGTTAGTTATGGTGATCAATCTATTAATACCCTTGATGTAAGCTTTGAGTCTTTGTCCTTTGCATCATGCGATAAAGATTTAAAGAAAAGGCAAAGTGTTAAGGTAGATGAAAATGTCGACAGCGGTGTCTTTATTTCCAAGGACTTAGCAAATGATTTAAAAATCGATCATTTAGACCATACGGAAATTGAAGTATATATGCCGATTCATATGGGTTATTCTACCAGTTATGGAGGAATAAACGGAGATGTTGAAACACGACCTTTAGCCGCGTTATATCGTAAAAGTAAATTAACAGTACAAGGAATCTATGAAAAGGATATTTATTCCCACGGATATTATGATATTTACGGGGCAGAAAAAATCTTTATTGATTATCGCATGATTAAGAAATATCATGATGAAATAATTCAAGACAAAGAATTGATGAAACAATATCACGAAGTATATACAGAAAATTTCTTTGAAGGTGATGACTTCTATGTAAATGATACTTCATCTACTTACATTATTCAGGTAGATGATCCTAAATATACAGAAGAAGTAAGTGAACAAATTTATAAAACATTAGATCATGTATATGTGAAAAATAAAGCAACGGAAAAGGATACATTATATGCCTCATTACGTGAAACTGCGATGCTGTCCTTGTTAATGCCGACAATCTTATTTGTTGTTACAGCGATATTAATGATGATATTGTATCTTTATACACTTCATGCACGAAAGAAAGAGATTGCTTATTTAAAAGCTAATGGAATCAGAAAAATCTATCGTATTCCGTTTTTGAATCAACTGATGATCATTATACCTGCATGGATCATTGGGTATTTTATGGCGTATGTATGGGGGTATAATTATGGCTTTGATGTTTTATGGCAAGTGATGCTTCTTGATGTTATCGCAACTATGATGTTAATTATTCTGTGTTATTTTATCAGTTACCGCTATTTTAAGCATTTAGACATAAGAAAAGAACTGCACTCTAATTAATGGAAGGGTGATAGAATGATTCACATTAATCATTTACATGTTGCATACGGTGAGCGAATCTTGTTTGATGATGCGGAAATGACTGTTGAAAGAGGGAAACTCACTGCGGTATGCGGTCCCAGCGGTGTCGGAAAAACTACACTGTTGAATATCATTGGATTACTATCGGGTTTTCATGATTATACTTATACTTTTGATGAAAAAGTATTGGATATGAACAATGAACAAATGAAGGCAAATATGCGCAAACAAAGTATTGCCTATGTATTTCAGCAACATAATTTACATGATGATTTATCTATTTTAGATAATATCAAGCTGTATTGTTATATCAGCGGTCATAAGTTTGATAAGAACCATGTTGAAAAGGTATTGAATATGATGGGATTAACGATGGATACGGATACTAAAGTATCGGTATTATCAGGCGGAGAATATCAAAGATTATCATTGGTCTGTGCATTAATGAAAGATCCTCATGTAATTATTGCCGATGAAATTACAAGTGCGCTTGATCATGAAAACAGCGAATATATTATCAGTCTGTTAAAAAAGATTGCCCAAACCGGCAGAATGGTAATTCTTGCGACCCATGATAAAGCGGTTTTATCAAAATGTGATGTATTATATACAGTTTCTCATCAAAAAATAATGAAAGAAAGCAATTGTTCAGAATTAACCGAAACAAGCGGTTATAAGCAATCTTTGAATGAGAAAAACGATACAGGGGATTTAAACATGAAGCACTTTTATCGTTGGTACAGTAAATTTTCTCTCGGAAAACGGAAATGGGAAAAGTACATGTTTATTCTGATGCCGTCTTTTATTATATTCCTAAGCTTGTTTTTTATCGGAATAAAGGATGGGATGATTCAACGCTTTCATGATTCATTAAATGAATACGGAATGAATGAGGTATATATCACCGGTAATTCTAAAGTCCGAGAATCTGAAATTGAAGTATTAAAGGGAATTGAAGGTGTAAGCGATGTAGCTGTCCTTTCAACATTAAGCTTTGATTCTATGCTTATTAATGATGAACCGGTTCAGTTTACCCAAACAGTTACCGCAGTACCATACTTTTCATTTCAAAATGATTATTTAGATGAAGAAAAAACAAGCGGTGCTTATGTATCGTATTATTTGGCGGAGCGCTATCATATGAAAAAGGGTGACTCACTTAAAATAAAAGAAGGAGAAATCAATATTGATATTGAGATCGGCGGTATTCTGAAACAGGATTTACAGCTGGTTCAGGGGATGTCCTCATTGTTTGTGATCTATATTCCTCAAGCGATCTTCCCGCATACAGACACGATAAATGCAGTTGTTCATTTGGAAAATTTTGAAGCTTTTAAACATATCGTAGATGATATAGATAAAGCGTTACCGAATCATCAAGCCTATTTGGCACAAAGTGATTATTTGACACAAATGGCAAGTATGGAAACCTACAGTCGATTTTTAGAAACCTTTATTACAGCATTATTGATTTTAACTGTTGTGTTTTTATCGGTAAGTCAATTCTTTGCGGTTAAAAATCGTAAATATGAAATATGTGTATTACGGGCAAACGGTTTATCTAAAAAAGAAACAGCACATGTGATTTTGCGCATATTCGCAGACGATATGATAAAAACAGGATTGCTTGTATTTTTGATGTTGATTGCGACAAAGCTTACAGTGATGTTGATAGGAAGTGAAATTTTCGTATTTACCGCTTTTATGATAATTGCTTATTTGTTAATGCTCATCAGTATTTATGTGATTCCGGTCACTTTAACACTGTGGATAATGTTAAGAATCAATATAGAGAAAATGATGCGTTCCTAATCGGGTTATCAACTTATTCAATCGTTTAGGTAAATTATAATCGTTTGTAACGAAAAATACAGAATATAAAAAAGGATGCATGTCATTATTCAAACAGCATCCTTTTATCATAAATGAAGTCCAAAGCGGGAGAGATCTTTCCCTGTAAGTACAGGTGGGTGACCTGTATATTCCCATCAGGATCCCTGCTCGCAGCAGGTCTTCAACACAAGGATATAACGTCCGGTCTCCCTTATCTCTAAGTGTAGGAAAAATTTATACCGCTAAGGACAATTCTAGTATATCATGAATTTTAATAATGTATACTCTTGACTTTTTTTATTTTGTTGTTCTAATTTTTTTGTGAGCAGAAAAGCTGATAAATTAACCGATTTCAAAGTATATTTGCACTATGACTATACAAATTTTTCCATGTCGTAAAATTCATACATATCATTGTTTGTATGTCGCATTTGTGAATTGGTGATTTCATAACCGCATTGCTGATAAAGCTTAATTGCTCGTTTGTTAAAAGCAGCGACACTGAGACAAAAGCGATTCGGGTGTAATAATCGATACAAATAAGCTTCAGCCTGTGTGATAAAATCAGCGCCTAACTGCTTGCCGCATAAATCCGGGCGCAAACCGATGCCGATTTCAATCCCTTTATCTTGTTTGTAATAGGTTAAAAAACCCACAAGCTCTTTATTAACAAGTGCTTCAAAATATGAATTGCCGCGTTTTTTCTCATCGATCAGTTCCTCATAGTCCTCAGGGTCTGCTTTCGCATCGTAAAAGTCATACGGGGGTTCATAATGCCATTCATGAGCGATTTCCAGCGCATGTGCCTGAGACATCGGCTGAAATACATAAGTTACAGGTGTGCTTGCTTTCTTCCATAATTCTACTTGTTTATGATTGCTTAACATGGACAACAAATTATCTTTGGCGCTCGGATAATTCTTGTACAGTGTTTGTAACATTTCCTTCATATCCTGACGTTTGGTATAGCCGTCATTGGGACAAGTGCTGATCACATAGGGGATTTCATTATAGATTAAAGCATTATTAATTTCATCCTCGTGACAATAGAGCAGGGGACGAATAAACATCATCTGTGTATTGGTTAAATACATCTTCGGTTTGAAGGTGGCAATTCGACCGCCGTAAATTGCATTCAGCAGCAGTGTTTCCACTGCATCATCACCGTGGTGTCCGAATGCTGTTTTATTACATCCGTATTTTTTGGCAGCTTCAATAACCGTTGCCTTTTTAAATTTAGAACATAAGCTGCACTTGATTTTGCCGTTTGCATCTGGATGCTTCTTTAAAATTTCATAAACATTGGAAGGCTCACTGTGAAACTCTATGCCGTTTGATTCACAAAATTCATGCACTTTTTGAAAATCCATATCGGGAAAACCGAGGTCAATATGAATGCCGATGACCTGAAACGGTTTCGCCGCAAATTTAGCATACATATGCAGTGCCGTCAATAGAACCATAGAGTCCTTGCCGCCTGACACACCGACTGCGATGCGATCGTTTGTTTGAATCATTTGATAATCTTCATCTGCTTTGCGGATATTACGTAAAATTTCCTGTAGTTTCATATGATCACCTCAAGTAATAATATTATAGCATATGATCGGATACAAGTGCTATTTTCATCGAAATATGTTATAATGAATCTCGGTGATTACATGGATGGAATTTTACCGATTTATAAAGAAGCCGGCATGACTTCACATGATGTTGTGATGCGCCTGCGTCGGCTGTTGCATATAAGTAAAATCGGACACAGCGGAACACTGGATCCGGATGCGACGGGAGTGCTGTTGGTATTGATCGGAAGAGCTACCAAAGCATTGCCTTTTTTAGAGGATACGGATAAAGAATACATCGCAACGATGAAATTGGGAGCCAAGACATGGAGCGATGATGCAAGCGGAGAAGTCATGGAAACGAAACCGATTACGGAAATTGATGATTTTTCCAAGCTTTTACAGAAATTTGTCGGGAAGCAGAAACAACTGCCGCCGATGGTTTCAAGCGTAAAGGTCAACGGCAGAAAGCTGTATGAATATGCCCGCAATCATGAGATTGTCGAAAGACCACTGCGTGATATAGAAATTTATGAAATCGAATGCTTGGATGCGGCGCGTTATCAGTTTCGAGCGGCATGCTCAAGTGGAACATATATACGCTCTTTATGCGTGGATATTGCTGAAAAGAGCGGTAATCTAGGTTGTATGGATACCTTAGTTCGTACCCGGGTAGGACGCTTTCAGCTCGCGGACTGTGTTACGTTAGAACAAGTGGCAAACGGTGAAATCCCGCTGTTTCCGCTGGCAAAGGCATTAGCGCATTATCCGCAGCTTTCTTATGATCCGCTCGCGGATATTATTCAAGGAAAAAAAATTCGTCTTGACTGTCATGAAGATGAGGTAGCGCTTTGTAATCAAGAGGATGTTATGGCAATCTATCGCCGTGAACAAAATGACGTGTTTCGCTGTGTGCGGGGACTTTGGTAGGAGAGGCTATGAAAGAATTACATATATCATTGGAACATACACCGATCATTCATGAACCGATTCATGCCTGCATCGGCTATTTTGACGGTATTCACATCGGGCATCAACAGCTTATACAAACCGTGGTTGAGAATGCCAAAACGTTTGGCGGAGCTGCGGCTTTAATTACCTTTGATCCGGATCCGTGGGCAATTATCAAAGGCATTTCGCAGCTTGAGCATTTGACGAGCATGAAGCAGCGTAAGCAGTTTGCGGCGCAACTGGGCGTCGAATATTGGATTATATTAGACTTTACCGAGGAAATGGCGGCGTTGTCGGTGGAGCAGTTTCACGAAAAAATCTTATATCCACTGCCGTTAGCTACCTTGGTCTGCGGTTATGATTTTCATTATGCACATTTCGGAAAAGGCAATGCGAAGACTTTACAGGCGCAGAATCGCTTTCAGGTTCAAGTGATCGAGCAAGTACAAAATGAAGCACAAAAAATCAGCTCGACGCGAATTGAGCAATGCATTAAGGACGGCAATATAGAAAAAGCCAATGAATTGTTGAGCCGCCCATACACGATGGAAGGGATTGTGATACACGGTCTACAAAATGGTCGTAAAATGGGTTATCCGACCGTGAATCTGCAATGTGATACTATCTATGTGCTGCCTAAGGAAGGTGTATATGTCGGGTATATGCGATATCATGATAACTATTATCAGGCAATGATCAACGTCGGAAACAATCCGACCGTCAGCGAATCCTGCGGACAACGCATTGAAGCACATGTATTTCATTTTAATGAAATGATTTATGATCAGCCGGTTGCCTTTTTATTCCTTCACTGGCTGCGAAAGGATTTTAAGTTTAACAGCTTAGAGGAACTTAAAAAACAGCTACAAAAGGATGAAGCAGCTTCACTTGCATACTTTAATAATTCGGAGGAAGCATATGCGTTTACAAGTATTTGATTTAATTGATGAAACTCTTCTGTTACTGGAACAAAATAATGCTTTTTATCATGCGGCAGAGGCTGAAATCAATACAATTCTGAAAGCACTGTTTCAAGATTATCAGGAAACCTTGGTTGATCTGTCTTCACGGGTAAAAAGCAAGGAAAGTCTTCGTGAAAAAATCATTCGAAATCGCTTTTATAAAGAATGTGAAAATGCGCAAAGTATTTTGGATCAGCTTTCAGATTTAATCGGTGTCACAATCGAATGCCGTTTTATTGAGGAAGAATATAAGGCATTGTTATGGCTGCGAAAACAACTGCCCCAAAAAGATGAACGAGGCTTTTTTATATGTAGTGCGTATCCGAACCTGCATTTGGATTTAGCTTCTCATCAGCCGCAGCTGCAAAAAAACGGTTTTTCTATCTATCGCATTGACGGTTTTTATGAAAAAGATCATCAAATGATTAATTTTGAATTGCAGATCAAAGCACTGGTACATTCCTTTTGGGGCGAAATTGAGCATAAGCTCGTCTATAAAAATACCAATTATTATGTGTATGACAGCTTTATGAAGGATCTGCTTGCCAGTATAAATGCACAGCTGACCATTACCGATCGGCAGTTGAGCATCGTTTATCAACAGATGCAGGATCTGACACTCACCGATTCCGGATTGAATGAGGACAGCTTTGAACAACAGATCACGAAGGCAATCAATGATTTATTTGCACAGAAAATGATCGAATCACTGGGCTTTGCATTAAATATTAAGCAGACCTCAATGTTATTAGGACATTATATATTTATTAAGGATATACATTATGACGGAGGCAATAATGATCGAATTGCGACCTTGTTTCAAACCTTTAAAAAACTGCGCCGCGCACAGATTGATTTTGAGAATGAAGTGTATTTAGATCAAAACTTTACCTCTAATGATGTGTTTATTGATATTTTAGGACATTACTTAATATCAATAATCAATTATGATTATGACTGGTTCGTATTTTTCAAAATGCTGTTTGCGGTAGAGCCGGGGAACGATATGCAGGATTTCTGTTTGTTTTTAAGCGTGATTAAAAATTATTTGGTTGATAACTATTGGCTGAAAACTCGCTTTTTAAAGCTTCCGCTTGATCAGGCGGAAATGCTTCATCAGGAATGTGCGATCATTTTAGCGCAGTCACTTACCCATATCAGCACGATTAAAATCATTTATGATTCTAATATGCTGGCAGTTAATCGAGCTTTTGTATCTTTTGTCGAGGAACTCGAGCAGCGTGTGATTTCCTATAAAGACTTTATGGAATATCGACAGGCATATTATGAGGAATGGCTGAAACAAATGCATGAAATTTTTGCGTAACGGTCTAAAAAGGCTGTTTTAGGCATAGGCTTATAACGGCAAGGAGGACTGCTTATGAACAGACAGGCACTCGCTTTTCTGACGATGTTTTCCCTTATTCTCATGTTGTCGGTGTATTATGTTACACTGCCTACCGATACGACCAGTGTAATGACAACCGAAAGTGGTGAAGATCTCAGCGATCCGAAGGATGCGCAGGAAGGGAAAGAAAATGAGGCAGAAAAGCTTCAAGAGGAAATTACATCAAAACAAGAAGCGGAGGTAAAGAAACAATCAGATATTGTATCGGATACGCAATCAAGTGAAGAAGCTAAGAAAGAAGCGCTGGAAACATTAGAAACGCTGAAAGATGAAGAACAGCAGAAAACGGCATTAAAAGATACTTTACAAAAGGGCGGTTTTGTTTGTGCGATTGAAATTACCGAGGGTACATGCAAAATCAATGTATTTGACAGTGAAGACAATGAAGCAAATGCCAAAAAAGTGATGGATCTTGCGCATCAGACGCTCGGACAGAAATATTTGATTGAAGTTACGTTTAAGTAATGCAATTTATCATAAAATCTGTTATAATGATACCAAGAAGGTGAAATTATGGCACAAGAATACATTGCAGTAAAACAAAAACATGATTTAGGTTTAATCGCATTAAGCAAATCCGTATTTGCGACCATCGCGCAGATTGCGGTAGAAGAAGCAGAGGGTTTGGTATTGGCTGATCCGTTTAATCCGTTTAAAAATTCCATCAACTGTAAAATTCATAATGATCAGTTGATTATTACGGTCGCTGTAAAGGTACGCTATGATTCTAATGTTAAGGAAGCATGCGCAAAGCTTCAAAATACGATTCATGACAATATCGCACATATGAGTGATTATACTCCTGATGTGATCGATATTCGTGTAGCGGGGTTTGTATTTTAAGGAACGATGTCGTTCCTTTTTTTCATTGACGTCTGTTCGATGAATAATCGATATGTTGCGAACTGAAGTATGTTTTATATTTGCTTATAGGAGGTACTATGGCTGTATCATTTGAAAATTGCTTGGTGATCGGTATATCATCTAGAGCATTGTTTGATCTGCAAAAGGAAAATGAAATTTTTGAGCAAGAGGGGTTAGATGCTTATGCTGCTTATCAGCAGGCACATGAGCATGAGGTTCTGAAGCCGGGAAGTGCTTTTCCACTTGTGGAAGCATTGTTACATCTGAATGATCTAAGTAAGGAGCGCTTAGTAGAAGTTATCGTAATGAGCCGCAACAGTGCGGATACAAGTCTTCGCATCTTTCATTCGTTGGAACAGTATGGACTGGATATAACAAGAGCGGCACTTGTCGGCGGTAAAAATGTTTCGCCGTATTTAGCAGCTTTTCATGTGGATCTGTTTTTATCGGCTGATGAGGCAGATGTGCAGAATGCGATCAACCACGGGACTGCCGCCGGTGTGATCTATACCAATTCCATGTATACAAAAACCAAACTGCCGGAAATCCGCATTGCTTTTGACGGTGATGCGGTGCTGTTTTCCGATGAAGCAGAGCGGATCTATCAAAGTGAGGGTTTGGCTGCTTTTGTGAAGCATGAGCATGAAATGGCGCATCAGGCATTGCCAGAAGGACCGTTTGCGAAGTTTTTAAAAACGCTTTCGCATATTCAAAATCGTTTTCCACATGAGCACTCACCGATTCGCACCGCATTGGTTACGGCACGTAATGCGCCTGCTCACGAACGAGTGATCAATACGCTAAGAGAGTGGAATGTCCGTATTGATGAAGCATTCTTTTTGGGCGGTATGAAAAAGAAAGATGTATTACAGGCTTTTGGTGCGCATATTTTCTTTGATGATCAAGCGACTCATCTGGATCCTGCCAGTCAAGTTGTGCCGAGTGCCAAAGTCCCGTATTTACAAACAGATGAGGAAATGAATTAGATTGTATTGCTTGTATATTATTAACAGTGATACGAAAACGCGATTGTTTTTCGTTATCACTTTTTTTATGAATTGTATCAGTGAAAAATAGTGATCACTTACATTGATTCCATTGTAAAAATACAGTTTTTTCTATCATAGTACGCGTATTTATGGTAAAATAATAAGGATGATAAGGAGGCACAAAAATGAGTATGCGACACGAATTACGTGAGATGGGAATGCGTTCTTTATATCAGTCTTTTTTATTAAATAAAGATATTAAGCAGTGTGTATATGATAACTGTGAAACAAATAAAATTGATCCGTTTTTATACACGATTACCATTGATGCGATGAAATATAAAGATATTTACATAGAAAAAATTAATCAATCCTTAAATGATGAATGGGAATTTAAGCGACTCGGTTATGTGGAACAGGCGATTTTGATCATTGCCTGTTGTGAACTGGATTTAGATGTATCACCGAAAGCGATTGTGATTGATGAAGCCGTTACTTTGGCAAAAAAATATTGTGATGAGGAAACCTATAAGCTGATTAACGGTGTATTGGATCATCTATGAAACAGGCAGTCTATTCGGTATCGTCATTAGTAAGATATTTAAAGGCTTCGATCGATCAGGATGTACGCGTTCAGTCGATTTTGATTAAGGGTGAAATTTCAAACTTTACCAATCATCGTAGCGGTCATTGGTATTTTACGCTGAAAGATGCGAATGCAAGATTGAGCTGTGTGATGTTTTCTTCCTATGCGTCACGTTGTAAACTGCTGTTAAAGGAAGGGATGCAGGTTATTGTCAAGGCGTCACTGTCGGTTTATGAGGCACAGGGAGCGGTACAGCTCTATGTGACAAGCGTGCAGTCGGACGGCTTAGGCGATCTGTATTTAGAATATGAGCAGCTAAAGCGAAAATTAAGCATAGAAGGTTTGTTTGATGAGGCACATAAACGACCACTGCCACGTTATCCGCAGCATATTGCGCTGATCAGTGCGAAGGAAGGTGCAGCATTGCAAGATATGTTACAAACATTACGGCGCAGATGGTCGATTGCGAAGATCAGCTTTATTCCTTCTTTGGTGCAAGGTAAGGATGCGAGTGCAATGCTTTGTAAAGCAATCGAAGCAGCCGATGCATTACATCCGGATGTGATTTTATTGGCGCGTGGCGGTGGTGCGATTGAGGATTTATGGTGCTTTAACGATGAAGCGCTTGCTCGTTGTGTCTATGCCTGTCGCAGTGTTATTATCAGCGGCGTTGGACACGAAAGCGATACAACGCTGGTTGATTATGTAAGTGATGCCAGAGCGCCGACACCGACCGCAGCGGCAGAGTTGGCGACTCCCGATATGCAGGAAGTCAGACAGCAGCTAGCGGTGATGAAGCGCAGTATGCTTGCGCATATGAAGCGGCACAGTGAAGCAAAGCGCAAACAATTGGAGCAACTGCGGCAGCATCGTTATCTGCGCAATCCGCTTTGTTATACACAGGATGCGATGTTGCGACTGGCGATGCTTTCCAAAGGCTTAGAGCATCATGCGTATCGCATTACCAATTTACAACATGAACTGAAGCATTTATCGATGCGCTTACAGCATAATTTGATAAAACAACAGGAAAGTGCCAAAAGCATTTTAAGCACATATCGCCGCTCGCTGATTCAGGATCAACAGCGCCGAGTGAATGAAGCGCGTCAGGCGCTTTGTCGCTACGCAGGTTTATTGGATGCCTACAGTCCGCTGAAAGTATTAGGACGCGGTTACGCACTTGTTTATGAAAATGAACGAATGATTTCCTCGATTCATGAGATTAAGGAAAACAGCTTATCAATTCGCATGAAGGACGGTATCATTCATACCAACGTCATAAAAAAGGAGGAATTCTGATGGCGGAAAAACAAACATTTCAGCAGTCTATGGATCGCTTAGAAGAAATTGTTACCAAGTTAGAGAAAAATGAAATTGTCTTAGAAGACGCAATCGCTTTATTTGAAGAAGGTCTTCAGCTTGTCAACAGCTGTGATGAACAGCTGAAACAGTTTGAAACTAAGGTGACGACGCTGATGGATATCTATGAAACAGGTGAAGATGATGAATGATTTTGAAGCTTATTTAGTGTCATTATTTGATCATCGTAAGGAATCAAAAGTAAAGGATGCGATGATGTATTCCTTGTTAAACAAGGGAAAGCGAATTCGTGTAAAGCTGCTGTTTGCGGTTTTAGGGGCATATGGCCAGGATTGCCGAAAAGGTTATGCGGCTGCGGCGGCAATCGAAATGATTCATACCTATTCATTGATTCATGATGATCTGCCCGCCATGGATGATGATACATTGCGCAGAGGACGTGCGACCTGTCATGTGGCTTTTGATGAGGCGACCGCAATATTGGCAGGAGATGCGCTGTTGACAATGGCATTTGAACTTGCCGTACAGGCGGGAGAAGATGCTAAAACAAGCTTGGCAATCGTAACGGAGTGTGCGAAAAGTGCCGGCTTCGAGGGCATGATTTTAGGACAGGCAAAGGATTTAGCGGCTGAACAGAATCCAGTACAAAAGGAAACACTGCTTGAGGATATCCATATTTATAAAACCGGCAAGCTATTGACCTTACCACTGATTTGTGGCGCAATTTTAACCAATCATCACAGTGATATTGAAAACTGGAAGACAATAGGCAGACTGATCGGCTTATCATTTCAAATTCAGGATGATGTACTGGATGTAACGGCGACAACTGATCAATTAGGTAAAAATGCCGGCAGTGATGAGCAGCAACATAAATCTACGTATGTGACACTTTTAGGGGTGGAAGCAGCACAGGCGAAAGCACAAGCTTTATTTTCGCAGGCATTTGATTGTTTAAAGAAAATGAATATTCATAAAGAGGTTATCGAGGATATTCTAAATGAGCTGATTCATCGCAAAAAATAATCGAGGTGTTGTATTTATGAATATTTATGATATTGAAAGTCCGGAAGATATTCAAGGTCTTTCTGTTTCTGAGCTAAAAGAGCTGGCAGCCGAGATTCGCAACTTTTTGATTGAAAGCATTGCGAAGACAGGCGGACATTTATCAAGTAATCTCGGTGTTGTGGAGTTGAGCTTGGCAATGCACTATGTATTTCGCTCGCCGATTGATAAGCTGATCTTTGATGTAGGGCATCAAAGCTATGTCCATAAAATTTTGACGGGACGCATTAATGATTTTAAAACGCTGCGTCAGTTTAAGGGCATGAGCGGCTTTCAAAAACGCAGAGAAAGCATTCACGATGTTTGGGAAGCGGGACATTCTTCAACATCTTTGTCGGCTGCCTTGGGTATGGCGATTGCTCGTGATCTGCGCGGTGAAACCCATCAAGTTGCGGCATTGATCGGTGACGGTGCTTTAAGCAGCGGTATGTCGATGGAGGCGCTAAATCAAATCGGCAGTGAAGGCAGAAATATGGTGATCATATTTAATGATAATAATATGTCCATTTCACAAAATGTCGGAGCGATGGACGAAGCGTTTACCAAGCTTCGTACCTCAAAGCCATATAATAATTTAAAGCATGATGTCAGTGATATGTTATCCCAAAGCAAAGCCGGTAATAATCTGTTAAAAGGAATGCGGCAGCTGAAAAATACCTTAAAAGAAAATGTCGTCGACACTTCTATCTTCGGCGAATTCAATTTAGACTATATCGGGCCGGTTGACGGACATGATTTACGGATGCTGATTAAGGTACTAGAAATTGCCCGTAAGCATAAGGGACCGATAGTCGTTCATGTGATCACCAAAAAGGGAAAGGGATATTCCTTTGCGGAAGAAGATAAGGAAGGCATATGGCACGGTGTATCTTCATTTGATCCGAAAAGCGGAAAAACGTTGGCACAAATGCCGCCGCAGCACGCTTCATGGAGTGAAGTGATCGCAGAGGCTTTGATCGAAGCAGCTAAGCAGGATGAGCGTATTTTAGCCTTGACACCGGCAATGATTTCAGGCTCTAAGCTCAATAAATTCTTTTCGATGTTTCCCGAACGCTCCTTTGACTGCGGAATTGCCGAAGAGCATTGTGTGACATTGGCAGCAGCTTTGGCACAAAGCGGAATGCGCCCCTTTGTGTCCGTCTACTCATCTTTTATGCAAAGAGCCTATGATCAAATTCAACAAGATGCGGCACGTATGGATCTGCCGGTTGTGTTCGGCATTGATCGCTGCGGACTTGTCGGAGAAGACGGGGAGACGCATCACGGGGTATTTGATATTTCTATGTTAAGAGCAATTCCCAATATGATTTTGTCACAGCCTAAGGACAGCAGAGAAGCACAGGCATTGCTTAAAACAGCTTTTGTGCAGAATCATCCGTTTGCGATTCGTTATCCGCGCGGTAGTGTGAAGTTTCAGCTTGATCATGACATTCAAGCTATTCCGATCGGCAGCTGGACAATTCATGAAGCAACTTCAGAAGATCGTATTGTCCTGATTACATATGGAAGTGATGTGGATAAAATGATCGCAAAGGCTGAAGTGAATCAACTGCCGGTAAGTGTCGTGAATGCACGATTCTTCAAACCGTTGGATGAACAGATGATGCAGTACATCGCTCAAAAGCAATGTCCGATAATTATCTATGAGAGCGATATTTTGATCGGCGGCTTATCAAGTGCCATATTGGAATATTATAATGACCATCATTTGGATGTGGATGTTAAGCGTATCGGTATTCAAGATCATTTTGTACAGCACGGATCATTGCCACAGCTACGCAAAAGTGAGCATATTGACATCAACAGTGTGTTTCAGCTGATTACGGAGTTATTATGCGACTAGATAAGGCGTTGGTTCAGCGTGGACTTGTTAATACCAGAGCGAAAGCACAGGATGCAATCAATGCAGGCAGGGTTAAGGTAAACGGCACTGTGATTGATAAAAACAGCTATATGCTCACAGACGATGCAAAGATCGAACTGGCACAAGAAGCATTGTCTTTTGCGTCTCGTGCCGGATTTAAGCTTTATGATGTATTAGCACCGTTTCAGATTTCGTTAAAGGATCGTATTGTGATGGATGTCGGTGCGTCCACCGGCGGATTCAGTGATGTGTGTCTGCAAGAGGGGGCGGCTTATGTCTATGCATTAGATGTGGGAAGCGATCAAATGGCAAGTCATTTATTAAGCAACCCGCGCTTAGAAAATCGTGAGCATGTGAACTGCCGCTATGTAACAGCGGAGATGTTTGACAAAGCGATTGATTTTGCCTGTATGGATGTATCTTTTATATCCTGTAAGCTGATTTTGCCCGCCGTAATTAAATGTATGGAAAAAATAGAGCTTGTGGTGCTGGTAAAACCGCAGTTTGAAGCGGGAAAAGCATTTATCAACAAGCATGGGGTAGTAAAAGACTTAAAGGTACATGAACGTATTTTAAAGGATATGCATGAGTTTATATTATCCTTGGGTATTTATGTGCATCATATACAAAAAAGCAGTGTGATCGGTCGCGACGGTAATCAGGAATATGTATTCCATTTAAAAGCGGACGTTTGTCATACGCCGTTTGATTATAAAAAAATCATTCAAACTAATATAATAGTGAGGTGAGTCTATGTTATCGGAGATCTATGTCAAGGATTTTGTGCTGATTGACAGTGTAAATTTGCCTTTTTGCGAAGGCATGTCGGCTTTTACCGGTGAAACAGGTGCTGGTAAGTCGCTTTTAATCGATGCGATCGGAATTTTGTGCGGTGATCGTGTCAATACCGCCATGATTAAACAGGGAAAAGAAAAGGCAATTATCGAAGGTGTTTTTCATCTTTCATCGGATCATCCCGCTTATGCGTTATTGGAAGAGGCGGGTTATGAAATTGAAGAAGAAACGATGATTGTTCAGCGCAGCTTCACGATTGACGGAAAGTCAAGCGCCAAATTGAATCACCGTACGACTACTGTTTCTTTTCTTCGCAAAGTGCTGGCAACTCTCATTGATATTCATTCTCAACATGATTCTCAATATTTGCTAAACGCGAAATATCATTTGCAACTATTGGATCATTATTGTGATCAAAATGAATTATTGATCAGGGTAAAAGAAGCTTATCAAGCCTATTCAGAAATTGCTAAACAGCTTAAGGAAGCACTGCAAAGTGATTATAATGAAGATGATTTAGAGTATTTGACTTATCAGCTGAATGAAATTGATGAGGCTGATATCAAAGAAAATGAATTACAGGAATTGGAAGAGGAACAGCGTCGATTCGCTGCCTTTGAAAAAATATCCACTGCTTTACATCAAAGTCTCGCCTTATTAAACGGTGATTCTGGTGCGAATCCGTCAGTCTACGAAGCAGCACGCTTATTGGAAATCATCGATGAGGATGAAGCACTAGTTCAGGCACATGATAAATTGTTAGAGCTTTATTATTCACTGGAGGATCAGTATCAAATACTATATCAATATATGGATACGATGGAATATGATGAACAGCGAGTAAACGAAGTTAATGAGCGTATCTTTCTCATTCATAAGATTTTGCGTAAATATGGCGGGGATATTGATACATTGCGGCAGAAGCGACAGGAATTAGAACAGAAAATTGATCAGATCTTGCATCGAAGCGACTATCTCAAAAAACAGGAGGCATTAAAAAAAGCAGCCTATGATAAATTCTATGATGTAGCGCTACAGCTCCATGAACTGAGGACTGTAAAAGCAAAGGAGCTAGAAGAACAAATCGTTCAACAGTTGCGCGATCTCCATTTAGCAAATGCACGCTTTCATGTAGAAATGAAACAGCACGAGGGAAATCAGTATGGAATTGATCAAGTGCAATTTTTGATCAGTATGAATAAAGGAGAAGGGCTGAGACCGCTTCAAACGACAGCGTCTGGTGGCGAGCTTTCGCGACTGATGCTCGGATTAAAAACAATTTTTAGCCGCCTGCAGGGAATTGAAACGATCATCTTTGATGAGATTGATACCGGTGTCAGCGGCAGTGTTGCGTTTGCGATCGGTAAAAAAATGCAACAGCTGAGTAAAGATACACAGGTGTTCTGTGTCACACATTTATCACAGGTTGCGGCTTGTGCGGATCATCATTATTTGGTTGAAAAAACACAGGATGAAAAAGGAACCGTAACAGTGATTCGCGGCTTGAATGAACAGGAGCGCATTGAACAACTTGCTTTAATTGCCAGCGACTCTACCTCTGAACATGCACTTTCTGCGGCGCAGGAGCTTTTTATCAAGGCACAAGAAAATAGGTAAAATTTAACGAAAGTATTTTTTGTTTTTACGTACATACTAACATTCAGGAGGTGTTAGAATGTTTCGTAAACTGTTACCGATCCTACTGGCTTTTTCATTATTTACGCCGATAGTGGTAAAAGCAGAAGACGAGCTGTATTTAGGCGGAGATTCAATCGGAATCGAAGTGCAGTATGACGGTGTTGTAATCAGCGGGACTTATGCGATTCACACGGACAGCGGCTTATATGATCCTAAGGATCACGGTATCGAAGTCGGAGATCGTATCATTGCGGTTAATGAGCAGAAGATCAGCTCAATGAATGATTTGTATAACGCTTTATCAAACTATCAAAATCCTAAAAATGAGCTGCAGCTCACAATTGTGCGCAATCAGGAACCGATAAATGTAGATTTGCTTACACAATATAATAAGACCCAAAAGAATTTTCAAAGCGGCTTATATATTAAGGATAAGATAACTGGTGTCGGCACGCTGACTTTTTATGATCCGACCCATAAAACCTTCGGAGCTTTGGGACATGAGATTATGGACAGTGATTTAAAGGAAATTGCTGATGTGCATCAAGGGACGATTTATCCCGCTACAGTTACTTCCATCACGAAGGCTCAGGAACATATTGCGGGAGAAAAACATGCGACTATTGCTTATCATCAACCGGTTGGCACAGTAACTCAAAATACTCCGATAGGAATTTATGGCACTTATGATCAAGTGATTGATGCGAATGCGAAAAAACTTCCTTGGGCGAAGCAGAGTGAAATTCATACCGGCAAAGCAATGATTTATACGGTATTAAACGGGGATGAGATCAAGCCGTATGAAATCGAAATCACAAGGCTTCATAAACAAAAACAAACAGATATGAAGGGGATTGAATTCGCCATCACCGATCAGGCGCTTTTGCAGGAAAGTAATGGTGTCATTCAAGGAATGAGCGGTTCTCCGATCGTTCAAGATGGTAAGATTATCGGTGCTATTACACATGTGATCACGTCTGATCCTCATAAGGGATACGGTGTTTATATCGAATGGATGCTAGAACAGGCGAATCAAAATTAAAAAATGCGGATGTAACATTCCGCATTTTTTATATGCTTTAACTTCATCATTTTTCTTATTTGCATCAATTGAACATTACATTAATTAAATGTTCCCAATAATTCATGATGCAGTTCTTCCAATAATTCATTCGTTTCCATCAGGTTATAGGAATTCGCTAAGGCAAAAATAATAATCGCATCTCTTTGTTTTTTCGCATAGAGATGTGCATGATTGGCAATAGTAAGTATACGATTGGTTTCCTCAAGATTAAGCTTCATCGCAAATGCCAGCTGCAGAATCTTATCTCGTCCTGCCTGTTTAGTTCCTTGAAAGATCTGATACGCATAGGTTCTGGGAATTTGGCTTTCGATAATCACCTCGGCTTTATCCAGTTGTTTGTTCTCTAAAAGTTGATGAATATAATCAGAAAAAGAAATATCCTTGATTTGATTAATAATTTGTTTTTTTTCTGCTTCACTTGCAGATTGTAAAATTGACTCTAAATTTTTTGTTTTCATTTTTCTCACCTGTATTATATGATATAATAATTATTTGAATATGACAAGAGAAAGGTGATGGCATGCGAAAAGAGTTTTATGAACAAATCCTTTTGATCCATGAAAACCCGGATAAGATGATTTATTTGGTTCGTCATAAGATTTCACAAAAGCTGTATATCATGAAATATTTGGCGAGTTCATTAGATTTATCAATGTATACACAGTTGATGGAACATCCGCATCAACGTATGGCAAATGTGATTGAATGTGATCATGATGAACGATACAGTTATGTTGTGGAAGAATATGTAAACGGAACGACCTTGGAATATGAGATAAGCACGAATCAGCTTTCTTACAGCGATAAAATAACGATCATGATGGAGTTGTTTGATGTCTTGATTCATTTACATAATTTAGAACCGCCGATTATTCATCGCGACATTAAGCCTGCAAATATTATGCTTGAGGACGGGCATGTAAAGTTAATCGATTTTGAGATCGCTCGTAATGTGGTACCTGATAAATGCAAGGATACGCAGATTATGGGAAGTATCGGTTATGCACCGCCGGAGCAGTTCGGCTTTGCGCAGAGTGATCAGCGCAGTGATATTTACGCCCTCGGCATGATCATCAAGGAATTATTCACGGAGAAAAAAGCGCAAATTGCTTATCGTTTTCTTTTGGAAAAGTGTTTACAGTTAGATCCTAAAAAACGCTTTACTAATGTACGGGAATTGCGTAAAGAATTTATCCGCGGTACAAAAGGGAGAAAAGCACGTAAGATGACATGGCGACACCGACTTCAATCGTATGAGATCATCGGTCTGCGCCAAGATCCGATATGGGTAAAAGTTTTGACGGCTTTGTATGTCGCGTTTGCGTTGTTATTTGCTTCCTGTACTGATTTTGAAAGTACAGATGCGAGATTATCGGTGTTGGTTTTAAGGATTTGTATTTTCGTTATTGTCATGTTTTTTGTATGGATTCCCACCAATTCGTTTCATCTTTTGGAAATGACACCGTTGTATCGTTCATCGAGCAAAATTGTGCGTATTATCAACGGATGTTTCATCTGGTTTGCGGGATCATGTATTCTCTTGTTTGCGACTGCGCTGGCCGCTTCAATATTCAATTTACCTTTATAAAGATGTCTGAGGACATCTTTTCTTTATGGCAGATTGTATTATAAAATATTACAAAGTATGCTGCCAGCATACCAATGTTAAAATTAAATCATTATAATTGAAGATGACAAAAGAGGAGGGATGCAAAGAGGGTTGTTTATAAGCTTGATTCCTTACCCAAACGTACTTTGTTTGTAATAGTTATTATTTCCTGTACAATGGATTTTCATAGACAATTACAGTGAATGTATCCTCCAATACAACACATACAGCGTCTTAACAATCCACGAATCAAGCGAGGGCTTTGCATAATGCTTGTGTGATATGCTTTGGCACATTCATTATTAAGAATCCATTGTTTTTTTATCATTTTTTAGATGGAATCTCACAGAGCAAATATTGACAGAAAGGAAGGACTTAGATGAAAAAGCTATGTCGTGCTGCTTTGGCAGCGATGATGCTGTTTACCGTTGTCGGATGTGCATCAGAGGGTACAGAAGACGAAAAACAGGGTGAAACAAAGGGAACAGAGCAAGAAGAACAAAAAGAAAATCAAACAGAAGAGAAGAAAGATGTTTATGCAATGAAGGAAACGGTTCATTTAGAGGATATGGATGTTACCGTTAACAGTGTTTCAACATCAGAAGGAGAAAATTATACTAAGCCGGAGGATGGCAAGGTGTTTGTTTTGATCAATGTGACAATTACCAACACTTCTGATGAGGATATCAGCTATAATGTGCTGTACTCCAAAATTCAGAACGCTCAGGGACAGATCAATTCTTTAGGCTTTTCTATGTTGAATGTCAAGGATAAGTTAAACAGCGGTAAGTTGATTCCGGGCGGTACTATCACCGGTACTGTTGTAACCGAAGCGGCAGCCGATGAAATAAACTCTATGATTTTCATTTATGAACCGAATCCGTTTTCTGATGAAGAAGCTAAGGTTCAGTTATCAATTTAATTTAAAAAAGGGATAAGACGTAAAATAAAAGGATAGTTATGATAGGATCATCAGTGTTATCATTGATGATCTCTTTTTTATCTTCACTGTTTACAAGTGAATTTGTATGTAGATAAAATTAGCTTAAGCAATAAAAAAACTCCCTGTTTTTAGGAAGTCAAATTTAAATGGTAGCGTGTACGGGAATCGAACCCGTGATACAGCCTTGAGAGGGCTGTGGCTTAACCGCTTGCCGAACACGCCGTTTTTGATTGCGTGTTTATTATACTGTAAAAGATAAACAATTTCAAGAGTAAAATGAACAAAATAGCTGTTACATATCACTTTTTACCCATTGCCGTGATTTATCATTTTGTAGAAAAATAGGAAATGACTATCTAAGCAATTTCTGTTTATGATATAATGTGAATAAGGATAAGAAAAAGGTGGTTAAATATGATAAAAAAAGTAATGACAATGGCAGTGATGAGTTTACTGTTGTGCAGTTGCGGAAACTCAACAAGCAGTGGCGAGGTTCATAAGATCAATGCCGAAACAGCGAAAGAAATGATGCAGGATGATACAGTGCTCGTTTTAGATGTCAGAACCGCAGAAGAGTATGAACAAGGACATATTCCCGGAGCGATATTGTTGCCGATGGATCGAATTGAAAAGATCGGTGATGTGGCGCAGATAAATGATACAATTCTTGTTTATTGCCGCAGTGGCAATCGCAGTGCGCAGGCTGCTCAATATTTAGTTGATGCCGGATATACACAAGTATATGATTTCGGCGGTATCCTTTCATGGCCGTATGAAACAGAATAAAAAAGGAACAGGGAATTCTATAATCCCTGTTCCATTATTTTTTGGGTAATTTCCTGTTCATATAAGTGAGTGTCACTGTCAACCTCTTTTACAATATTGAAGATGTGGTCACCGATACGCTCCAATGTACCTAAGATATCTACATAAACACCCGCGGCGACTGAGGAAGTACATTCATTAGCTGCCATGCGTTTAAAGTGTCGCTGACGTGCTTTTTCTTCCACAAGGTCTAAGTAATTTTCCTTATCCAGCAATTCCTTCAGAGCTGCTTCATTATGCTCCATGAAATAGGATAGGGCAAGCTTATTCATTTCCAATACAGTTTCATACATCTCATTTACATCACTGATCGCATGTTTAGAGAATAAGCCTTTATCATCATAAGCCAGTTCATAAAATTCATTAAGATTCATTGTCAGGTCACCGACACGCTCAATATTTTTAATAACCTGCAATGTTGCGATAAAATCGTCTGTATCGGTATCACTTAATTGTTCGTGTGCGATCTGCATCAAATAGCTTGTAATTTTGGAATCTAAGGAATTGATCGCATCTTCATATTGACGGGATACGTCACGATATTTTCCTGACTGCTTCATAAAATAATCACGGCTAGCGTTAATACAATCAGCAGCTAATTCACCCATTTTAAAGGTTACCTGCTTAGAAACGCCCAAGGCACCGGAAGGCAGGGATTCCGCCAATTTCGGATCAAGCGCTTCAATATCGACATCAATTTTTTCTTCTTCACCGGGGAGAATACGTTTTACAAATTTAACCAGTGATTTGATAAACGGATAGGTGATCAATGAAACGACAAGCGCACGAATGATCGTTGCGATGGCAATTTGCATCATCGGTGAAATATGGTATTCAGCTGCCAAATATTCAATAAATTGCGCATATGGTCCCAGAAGCAACATAAACAATATCGTACCTAATACATTAAATATGACATTGATTGCGGCAGAGCGTCGTGCGGAAATACTGCCACCGATACTGGCAATTACGGCAGTAATCGTTGTACCGATATTAGAACCGAACACAAGCGGCAAAGCGGCTGTTAAGCTTAGTGCGCCGGCATCATAAATTTTCTGTACGATACCGATCATTGCACTGGATGACTGCACAACCGCGGTCATTACGGTACCGGTAAACATACCGATGATCGGCTGATTTGCCATCGTTGTCGCTAAGGATGCGAACATTTCCGTTTGTCCCAGTGTTGACAACTCATCACCCATTAAGCGAAGTCCGAAAAACAACATACCAAAGCCCAGTAGGATCTGTCCCGCATAGGTTGCTTTTTTGCGCTTCGCAAACAAGAATACGAGTACCCCGAGGAATACAAAATATAATGCAAGTTCTTCCACCTTCAAACCGATTAAGAATGAAGTGACCGTCGTACCGATATTTGCACCGATAATAATTCCGACGGACTGTTCCAATGTCATCAATCCGGCACGCACGAAGCTGATCGCAATCGCACTGGTGGCCGATGAGGATTGAATGAACACCGTAATCACTGCACCAACTATGATTCCTTTCCAAGGCTTACTCGTATAGCGGTCAATATAATCACGTAGCTTACTTCCGGCAATGCTTTTTAAACCATCGCCCATAAATTGAATACCGAATAAAAACAGAGCCAATCCGCCGATGATAAAGTCCCAGCGAATGGTTAAATCCGAAACTGCTGCTGTAGCTGTTAAAAACATATCTTGTCCTCCTAAAAGAAACATCATTATTTTATCAGAAATTGTCTTAGCTGTATATTATTTTTATGTCGAAAATAATAAAAATAATCTTTTAATGATAAAATTATCCGCAATAAACACGAAATGAACCGAAAAGCAACAAGCATTTATGGGAAAAATATGCAAATTGTGGTAAAATAAGAATGTGAATCATTAAAATATCGAAGGAGTAAATCAATGGAACTTTTAATCGTCAATGAGACAGCGGAAAAGCGCTGGATGAACTATAAAAAAGATTTTAAACTGATCGCAGAGCGATGTGAAGAAGTATTGGAGATAACTAAAGCATATCATGTATCGGTGATATTTATCGATGCACAGGGAATTCATCAAATTAACCGTGATTATCGAAAGATCGATCGTCCTACCGATGTGATCAGCTTTGCGCTTTTAGATAGTGAAGATGATTATGAAATGATGGAAGGCGAAAATGAACTCGGCGATATTTTTATCAATATTGAAGCAGTGGTTGAGCAAGCGAAAAGCTATGGACACAGTTTGCGCAGAGAAGTATGTTTCTTGTTTACACACGGCTTGCTTCATCTGTTAGGCTATGATCATATGAATGAAGCAGAAGAAAAGCAAATGTTTGCGTTACAGGATGTGATAATCGATGAAATCGTTCCTAAAAAGAAGCATCGCTAAGTTTCAGTATGCCTTTCAAGGCTTGCGGCACGGCTTGGGAAAAGATCGCAGTATTCAAACACAGGCAATGATCGGTGCGGTTGTAATCATCGGTTGTATTCCGTTTTCCTTATACATATATGAATGGATATTGATCTTGTCTATGATTTTACTTGTACTCGCAGCGGAGTTTTTGAACAGTGCGATCGAGACACTTTGCGATAAATTGTACCCTGAGTATCATCCCGAGGCGAAGAAAATCAAAGACTACGCGGCTGCGGCAGTGCTGTTAATCAGTATGATTGCGGCAGTGATCGGCATTTATGTGATCGGAGGGAAGCTGTTTTGAAAGCAACAGTAATCAAACAGGCATGGAATGCATTAAAAAATGCATATGCCCCATATTCAAATTTTCGTGTCGGAGCATGTGTCATTTGTCATGATCAAACATGCTATTTGGGTGCTAATGTGGAAAATGCGTCGTACGGCCTAACATGTTGTGCTGAGCGCAATGCGCTGTTTGCGGCATACAGCGACGGTAAACGCGCTGAAGATATTGCAGCTGTTGCGATTGTCAGTGAAGCGAAGCAGCTGTCTTTTCCGTGCGGTGCCTGCCGACAGGTAATGATTGAATTGCTATCGGGTGATACGCCGGTTTATATAAGCAATCATGATCGGGAAGCCGTATATACAGTAAAAGAATTATTGCCGGCAGCGTTCGGCAGGGAGGATTTATCAAATGTTTAAATCAGGTTTTATCTCAATTATCGGGCGTCCCAATGCAGGTAAAAGCACATTGTTGAATGCGATCTTAAACGAAAAAATCGCAATTACATCGCCGAAACCGCAGACCACACGTGATAATATTATGGGAATCGTCACTACCGAGGATGCACAATTTATCTTTATTGACACCCCGGGAATTCATAAGCCGCATCATCGGTTGGGAAAGCATTTAAATCGTAATGCTTATCAGGCGATTGTTGAGGCTGATATTAATTTTGTGATCATTGATGCGACACAGCCGTTCGGCAGCGGTGATGAATTTCTTTTATCGCGCATTGCGAACAGCGAGGTACCGACTTTCTTAATTGTGAATAAAATTGATTTGTTAAGTAAAGAGCAGCTGCTTCATGTACTGAAGGAATGGCAGACACACTATCCGTTCACTGAAATCATACCGATTTCCGCTTTGAAAAATAATAATATTCAAGAGCTGTTAGCCATATGTAAAAACTATCTGCAAGAAGGCGTGCAGTATTTTCCCGATACGATGAAATCAGACCATGATGCACATTTTCAGATCAGTGAAATTATACGCGAAAAAGTGCTGTATAAAACCGAAGAAGAAATTCCGCATTCTGTTGCCGTCGTTTTGGAACATATTGAAGAAACGGAAAAACATCTGTTCGTGCAGGCAATGATCATCGTTGAGCGAAGCTCGCAAAAGGGAATTTTGATTGGCAAGCAGGCAAGCATGATTCGTTCCATTCGCATGGCGGCACAAAAGGAGTTGAAACAGCGCTACGGTAAAAATGTAACCTTAGAATTATATGTAAGAGTGGAAAATAACTGGCGCAATCGCAGCAGTAAGCTGACACAGCTGGGTTATGGTGACAATGAATAAAGCACTTTGCGGAATTGTTCTCTCTATGCATGATTATCGTGAAAACGATGCGATTTTAAAAGTGCTGGGCGATGATGATCAGCTGTATAGTTTGATTGCTCGAGGGATTCGTAAAATCGCAAGCAAAAATGCTGGTAAGGTACAGCCGTTTCAATATGTTCGCTTTTTTATCGACTATCAGGAACAGCGTTCAATGTATGCCCTTCGCACTGCGGACCTGATCAAAAGCTTTCGCAGTTTAAAGGAAGATTTGTTAAAACAGGCGATTGCATCTGTACTTTGCGAATGCATGGAAAAAAGTGAGCCGCAAAACGACAGCTTTCAATATTTTTTATCGGTGTTGACACAGTTGGAACAAAGCAGTCAGCCGTATTTAATTTTATCGTTGTTTTTCGCTCAAATGAACAGAGAAATCGGTATTGAGCCGTTCGTGGACGGGTGTGCCGGCTGTGGCAGAAGTGATTTATTGTGCGGAATTTCCCTTCAACAGGGTGGTTTTGTATGTCAAGGCTGTTATCATAAACATGATCAGCTATATGATAAAAATGATTTACAGTCATTTCGTATTTTATGTAAAGCAAACCTAACGCATGTATCGTTATTGGAAACCACGCAATCTTGGAGTTATGAGCATTTTTCAATAATTTATCGTTTCTTTGCGGAATACAGTGGTATCTCAATACGCAGTGTTCGCTTTTTATCGCATTTGGCAAATCTTTAACTGACATAGTCAGTTTTAACGAAATAAGAATAAGCTGACCACAGAAATAAAATGTGAGATACTTTGAAATATGATCGTAATATCTAATATTGTATATGTATGATTAATATCGTATGTATCGAGATAAATTTTATTTAAAAAAACAGAAACAGCAGTAAATTCGTTGAGATTAAAACAGATATGAAAAATAATCTTTCTGCTCATAAACAAAACAGAAGTGAAAGGCTGCTTTTTTTCGGTGTCTTTTCGACTAAAATATCAACTTTAGCATTGACAAGAGGTCTTAAAAAGTGTATATATTATAGTGTATTTTTATATCTAAAAATAGATGATATTGATTTTGTTTAAAAGCTTCACCATGTGGTGAGATTTTTTTTGAAAGGGGTCTGTAATCAGATATGCAGGAAACAAAGTTTGAGGCAGTAGTCGCTCATGTGAAAAACTCTGGTTTTGTCTATCAGGGCAGTGAGATTTACGGCGGATTATCCAATACATGGGATTTCGGTCCGCTCGGTGTAGAATTGAAGGAAAATATAAAAAAAGCGTGGTGGCGTAAATTTATTCAGGAAAGTCCGCAGAATGTCGGTATTCAGTCAGCCATTTTGATGAATCCGAATGTATGGGTGGCAAGCGGTCATGTCGGCGGCTTCAGCGATCCGTTGATGGATTGTAAGCAATGTCATACCCGTCATCGTGCCGATAAGCTGATTGAGGATCATTCCAAAGGAGAGGTGAATCCCGGCGGTTGGAGCAACGAGCAGATGATGGATTATATAAAGGAACATCGTATCGCATGTCCTGACTGTGGTGCACATGATTTTACCGATATTAGACAGTTTAATCTGATGTTTAAAACCTTTCAGGGCGTGCTGGAAGATGCGAAAAATACGATTTATCTACGTCCGGAAACAGCACAGGGGATGTTTGTAAATTTCAAAAACGTACAGCGTACAACGAGACGCAAGCTGCCGTTCGGCATTGGTCAGATCGGTAAAAGCTTCCGTAATGAAATCACTCCGGGAAATTTCATCTTCCGTACTCGTGAGTTTGAACAGATGGAATTGGAGTTCTTTACGAAGCCGGGAGAAGATTTACAGTGGTATGAATATTATAAAAACTTCTGTATGCAGTTTCTGTTGAATCTTGGGATTCAAAAAGAGCATTTACGCATACGTGAGCATTCCCAAAAGGAATTGTCTCATTATTCCAAAGGCACAAGTGATATTGAATATGAATTCTCTTTCGGATGGGGGGAATTATGGGGAATCTCTGACCGTACAGATTTTGATTTGACTTGTCATCAGAATACTTCCAAACAAAATTTAGAGTATTTCGATCAGGAAAGCGGCGAAAAATTCCTGCCATACTGTATTGAACCGGCAGTCGGTGTCGAGCGTTTAATGCTTGCCTTCCTGTGTGATGCTTATGAGGAGGAGCAGCTTGAAAATGATACGCGTATTGTAATGCATCTGCATCCGTATTTGGCACCGGTAAAAGCTTGTATTATGCCGTTATCGAAAAAGTTGCAGGCGAGTGCAATGGAGGTGTTTGCGAAGTTGGCAGTGCTCGGCAACTGTGAATATGACGAAGCCGGCAGTATCGGTAAGCGCTATCGTCGTCAAGATGCTATTGGTACACCGTTCTGTGTTACGGTTGATTTTGAAACTGAAAATGATGGTTGTGTTACGGTGCGTGAACGTGATACGATGAAACAGGAGCGAGTAAAAATTACCGAATTAGTATCATATATTGAAAATCGAGTAAAACTATAACAGGGGTGATACTTTGAGCCGTCTCAGCGAACAGGAAATCAATGATATTCGGGCAAAGGCGAGCATCGTGGAGGTAATTTCTCATTATCTGCCGCTGAGTCGTAAAGGTCGTAATTATACGGCTGTTTGTCCGTTTCATGACGATCATGATCCGTCAATGTCGATTTCCGAAGATAAGCAAATATTTAAATGCTTTGTCTGCGGTACGGGTGGAAATGTATTTACCTTTGTATCGAAGTATGAACAGATTTCTTTTATCGAAGCAGTCTACAAAGTAGCTGAAATTGTCGGTATTCCGATGGAAAAGACCTTGGAACTGCCGAGTCGAAGTATTGATCCCAATATTGCCAAGCTGTACAAGGCATGTGCAGATACAATCGAATATACGCATTATCAGCTGCATACACCCGATGCCCAAAAGGTGAAAAACTATTTGGCACAGCGAAGTATTGATGATACGCTGATCGATCACTTTGAACTTGGCTATAATCCAAATCAAGATGCCTTGTATCGTTTTCTGAATGCGAAGAAGCATACAGATGAAAGTCTGCTTGAAGCGGGTATCGCTAGGATGAGTTCACAGGGGATTGCGGATGTATTTGCCAATCGCTTAATGATTCCAATTCATGATGAAAACGGAAATCCAGTCGGTTTCTCCGCAAGGAGATTGTCCGACAGTGAGGAAGCCAAATATATCAACACACAGGAAACAAAGATTTATCATAAGGGTGAGCTAATCTATAATTACCATCGCGCGAAAAGTGAAGCTCGTAAAGCAAAATGCGTCTATTTAGTCGAAGGGGCAATGGATGTTATCTCATTAGCCAAGGTCGGTATTTATCATGCATTGGCGACACTTGGTACCGCCTGTACCAATGAGCAGATTCGACTCTTGGCAAAACTGGGAGTCGATGTAATTGTCTGTTATGACGGTGATACAGCCGGTAAAAACGCCACCTTTAAATTCGGAAAAGCAGCAAAGGGAAAGCTTTCCTTTACAATCGTGGATAATAAAACAGGGTTAGATCCAGATGAAATTATCGATGCTTATGGGAAAGAGGAATTAGAAAAAACCTTACATAAAACGATTTCATGGGTAGATTTCTTATTTGACTATCTGCTCACGAAATATGACTTGAATAACTATTCACAAAAAAAGAGCTATGCGATGGAATTAGCGGAAGAAATTTCGCAGTTGAAGGATGATTTTGAACAGGCTAATTACTATGTTCGTCTTCGTGAACTTACCGGATTTGATATGAGTGTTCAAAAACAGGAACAAGTCAAACCTAAGAAATCACCGGAATATCAGAAGCGTACTTATTTAACTTATCCAAAATCAGGGGTTATGGCAGCTGCTTATGAAATTTTATCGCAGATGCTTCATGCGCGAAGTGCCAGCAATTATTTTAAAGATAAGCTCGGCTTTCTGAAAGATGATGACAGTAATACCTTGGCAATGTATATGATTAACCATTATCGAAATCATAAAACAATAGCGGTTGCCGATTTGTTAAACGAAATCAAAGAAGCCTCCGTGCGTGACTTGTTATTGTCAGTAGCTGATTGGGAACTGGCGTGTGATGAAGTCAATATGAATGCAATGAATGAAGCCTTTATCAAGATGAAGGCATGCATATTAGATGATAAAATTGCTTCCTTGATTCAGGAAGCAGCGGCAGTGAACGATCCGATTCAAAAGGCAAAAATCGCTGATCAGCGAAATGCTTTGATTCGTGAGCGTAATGAACTGTTTTTAGAAAGGGAGGAGCAAGATCATGAAGCAGGCAAGAAACAGTAAAAAGGAGGTTCTTATGCAGGAGTATAAGACACTGGATGAAATTAAAGAGGAATTGGCGGAATCTTATCATATTCATCATGTGCTGTATCAAAGCGATGTGATGGATGCCTGTGAGCATCTGGATTTAGATGACAGAGAATTTGACAGCTTAGTCGCATGGTTTGATGCGAACGGTATCAGTATCAAAAACGATGAGGACGACGATAATATCGATTTAAATGATGATGATGATTCATTAGTTCAAGATGATCTGAGCTATGTGGACAGCAGTGATGATTTAGATCATATCGATGATTTAGATCATATAGATACACTGGCAAGTGATATTGAATCACTGGAACAGTCGTTTGCGAATTCTGCACATACTAAAATCAATGATCCGGTTAAAATGTATTTGAAAGAAATCGGCAGGGTGGATCTTTTGGATCCGAAAGATGAACCGGAAATTGCCCGTCGTATTCAAGAGGGAGATGAAGAAGCGAAGCGCAAGCTGATAGCTGCGAATCTTCGTCTTGTAGTATCGATTGCCAAAAAATATGTCGGTCGCGGGATGCTGTTTCTGGATTTAATTCAAGAAGGCAACATGGGACTTGTAAAGGCGGTAGAAAAATTCGATTATACAAAGGGGTTTAAATTTTCCACTTATGCGACATGGTGGATTCGTCAAGCAATCACAAGAGCGATTGCCGATCAAGCCCGTACCATTCGTATTCCCGTACATATGGTTGAGACAATTAATAAGCTGACTCGTATTCAGCGCCAATTAGTGCAGGATTTGGGTCGTGATCCGACTGCGGAAGAAATTGCCGAACGCATGGAAAATATCTCTCCGGAAAAAGTTCGTGAAATTCAAAAAATCGCATTGGAGCCGGTTTCTTTAGAAACACCGATCGGTGAAGAGGATGATTCTCATCTCGGAGATTTTATTGAGGATAAAGACGCATTGTCTCCCGATGAATATGCGAACAATCAACTTTTGAAAGATGAAATTAATAATGTGCTGCAAGGCTTGACCGAACGTGAGGAAAAGGTATTGCGTCTTCGATTCGGTTTATATGACGGTCGTACGCGTACCTTGGAAGAAGTTGGCAAGGAATTTAATGTCACAAGAGAGCGCATTCGTCAGATTGAAGCAAAAGCCCTTAGAAAATTGAAGCATCCGACAAGATCCAAGCGACTGAAGGATTTTGTCGATAAACCATAATGGCGCTTAGTAAGCGCCTTTTGGCGATTTATCATATGGTAGAACGAGGAAGTGTTGCCGCAGACATCGGCTGTGATCATGCACATCTGTCAATTGCTTTAGTTCAAAATGATATTTGTTCGCATGTTTATGCCTGTGATCTGCGTGAACAGCCGTTACAGCGAGCTACAGAAGCTATTCAGGCAGTACATTTGCAAAATCAAATCACACCTTGTCTCAAAAACGGAATCGCACAATTATCGCCCGAGGTATCAACGATTGTGATTGCCGGTATGGGTGTAGAGACAGCCTTGATGATTCTGTCAGATCATCCTGAAGAACTACAGGAACATCGCACCTTTATCATTCAGGTAAACCGTCATGTCGATAAGCTTCGTTCATGGATTAGTGAGCATCATTATACAATTTTAAAAGAGGCGCTGGTGGAAGAGGATCATTTTTATGAAATTGTCTGCTTTCGCTGTCAATATCACGATGCCTACAGTGAAGAAGAACAGTTGTTCGGCGTTTATATGAAGAATGAACCGCTGTATGAACGCTACTTAAAGCATCGTTTAGCTCAACTTGAGTTTATATTAGCACAGTTGCCAAGTGAGCACCAACGCCGTATGCACATGGAAAGGCTACAGCAGATGATTCTAAAGCAACTGTATCAAACGCATATAAAAACAGTATTAAACGAGGATTCGTAATTCGCTGAATACTGTTTTTTTTATAAGTTATTGTTTTTATAAGCTGGAAAAGTGTCATATATGTTAAGCAAAGTCATCTATAAATTATTCATTATTCAATGATTCCATTCAATAAAGCTGATAATTCAAGTTTTGGTTTCTGTTTATCTTCTCGAAAGTCCTGTAAATAAGCAATGACTTGATCGGTTAAATAGGTAGGAGTCGATGCACCCGCAGTGACTGCGACGCGTTTTGCATCATGTAATTGGTTGGATTCAATATCATTGACTGTATCAATTAAATAGACACTCTTTATTCCGTGCTCCGCTCCGATCTGTGCCAAACGATTGGAATTATTGCTGAAGCGATCGCCGACAACATACAAAACATCGATCTGTTCCAGTTCAGCGACTGCTTCCTGACGGATTCTGGTCGCATTACAGATTTCTTCGCAAAATTCCGCATCGGGATAATACTCTTTCAGCTTTTGAAACAATGCTTCTAAATCATATATAGACATAGTAGTTTGATTGGTAATAAACAGCTTGCCTTCAGGTAATGAAATAATCGGATCTTTCGGTTCCATAAAATGAATATGATCACTGAGCGCACAAACTGCTTCTGCCTCCGGATGCTTTGCTTTACCGATATAAATAACTTCATATCCTGCATCTAATTTGGCTTTTACTAATGCCTGTGTTTTTAATACATCTGGACATGATGCATCAATACAGATCAGTCCTTTTTTTTGTGCCTTTTCCAATACTTGAGGGGCAATGCCGTGTGCAGTAAAAATTACAACGCCTTCCGTGATTTCATCCAGCAATTGTTCTCTTGTTTTATTTGGATCATCAATCATTTTGATGTGATGCAAAGCCAGTGCCTTCATCACATAATGATTATGCACCAGCATTCCTAATATGGTTATCGGTTGATTCGGATAGCGTTTGGTACATTCTACTGCCATTCGTATTGCCCGAATGACGCCTTTACAATATCCTCGCGGCATTACTTTTATGATTTCCATAAGATCACCTCGATATTATTATAACGTATTAACTGCGGTTTCTCTAATATTTTGTTTACATTCTTCATAAATTCTGTATAATAAGAAAGAATCTATTTGAGTTCGAAGGGAAGCCGCAAGACTTCCACAGAAAGTGGTGAAATTATGAATGAAAGTCGTTTTAGTGACTATCAGTTAAAAAATACAACTGCCGAAATGATTAAAAGAAATCATTTTGTGACCCCGACTGAAATACAGCGGGCAGTAATACCGGTAGCGTGTAAGGGAAAAGATGTTATCGGTATTTCAGCGACCGGAACTGGAAAAACCCATGCATTTTTAATTCCGATTATGGAACTTGTGGATCCGAGTAAGGCATATGTACAGGCAGTGATCACAGTACCGACCAGAGAATTGGCAATTCAGATGTATGAGCGCTCTAAGGTGATGCAAGAGGTGGATCCTGAGCTGCAAGTACGCTTGATCACCGGCGGTATGGAAAAAACGCGAATGAATGACAGCCTGAAAGTTCAGCCGCATGTGATTATCGGTACTCCGGGACGCATTCGTGATCTATTTTTACAGGAACAGACCTTAATGCTTCAGAATGTGAAAATACTTGTGGTTGACGAAGCGGATATGACCTTGGAATTTGGTTTTTTACAGGATATTGATATTGTGGCTTCCCGCATGAGAAGAGATCTTCAGATGATGAGTTTTTCGGCAACGATTCCCGAAGGCTTAAAGCCGTTTTTAAAAAAATACATGACTAATCCCGTTACCGTACAGATTAAAAGCGATCGGCAGTTTCAGCCGCGAATTGAGCATGTATTAGTTCCTTGTAATCATCTTTCTTATGAAGAGGCTGTTTTGGAACTATTGCCGGCTTTTCAGCCTTATGTATGCTTGATCTTTGCGAATAAACGCGAACAAGCGTCTTCTACGGCAAAGGCTTTACGTAATTCCGGCTACGGTGTGATCGAACTGCACGGAGATCTGTCCCCGAGGGAGCGTACCAAGGCGATGAAACAGCTGATGAAGCTGGATAAAGCATATGTGGTAGCGAGCGATATTGCCGCACGCGGAATTGATATTGAGGGTGTTTCTCATGTGATTTCTATGGGTTTCCCGAAAGAGTTGGATTATTATATTCATCGCAGCGGACGCACCGGTCGTTCGGGTAAGGAAGGAATTTGTTACGCACTGTATCAGGATAGTGATGAAGCGATGATCAAAGCTTTGCAAAAGCGTGGTATCAATTTTCATCATCGCCGTTATAAAAACGGCAGTTGGCAGGAATTAAAGCCAAAAAACGTGAAAAAAGCCAAATCGGAAGATCCGTTAAGTGCTGAGATTAATAAAATAGTAAAACGTAAAAAACAAAAGATTAAGCCAGGTTATAAAGCAAAACGTAAGCAGGAAGTGGAAAAACTGAAGCGCAAGGCAAAGCGTGCTATGATTCAACAGGATATTCAGCGACAGAAAAAAGAGCGTGCTAAAGCCAAGCAAATAGAAAAGAGAGGTGAGCGTTTATGATAATTGGATCTCATGTATCTATGAGCGCCCCGGATTATCTTTTGGGCGCAGTGAAGGAAGCGATCAGCTATGGTGCCAATGCATTAATGATTTATACCGGTCCGCCCCAAAATACAAGACGTAAGCCGATTGCGGATATGAAAGTAAAGGAAGCACATGAGTTGATGGATCAGTACGGCATTGCGAAGCAGTCTATGATCATTCATGCGCCGTATATCATTAATTTAGCTAATTGTGTAAAGCCAGAAACCTATGAATTGGCTGTTTCATTTTTAACTCAAGAAATTGAAAGAGTGAAAGAACTGGCGGCATCTTACCTTGTACTTCATCCCGGTTCCCATGTGCAGGCTGGGGAAGAAGCCGGTTTGAATAAAATAGTATGTGGATTAAATGAAGCGATGCAGAACATGGGCAATGTCTCAATTGCTTTGGAAACGATGAGCGGCAAGGGAAGCGAATTAGGTTATCGATTTGAGCAGCTACGCTACATAATCGATCATGTCAATTATCCAGAAGCAATTAAGGTTTGTTTAGACACTTGTCATATTCATGATGCCGGTTATGATCTTGCCCATTTTGATGAGGTATTAAAAGCATTTGACCAAATTATTGGCTTAGATCGTTTGGCATGTCTCCATGTCAATGATTCCAAGAATATTCAAGGAGCGAAAAAAGATCGCCATGCGAATATCGGATTCGGTGAAATCGGTTATGAAAAGCTATATAATATCGTTCATCATCCGCTGTTAGAGCATGTCGTTAAGATTTTGGAAACACCTTATATTGAGGATCATGCCCCTTATCAACAAGAAATTGCAATGTTAAAATCAGGACAGTTCGATAAAGAACTACCGGAAAAAATCAAGCGAGGAGAACAAATATGAAAAAATGGTGTTTTATACTGACAGCTGCACTGCTTATATTGGCCGGCTGTGAAAGCAAACAAGAGGAAGCCGAAACCAATGCGGGCATTCCCAAGGATGTAACTTTACTGCAGTTTGAAAAACCGCAGAGCGGTGATATTATTGCGACTATGTCCACTAGTTTAGGTGATATCAAAATTCATCTGTTTCCGAAAGTTGCACCGAAAGCAGTAGAGAATTTTGTGACACATGCCAAAGATGGTTATTATAATCATTTGACCTTTCATCGCGTCATTCCTAATTTTATGATTCAAAGCGGTGATCCGCTCGGCAACAGCAGAGGTGGAGAAAGTATATGGGGAGAACCGTTTGAGGATGAATTCAGCGATCAGCTCTATAATTTCACTGGAGCGCTGTCTATGGCGAATTCCGGTAAGGATACAAATGGTTCACAATTCTTCATCGTTCAAAATAAGGACCAAGCAACATTCACTGAGGATTATTTCCAAAGCATTTATGCACAGGCACAAAAGAAAGGGTGGACAAATGCGGGCTTTGTGCATCCGCAGAATGTAAAAGCGAAGTATCGTGAGGTCGGCGGTGTTCCTTATTTAGATCATCAGCACACGGTATTCGGTCAAGTGATTGAAGGCATGGATGTCGTTGAAAAGATTGCCAATGTTCAAACCGGTGTAAATGATCGCCCGGCAGTTGATGTACTGATCGAAGGATTTGTTTTTGAAGAAGTAAAATAAGTTTATTTCATTTTAAGGGACTGATCTAAGTCCTTTTTATATTATGTATTTTTCTTTTTTCACAGTGTGTATTATTTGTTTTTCCTGTTTAAAATTCATGTATAAAAACAGGAGAATTAGGCATAATAATGTTTAGTGCTATTGACACTATAATTAAATTCTAATTGCTTTTTTCTTTATAATGTTGCTAGGTGATGATGGTCATGATATTTAAACGCATTCGTGATTTAAGAGAAGATAATGATTTTACACAAACCTATGTGGCGCACTATTTATGTATCAGTCAGCGTTATTATTCTGATCTTGAAAGAGGGGTAGGTACACTGTCTGCAGAACATTTAAAATGTTTGTGCACGCTCTATAAGGTCAGTGCCGATTATATATTAGAATTAAGTGATAATAAGTATAATAAATAGGTGACTTCCGAATTATACCAAGATATAAAGCTATTTAAATACAAAAGCATATTCTATCAGAAGAAAGAAAAAAGCTGCACGGACAGCTTTTAATTTATCACTTTATATTATTCAATTAATGTTTAGTTTTCACACATTTTTAATATTTCTTGCTTTAAACGATTCACGATTTGATCCTGTGGCAGCTTTTCTATAATTTCGCCTTTTTTTATTAACAGTCCTTCTTTTTTACCACCTGCGATGGCAATATCAGCATGTTTTGCCTCACCGGGACCGTTTACCGCGCATCCCATTACGGCGACTGTAATATCACTATGGATTCCGGTAAGGAATGCTTCAATTTCCGCTACGACCGTATTAATATCCCATTGGGTACGACCGCAGGTAGGGCAGGCAATTAAATTAGGAACACGGTCAATCAAACGGCAACACTTTAACAGTTGCTTTGCGATTGTTATTTCATGAATTGGATCACCGTTGACGGAGATGCGAATCGTATTGCCGATGCCTTCGTTCAATAAGGTTCCCAGTGCCATACTGCTCTTGATCGCACTGCCGATATAGGTGCCAGCTTCCGTCACACCGAGATGCAGCGGATAAGGGAATGTCTCAGCTGCTAATCGATAGGCTTCAATACAGAGTAGGGGATCACTGGACTTAAATGACAGGCAGATGTCATGAAAATCAAAGTCATTTAAGATTGCTACATGACGCTTTGCGCTTTCAACCATGCCCTCCGCTGTCGGTTTACCGTATTTTTCATGAATATCCTTTTCTAAGGATCCGGAATTAATTCCGATTCGGATCGGTATCTTTTTTTCTTTACATACTTTCACGACTGCTTCCACATTTTCTCTTTTACCGATATTACCCGGGTTTATGCGAATCTTATCAATTCCGTATTCGGCAGCCATCAGGGCGATGCGATAATCGTAATGTATATCAGCTACTAACGGAATATGTGTATGTTCTTTGATCGTTTGAATTGCTTTGGCATCAGCTTCATCAATAACCGCTAAGCGAACGATTTCACATCCGGCCTTTTCAAGTTCAAGAATTTGTTGAATCGTTGCCTGTGTATTTTCGGTTTTGGTATTGCACATGGATTGGATAATGACATGTGAATTACCACCCAGTGTGATATTTCCAACCATCATTTTTTTTGTATGTTTCCGTGTATGAATCATATTATCACCTCATCTACATTATAACTTATCTATTATGTGAAACGCAAAGAAATAATACAAATATATAAATAGAAAGTAATACTGCATGTTCAGATACATGCATTTTATTAAAATCATGATATAATAGATTAACTTGTTTTCCTCTCTTATTGAAATTATTCTTTTTATAAATAGAGATCAAGTAACGGAACCAATATAAAAAATGCTTTAGGACTGGTAATTGCTTCATTGTTTGTATTATAATAATAAGAAAAGGAGGTGTTCGGCATGTTCAGAAATCCGTTTCGTGATATTGATGCGAAGCATATGCGTCACAGCAGTGATTTGTTAAAAAAACAAAACGATTATCAAAAGATTGTGAATAAGCGATTAACGATTGTAGCTATCATTACCGTTCTGCTATTTGTGTGCATTGCTGGACGCCTGATTGATATCCAAGTGCGTCAAAAAGATGAATATGCGACTAAGCTGGATATTTATTCATTGAAAAAACAAGTGATTTCGACTCCTCGCGGACAGATGATCGATCGCAACGGAAAACAAGTGGTGAAGACCGTCAGTTCAATGAACATCACGTATTATCCGACTGAAAATGCGACTGCTAAAGAGCAATGGGAATTAGCAGTGAAGTTTGCGAAACAATTTAATGTATCGGCTGAGGATCTGACACTGCGTGATTTGCAAGATGCATATATCACACTGCATACCGATGAAAACGGTCATAATGATCAAGCAAACCATTTATTAAGTACTGCCGAATTAAGCCTTAGTGATGATGAAATTTATCAGTTGAAACTGGAGCGTATTACCGAAGAAATGATTGATACTGCTTTAGATGATGAAACAAAAGCCGCATGGGTTGTCTATCATGCGATGGAGATTAATTCACAAAGCTCTCATTCTCGTGTAATAATGGAAAGTGTTGATGCCGAAAAGGTTGCATATTTAACCGAACATAAATCTGATTATCCCGGTTTTGATGTTGATTTCAGTTCATGGAAACGGGAATATCCTTATAAAAATACCCTGCGTGATGTATTGGGGCAGGTTACGACCAGCAAACAGGGACTGCCATCGGAATTGATGCAGTATTACAGTGCAAAGGGTTATGAAATGAATGCGCGAGTCGGAAAATCTGGGTTAGAGCAGCAGTATGAAGAATTATTGTCGGGAACATCAAAAATCAGCACAATAAAATACGATACGGACGGAAATGCTATCTTTACCGAAGTAAACTCCGGTAAGAAAGGCTACGATCTTCAGCTGACGATCGATATCGATTTTCAGCAAAAGGTAGATGCGATTTTGAAAAAGACTATGGAAACATATGCGGGAAAAGGAAATCGTCCTGATATGGATCGCTTATTTGTATCATTGATGAATCCTAATACCGGAGAAATTTATGCGATGAGCGGAATGCTGAAAAGCAATAATGAAATTATTAACTATGCCAGCGGTAACTACCTTGAGGGTTATACGCCCGGTTCGGTTGTTAAAGGTGCTACGGTATTTATGGGGTTGAATGAAGGCGTTATTACAAAAGATGAAACAATCTATGATGCACCGATGCGAATTAAAGGTACTCCGCAAATTGCATCTTATCGCAATTACGGCAATGTAAATGCAGTAGATGCATTACGTGTATCAAGTAATATCTATATGGTGAATGTTGCAGTACGTTTAGCTAAAAGCTCCTATATACCGAACGGACCGTTGGTAATCGATGATGCACCAGCGATATTCAAGCTGATGCGCAGCTATTACTCCATGTTCGGTTTGGGAGTATTAAGCGGATTAGATGTTCCTAATGAACAGCTTGCCTTTACCGGAAACAGAGAAACAGCCGGTGATTTATTGTATTTCTCCTTCGGTCAGTATGATAACTACACACCAATTCAGTTGTTACAGTACGTATCGACGATAGCTACCGGCGGCAAAAAAGTAAAACCGCGCTTAGTCAGTGGTGCGTTTGGAGTAAACAGCGATTCCTTGGTATATGTAAATGAAGCCGAAGTATTGTCTACGCTGTCGGATAAAAATCAGAATATTAAAACTGTACAGGAAGGCTTTCGTCAATGTGTGATCGGCAGTGGTTATCACTGCGGTTCCGCTCTTGCTTCAATCGGTCATAATATCGCAGCTAAAACCGGAACTGCTGAGGTGAGCATCAATGGACATGAGTCAACTAATTCCTCTTTAATCGGCTATTGGCCTTATGAAAAACCTGAGGTTGCATTTGTCTGTGCCGCGCCGACTTCTTCCAATGTCAATAACCTCGGCAGTAATCTTTGTACAAGTGAAATTATGCCGCAAGTAATCAAGGCATTTTATGAAGGAAAACCGTAAAGCAGCTGTTTCAGTCGTAAATCCAATGGTTTTATAAGAGTTTATTAAAAAATATTAGCATTTTACACTATTGTATGCTATAATGCTATAGCAAGTAAGGACGAGGAGGTATAACATGAGAGATCGTATTACTTTCAAGTGCTCAGAGTGTGGAGAAGAAAACTACATCGGAACACGAAATAAACGTAAAAATCCGGAACGTATGCAGATCAACAAATTTTGCCCACGTTGTAACAAGAAAACTTTACATAAAGAGAAAAAATAAAAAGGGCCCGAAGGTCTTTTTTATTAGAAAGAGGAGATACGCATGATGAAGATTGATTCCCTTGTATTAGGAAGCTTTGCGGCTAATTGTTATTTATTATGGAAAAATCAACATGTCCTGATTGTAGATCCGGGCAGTAAGAGTCCTAAGGTTCAAAAACTGATTGATGCACAAAGAGGTTTTGTCGATGGCATTTATTTAACACACGGTCATTTCGACCATATCGCCGGAGTGGATTCATTGGCAAACTATTATAACTGCTCTGTTTATATGAATCCTTTGGATATTCCGTTGTTAGCCAATCCGTATTTAAACGTATCCGCAGGGATGGAGCATGAGGTAATTGTCAGAAGTGAAATCATTGCTTTACAGCCGGGAATCAATCAAATTGGCGAGTTTGCGTTTGAATTAATTGACGCTCCCGGTCACAGTGAGGGAAGCAGTATCATGCTTTGGGAAGGAAATATGATCTGCGGCGATGTGCTGTTTAAAGGCAGTATCGGTAGAACAGATCTGTTTACCGGTTCAAATACCAAAATGATTCAAACATTGGAAAAGATCAAACAGATGGAGCCGAATTTAAAGGTGTATCCAGGGCATGGCCCGACCACAACACTGCAAGAAGAATTGTTACATAATCCGTATTTAAACTAAATGATGCATGGTGAATCCATGCTTTTTTACTTCATCGATGATTTATTTAATGATCAACTTTCGTTTAACGCTATCTATACTCATCATCAAATTCCAAGATCAATCTTTTTTAAAAAAATTGATCTTTTTTTTGTAATTGTCGAAATTCATGTGTATAACAAAAATAGGAGGTGAAAAAATGAAAGAAACACTTTATCAACTGGTATCATTTGCGATGGAAAAACAGGCGACGGATATTCATTTTCATTATCGTCACAATACGCTGAAAATCATGATCAGAGGTAAACAGGGAATGGAAGATGTACATAGTGCTGCTTTTAATGTGAAGCTGTTTCATTATTTAAAGTATATCGCTGATTTAGATTTAGGAAACAGTGATTGTCCGCAGTCAGGCAGCTTTTCTTTCGAGTGGAAACAACAAACACTATTTTTCCGATTTTCCTTGATTACTTCTTATGATACGCAGACCGGTGTGCTGCGCATATTGAACAATCATCATAAGATAGCACTTCGTCAGCTCAGTCATGATCCGAAGCAGACGGCGATATTTCAAGGTTGGTGTAAACAGACAAGCGGTATGGTGATACTGTCGGGACCGACCGGCAGCGGCAAAACTACGACGTTGTATGCATTACTTTCCGAAATAGCCAATATTGGTAAACACAAGATTATGACTTTAGAGGATCCGATCGAAGTTCATGACGATCGCTTTGTGCAGCTTGCGGTCAATGAAGCAGCCGGATTTACGTATGAGGAAGGAATTCGGCAGTTTATGCGGCATGATCCCGATGTTATTATGATCGGTGAAATTCGTGATGTTTATAGTGCAAGAATGGCATATCGCTGCGCCTTGAGTGGACATTTGGTCTTTTCCTGTATTCATGCTAAAAACGCTGCTGAAGCATTAAAGCGTTTGAATGAATTGGGAATCAGTAATCAGAATTTAAAGGATACCCTAAGCGCAGTATGTTCACAGCGCTTATATCCGCATCGCCAAAAAGGAAAGGAGCGTATTTGTATTTATGAGATTTTACAGGGAACACAGCTGCAGGCGGCGCTTTCAAACAAACAGCCGCACTCACACGAAGATATCTATGCCAAAATCAAACAGGCATTGCAGGCTCAGCTTATCAGCGAAGAAGCGGCAAGCGGTGATCTGTACCTTGAAGCATTATGAATGGGAAGCTTTGGCACAGCTGTTAAAACAAGGTTATCCGTTTCGTGAAGCGTATGAACTCATGCAGGGAGATGTGTGCCTGTTATATGCCATGGAACAGGGGAAAAGCATAGAAGAGTGTTTGGTACAAGGACATAGCGAAATGTTCTATGATCATTTACGCTTTTTTATGAAAATCGCTGCTTTGCCCGAAGCAATTCAATCAGCACTTTCGATTGCCGATATTACACATGATCTAAAAACAAAGCTGCGCAAAGAAATCAGCTATCCGCTGTTGTTATTTGTATTGTCGTTTCTAACGCTGATCTTATTTACATCGCTCATATTGCCGCAGCTGATGCAGGGGTTTGATGTCTCATCCAATCGCTTTTTAATCTTCTCGATAACTACGCTACAGGCTTTGGCAGTCTTATTGATATGGGGAATTATCCTATGCCTGTTAATTACCATACTGATGATACGATCTGTTTCGGTGAAGCTTTGGATCTTGAGAAAATTGCGCTTTACAAAATTACCGCAGCAGTATTGTTCCTATTTAGCGGCATCCTATTTCACGCAATTTATGCGTCATGGCATTTCAACCAAGAATGCGGTGTCGTTTCTCACACATTTGAAACAGACATCGCTGCTTGCAATATGTGCCTGTCAAATCGAAGCAGAGCTGAAAAGCGGGACCACACTGACAGATTGCTTTCATAAGCAGGAATGGCTGGATACAAACTTCATTAAGCATTGGGAGATCGGCTCTCATACGAAACAGTTGGAGACTGTCTTATTGCAATATCAAAACTTTCAAAGTGAACAGTGGAAACAGCTGTTAAAGCGAATCGGTCAAGGAATTCAAATCTTTTCTTACGGCTTTGTCGGCTGTATGGTACTGCTTGTCTATCAGATTATGCTTGTACCGCTGCAACTGCTGGAAACTATGTGATTTATATTGAAAAATTATAAATGATTCTATTATGAATCAAGGAGGAAAAACATGTTAAAAAAACAGGAAGGTTTTACTATTTTGGAAATGATCATTGTGCTGTCTATTATTGCATTGATCTTTCTTTTAACACTGCCCAATATCCAACAAAAACAAAAGATTATTCAAAATAAAGGCTGTGAAGCTTTGATTGAAGTAGTCAATGCGCAGATACTGTTATATGAAATCGATCATCTTGTATCTCCGAGCAGTATGGAGCAGTTGATTTCAGAGGGATATATTAAGGATACGCAAAGACGCTGTCCGGCAGGTGAAATAATTGAAATACACAATGGACAGGCACAGGCACGATAATGGTTTTACCATGATCGAAATTTTGATTGTATTAGCGATTAGCATATGCCTGATCGGGATGATTCCGTTTATCAAGGGAGTGCATCACTCGATGTATTTAAATATGGAAGCATTGAGAGAGCGCCTCATCTTTTTACAGGGAACGGCCATGCGAACATATCAAGATATCAAAGTAGAGTTTCAGGGAACCGATATGATCTTCAATAATCAACGGCTTACGATCGGTATGCGCTGCGATGGCTTTGTGGTTTTTCATAAAAACGGCAATGTCGATCGCGCCAAGACATTGCGCTGTCACGCACACAATCAAATTGGAGAAATTGTGATCCAACTGGGAAGCGGGCGAATGTATGTTAAAAAATGAGCGTGGGTTTTTATTGATCGATGTGATCACAGCATTATCTTTGGTAATGATTATGTTGCTGATACTAGTATGTGCATTGCAAATACGCGCTCAATCAATGCAATCAGAGGAGAATTTAGATATCTATGAAATCTATGAAGCAGGAACACGGATTTACAATGATTGAAGCATTGCTGTCTTTGCTTTGTGCAGCTTTGGTATGCACATTATTGACGCAGACGGCAAAGCTGCTCATAAAAAGTGCCGTAAGTGATCGGGAAGCTGAAGATCGTTTAGCTGTCAAACAGCTGCAATTGATCTTAGCGCAGTCTAATAATTTATACATTGAACAAAATCAACTGCATTTTACATATCATCGGGAAGCTTATTATTTAACACAATATGAAAATAAACTTGTAAAGCGCAAAGGTTTTGAAGTCATTTTACAGAATATCGATGAAGTGAGTTTTACGAAGCAGGAAAGCTGTTTTCAAATGACGACCAAGCGTTTAAATAAAATAAAAAGGGTGGTGCTTGCCTGTGAAGAATAACGGTTTTTTCAGTGTATATGCACTGCTTTGGCTAAATATTGTTTGTGCAGGTTCATTGCTTATCATCTTTTCTGCGGTTGCCCTGCAAAATGCGAAAAAGGATATGAATCTGTTTGATGCACAAATTGCGGCAATCTATCGAACGAAACTGCGTATGAAAGAAATGAATCGGTGCTTGTTGGAAAAAGAGCATGGAAGTAAAAATAATGCTGATTCACAAACAGCCGAACCGCAAAATGATACGAATAATGAAAGTGATGAAACCTTATGCATCGCTGAGCCTGAGCAAATACAGTATCGCGATGTTTTGATTCGTTTGGATTATGAGCAAGAGTGCTGTTATATTCGATTGAATGATCAACAACTGAAGATTGTATATGATATTGCGTCTTTATCAATCATTGATCTTGAATAACGAGATATACTTTTGACCATGATAACAATGAGGTGGAATTATGTTGTTAAATCTGTTTACCGCAACCGTTTTTTATTGGCTCATGCTCGATTTCGGTCATATGATGCGTTTCATCGATCCGTTAATCTATGAGAGCATCCCGCTATTTCTGATTTTTTTGATCATTACAATGCGTTTTTATACGGAAAGCTGTCAATCGATCGAATGGAAGGACTTTTTGTTCTGCGGCATTTATATCGGAATCATTGCATATTTGTATCAGATGCAGGGGTTATCATTAAATGCGGATATATTGGCTTTTATGGCACTTGCAGTATTTGTCCCGTTCAGCTCTTTTGCGTCGTCTATTCGCTATAAAAGCTTGATGTAGTGATTCTCATAAAAGTAAAAATTGATCAATAATTCTTCAACCATCGACGGATTCTTATGGGTATCTATTCGATGGTTTTCATATGATAAACGGGATTGATGATCCGGCAGTGATTGTTTTTTTCAATATTTATAGATTTCTAATGAATTATACATACCATTTCATGCAGAAGTTTGGTATAATAATATTTGATTAGGAGGTTTTTCTTATGGAAACTTTATCAAGGGTCAAGCGTTATGAAGATTTGCGTAAGCAGATTGAAGATGACAGTATCGGTACAGATACACCGCCGGAAGAAAAGCTGCAGTCTTATGCGAAGCGTTTAAATGAAATAGATCCTTCTATCTTTAAAAAAGTGACAATCACTGAGGAAGAACCTAATACACCGCAACGAGAGCGGGTTGAAACATCAATCTATGATGATAATGATTCCACTATGCAGGAATTTCGTAATGAATATTTAGATGATTTTATTAATGAGGTTCGTGAATATAATATAAAAAAAGGAAATCGTGAAAGTGAGAATACGCAGATTGATATTTTAAATCGTTTGAATGCTGTTTCAAGAGCCAAACGTAGTGACTATATTCAGAATATTGAAGATGAGGTCAAGGAAGTGAAGCAAGAGGAAGCAGTGATTCAAAATCGCGAGGATATCGCCGCACAGGTAAAAAGTTTATTAGAGGAAGAAGCGCTTCAGCCTGAGCCTTTAATACAACGCACGGATACAAAAAAAGCTGATGAGTCAAAGCCTGCCGAAGCTACGGTTGAGGTGGTGAAACCGACAGATGTGACCCCACAGGAACTGAAAAAGGAATCGCCAGCAAAGCAGCCGAAAACGAAAATGACTCCTTCTGCACAGCCTGTTAATGTAAACCAGAGTGCTGCTGAAAAAAAGGAAAAGCAGCCGGTAATGCAAAACAAACCGAAACCAAAGCCGGTCGCTGCCAAGGAATTACAGGCAGAGGTTGAACGTGAACAAAAGCTTCATCAAAAACTGGTTGAAGAAACGCAACAGCTGCGTGTGCAGTTAAATGAGTATGAGGATGATCTCAATGATCTGAGTGAAGGCGTAGAAAAAACCAATAAAATGTTGAATGTGATTTTAGGCTGTTTAATTTTGGCATTATTAGTTATAATCGGTATTATTATTTACTGGGTCATTCAAGCCGGAGGTCTTGTCTGATGAAATTAAATATTGCGATTGACGGTCCGAGCGCTGCCGGTAAAAGTACGATTGCCGATTTATTGGCTAAGCGGTTTCATTTAACGCATTTGGATACCGGTGCTATGTATCGTTGTTGTGCTTATGCGGCAATCACACAGGGAATTGCTTTAGATGATGAAAATAGTTTATATGAAACGATAAAGAATGCGGATATTCGCTTTGATGAAAATAAGGATGTATATCTTAACAATCGAAAAGTAACGCTTGAGATCAGACAGAATGAAATTTCAATGGCTGCGTCTAAAGTATCGACGTTTGCGAAAGTGCGTGAAGCGCTTGTTGCGATGCAGCGGGAAATCGCCGAAGAAAAAGGTTATATTTTAGACGGTCGTGATATAGGTACGGTCGTATTGCCTGATGCCGATGTGAAAATTTATATGGTCGCAAGCGTAGAAGCGAGGGCTAAGCGCCGTTTTCAAGAATATATGGAAAAAGGTATCGACGCTGATTATGATACAATTTATAAGGATATTGTACAGCGTGATTATCAGGATACTCATCGAGCAGCTTCTCCGCTGAAAAAAGCAAGTGATGCAATTGAGATTGATACAAGCGATATGAGTATCAAAGAAGTTGTAGAAAAAGTATCAAATATTATCACTGACATATGTGGATAGGAGGTGAGCTGTATCAAAAATATGATGCAGCGTACTTATGATTAGAGGAATAGCCGCAATCGTTGGTCGCCCGAATGTTGGGAAATCAACGATTTTTAACCGTATGATCGGTGAACGAAAAAGCATTGTTGAAGATACACCCGGTGTGACAAGAGATCGCATTTACGGTAAAGTAGAGTGGCTGACACAGGAATTTCGCCTGATTGATACCGGAGGAATCCAATTAGCCGATCAACCATTTCAGGAAGAAATACGCATGCAGGTAGAAATTGCTGTTGATGAAGCCGACGTGATTATTTTCGTCGTAAATGGCAGGGAAGGCTTGACCAATGATGATGAATATATTGCGCGCATGTTGCAGCGCAGTGAAAAGCCGGTCATATTAGCTGTGAACAAAGTCGACAATGCAGAAATGCAAGCTAATATCTATGAATTTTATAATTTAGGAATCGGTGATCCTACCGCAGTTTCCGGAATACACGGTATCGGAATCGGCGATATTTTAGATGAAGTAATTCGCAGTTTTCCCAAAAAGAAAATCAATGACTATGAAGGGATGACAAAGTTCTGTTTGATCGGCCGTCCCAATGTAGGGAAATCCTCTTTAGTCAATGCGTTGTTAAATGAGGATCGCTCCATTGTCAGTCAAATCGAAGGAACCACAAGAGATGCTATCGATACGGCATTTCAACGTGACGGTAAGGAATATGTCGTGATTGATACAGCTGGTATCAGAAAGCGCGGAAAGGTATACGAATCAATTGAAAAATACAGTGTGCTGCGTGCAATGAGTGCGATTGAGCGCAGTGATGTTGTGCTTGTGGTACTGGACGGTGAAACAGGAATCAGAGAACAGGATAAGCATGTCGCCGGATATGCACATGAAGCAGGCAAGGGTGTCATTCTTGTTTATAATAAATGGGATGCAGTAGAAAAAGATGAGCAAACGATGAATCAGATCACTAAAAAACTGCGACAGGAGTTTATCTATTTAGATTATGCACCAATTCTCTTTGTCTCGGCAAAGAGCGGACAACGAGTCAATGCTTTACTGCCACTGATCGATGAGGTTCATGATTATGCCTTATTGCGTATTCAAACCAATATCTTAAATGAAGTGATTATGGATGCACAGTTGATGACACCACCACCGACACATAAAGGTCAGCGACTTAAGATCTATTACGCATCACAGGTCGCAGTTGCACCGCCTACTATCGTTTTATTTGTAAATGATCCGAGCTTACTGCATTTTTCCTATCAGCGTTATTTAGAAAATCGTTTGCGGGAAGCGTTTGGCTTCACCGGAACCACACTGCGTATTATCGCACGTGAAAGAAAGTAGGTAACTTATGAAAACAGTTGTTATTGGAAGCGGAAGCTGGGGCAGTGCCTTAGCACAGGTTTTACAGGACAAAGAGGAAGATGTAATCATTTACGGTTTAGATGAATCGGAAATCAATGATATTAATGAGCATCATCAAAATCACAAGTATTTTCCAAATGTTGCCTTAAATTCTAAACTGCGGGCAACAACCGATATTTCGGTCGTAAAAGATGCCGATGTGATTGTATTAAGTGTTCCGAGTATTGCAATTGAAGCTGTGTGTACACAAGTCAGTGAATTGGTTGATCATCCGGTTATTATTGTAAATACCGCAAAAGGCTTTCACCCGAAAACCAACGGCAGAATGTCAGAGGTTATCCGTTCTGTCATGCCTAAAGATAAATTAAGCAGCGTAGTCTCTTTGATCGGTCCGTCTCATGCGGAAGAAGTTGTGATCAGAATGCTGACAACGATTTGTGCCGTATCTCAAAAAGAAGAAGATGCCGAAATAATTCAGCGTTTGTTTTCTAACCAATATTTACGTGTCTATCGCGGAAGTGATGAAATCGGCAGTGAAATCGGTGTCGCTTTGAAAAATGCCATTGCCTTGGCAAGCGGCATGTTAGCCGGTTTAGGATATGGTGATAATACAAGAGCAGCGCTGATTACCAGAGGTTTGGCGGAAATGATTCGCTATAGCAGCGCCATGGGCGGTAAGGAAAGTACGATGATGGGATTAACAGGTATCGGTGATTTAATCGTGACCTGTACAAGCAGTCATTCACGTAATTTCCAAGCCGGTTTTACAATCGGAAAAGAAGGCAGTGCCGAGAACTTCTTGAAAACGAATACTAAGACAGTAGAGGGAATTCGGACTGTAAAAATTGTTCATGAGGTAGCGAAGAAGCATGGGATTCCGATGCCGATTGTCACTGAAATCTATCGAGTGATCTATGAAGGAAAGAACCCGCACCAATCCGCAAGTGATTTAATGCTACGTGATTTAAAAAATGAAATTGATTAATTCTATGAAGCTGATTTATGCCGAAGCATAGGCATAGCGTCAGCTTTTTTTGAAGGAGACTGTTTTAGTCTCTATACCGTTTTCTTACAAGTGCTGTTGATATAGATAATATAGATTCTGCACGGATTCATATCTTAATAGCAAATGACTCTTAGGAAATAATGATCAATACTGTTCATTTAACATGGTCGGGTACAGTCACAGAACCGAAATTTTTTCACAAGCAGTTGCGCTTTTCAAAATAAGTGGATTAGAAGGGCGCTTCATGCTATAATTAAAAGGCGTTTTATGAAAGTGAGGGATAAAATGTAAACGGATCTTTCAAAGTAATTTAAGAGAAAGAGAGGATATTATGACAACTTTACAACATGAAATTGAGCGAAGAAGGACTTTCGCTATTATATCCCATCCGGATGCCGGAAAAACAACCTTGACTGAAAAGCTTTTATTATACGGCGGTGCTATTAATCAAGCTGGCAGTGTCAAAGGTAAAAAAGCGAATAAGCATGCGGTTTCTGACTGGATGGAAATAGAAAAGCAGCGCGGTATTTCGGTAACATCTTCTGTATTACAGTTTGAATATGATGATTATTGTATCAATATTTTGGATACTCCTGGACATCAGGATTTCAGTGAAGATACCTATCGTACCTTGATGGCAGCGGATTCTGCCGTAATGGTGATTGATGCATCAAAGGGTGTAGAAGCACAGACCAAAAAATTATTTAAGGTATGTCTGCTGCGACATATTCCGATTTTTACGTTTATCAATAAAATGGATCGAGCCGCAATGGATCCATTTGAATTGCTGGAACACATTGAAAATGAACTGGGAATTTCCACCTATGCGATGAATTGGCCGATTGGTTCGGGAAAAGAATTCAAAGGTGTCTACGAGCGTGATCATGAGCGTATTATCGCTTTTCACGGCGGTGATCACGGACAGAAAGAAGCAGAAAAGCTGGAAGGAAGCTTACAGGATGACAGCTTTCGAGCTGTTCTTGGAGATCATTTCTTTCAACAGCTGAAGGAAGACAGTGAATTGCTTGATATGGCAAGTACTGCCTTTGATGAAGACTTGATTGCACAGGGCAAGCTGACTCCGGTATTCTTCGGCAGCGCCTTAACGAATTTCGGGGTAGAACCGTTTTTAAAACATTTCTTGGCAATGACGACTTCACCACGTCCAAGAACATCTGATATTGGTGAAATCGATCCGTTTCAAATGGATTTTACGGCTTTTGTCTTTAAGATACAGGCGAATATGAATAAAGCGCATCGTGATCGTATCGCGTTCATGCGCATTTGCAGCGGTAAGTTTGAAAAGGGTATGGAAGTATATCATATGCAGGGCGGTAAAAAAATAAAGCTTGCACAGCCGCAGCAATTTATGGCACAGGATCGTGAAATAATTGATGAAGCCTATGCGGGTGATGTGATTGGAGTATTTGATCCCGGCATTTTTGCGATCGGTGATACACTGTGTCATCCGTCTCATCAATTCCTGTTTCATAAAATACCGACATTCGCACCCGAGCATTTTGCGCGAGTAACACAAAAAGATACGATGAAGCGGAAGCAATTTACAAAGGGCATCACTCAAATTGCGCAGGAAGGTGCCATTCAAGTATTTCAGGAATTAAACTTGGGCATGGAAGAAATCATTGTCGGCGGTGTCGGTGTATTGCAGTTTGATGTGTTGGAACAACGTCTTAAGAGTGAATATAATGTCGATATTAAGCTTGATATTCTGCCGTACCAATGTGTACGATGGATTGAGGATCAGACGTTAGACCCCAATAGCTTGAATTTAAACAGTGATACCAAACGAGTGAAGGATCTAAAGGGCAGAAACTTATTGATTTTCTTAAATAACTGGGGAATCAAATGGGCCTTGGATCAAAATAAAGGTCTTGTATTAAATGAAGTAGGAAATGAACAATAATTTTGATTGATAAATACCAAAAATCATGTAAGGGAAAGGAGTATTTTATGAATGAAACAGCGTTGTTAAAGCTATTAGAGAAAGATGCACGAATGAACACCTGTGATTTAGCTGCCGCATTAAATGAAACGGAAGCAACAGTTAATAATGCGATTGATGGATTGACAAAGGAAAAAGTAATTTTGGGACATCATACCTTGATTAATTGGGATAAAACCAATGTAGATCGTGTTATGGCACTGATTGAGGTCAGTGTAATGCCGGAGCGCGAATTCGGATATGATCGCATCGCAAAACTGATTTATCGCTATCCGGAAGTTGATACTATGTATTTAATGAGCGGGAAAAGTGAATTTATTGTTACGATTTACGGTAAGACTATGCAGGAAATCGCACATTTTGTCGGTAGTAAATTAGCCTGTATTGAAAAGGTTACAGGTACTTGTACCCTGTTTGTGCTGAAGAAATACAAAGGTGAAGGTATTATCTTTGAAGAGGAGGAAGAAGTTAAGGAACGACTTCTTGTAACGCCATGAGAAAAGAAATGATGTTAAGCGAACGAGTGAAGCAGGTTAAACCCAGCGGTATTCGAAAGTTTTTCGATTTGGCATCGGAAACCGAGGGAGTAATTTCGCTCGGTGTCGGTGAACCGGATTTTGCGACACCATGGCATATCCGTGAAGCTGCGATTTATTCTATTTCACAGGGAAAAACTTTTTATACCGCCAATCAAGGTTTGTTTGAACTACGTAAGGAGATCTGTCGCTATTTAAAACAGCGCTTTGACTTATCTTATCAGCCTAAGGAAAATGTCATTGTGACGGTAGGCGGAAGTGAAGCGATTGATATCACGATGCGTGCAATTATCAATGAAGGCGATGAAGTGATCGTATTAAGCCCGGGATATGTTGCCTATGAGCCGAGTGTGGTAATGGCAGGGGGGAAACCGGTTATTATTGAGTTAAAGGCAGATAATCAATTTAAGCTGACCAAGGAAGCATTGGCTGCCGCAATTACCGCGAAAACTAAAGCGATTCTGTTAAACTTTCCCAGCAATCCGACCGGTGGCGTAATGACGTATGAGGATTATGAACCGCTTGTACCGATCATTCAGGAAAGGGGCATTCTTGTGATCAGTGATGAAATTTATGCCGAGCTGTCTTACGATGTAAAACACTGTTCACCAGCGAATTTCCCCCAAATAAAAGATCAGGTATTATTGATTTCCGGTTTTTCCAAGGCATTTGCGATGACCGGTTGGCGTTTAGGTTATGTATGCGGCAATGAATATCTCATAAAGGCAATGAATAAAATTCACCAGTATGTAATCATGTCCGCACCAACCGCTGCTCAATACGGTGCGATCGAAGGACTGCGCAACGGTATGGATCATGTCGCTGAAATGCGTGATTCTTATTTCACACGCCGTAACTTTATCGTTAATGGCTTTAACAAATTAGGCTTGATAACACATATGCCGCAGGGTGCATTCTATATTTTCCCTTGTATCAAAAGTACTAATCTTACCAGTGAAGCCTTTTGTGAAGCACTACTTGCGGATCAGAAAGTTGCTTGTGTACCGGGTACGGCATTCGGTGAAGCAGGTGAAGGCTTTATTCGTGTTTCTTATGCTTACAGTATTGAAGAAATTAAAGCAGCATTAGCGAGAATCGAACAGTTCTTAAAAAATCGCGGCTTCCTTTAGCTGTTGCGCTATGAGATAATTCGATGCTTTTCAATAAGAATTATAAATCTAATGTTTTGATATATATCATTGATAACATATGAGTTATTTTTCATTCATATATCGTTACATTCTAAACATTCAACTGCTTTAGGATTGACGAATGAATGTGTTTTCTGTATAATAGTACAGGAACAGGTGTTCCGTCAAAAAGCAGAACACCTTTTTTCATGAATGCGAATCAGCATAACGGAGGTAGACAATGAGCGGATATGTTGTAGTCGGAACACAATGGGGCGATGAAGGAAAAGGTAAAATCGTCGATGTATTAAGTGAAAAAGCTGATATGATCGTGCGCTTTCAAGGCGGAAATAATGCCGGCCATACAGTTGTGGTAAACGGTGAAAAGCATATTTTACATTTGCTGCCGAGCGGCTGTCTGCATGAACATGCGAAATGCATCATCGGACCGGGCGTTGTCGTTGATCCGTTTGTACTGTTGGAAGAATTATCCATTTTAGAAAGCAAGGGCATGAGTACAAAGCATATTTACATCAGTGAGCGTGCACATTTGATTATGCCGTATCATATTAAATTAGATCAGCTTCAGGAAGAAAAAGCCGGCAAAAATAAGATCGGAACGACCAAACGAGGAATCGGTCCTTGTTATGCCGATAAGTATACAAGAATCGGATTACGTGTTCATGATCTTGTTCATTTCGATGCGTTTAAAGAGCGCTTGGCTTACGCATTATCATTAAAAAATGAACAAATTATAAATATCTATCATGATGAACCGTTTGATTATGACGAAATGGTACAGTGCTTTGCGGACATTCGTGAAGCCTTACTGCCGCGCATTATCGAATCAGTGAATGAAGTGAATAAAGCATTGGATGAAGATCAACTGGTGCTATTTGAAGGTGCACAGGCTGCCATGTTGGATATTAATTACGGAACCTATCCGTTTGTGACCTCATCTTCACCGACTTCTGCCGGAGTGTGTGAGGGTGCCGGTGTAGCACCTCAACGCCTGCAGCACATTATCGGTGTCGTAAAGGCATACAGTACACGTGTCGGAGAAGGACCGTTTGTGACCGAACTGGAAGATGAAATCGGTGCTTATATCCGTGAAAACGGCAAAGAATTCGGCGCAACTACCGGACGTCCGCGTCGCTGCGGTTGGCTTGATCTTAATGTTGTAAAGCATGCTTGTACCTTAAACGGTTTAACCGATATCGTAATTACCAAAATTGATGTATTGAGCGGATTAAAAGAACTAAAGATTTGTATCGGATACGAGGTAAATGGTGAAGTCTTAGATTATATCCCTTCTGCTGTAGAGGATGTCGCATCCGCAAAACCGGTATATAAGCTGTTCAACGGTTGGGATGAGGATATTACAAAGTGTAAAAGCTATGCAGAGTTACCGCAGAATTGCCGAGAGTATTTATCCTTTATCGAATCATTTACGAATACGCGAATCTCTTTAATTTCAGTCGGTCCCGATCGCGTAAATAATATTATTACTCATGAGTTAGTATAAATAAATGATTGTTAATCTTTATTTGTATGATTAAAACCGATCGTTCTGGTCGGTTTTATTTCGATATTATTTACTTGGGAATCAAAGATAACAGGTGTATACTTACGTTATTTCATAATTGAAGAAAGTAATTGAAAGTTATAATAATCGTTACATAAAAAGAAGGCAGGGAATACAAATGAATCAAGCAACAAAAATCAGTAAGAGCGGAAATCCGTTAGGGTATGAACCGATCGGAAAGCTATTACGCATATTTGCATTGCCAGCAGTAATCTCCATGTTGGTAAATGCCGTTTACAATATTGTCGATCAGATCTTTATCGGACAAGGAGTCGGCTATTTGGGAAATGCCGCCACAACAGTCGCATTTCCAATTGTCTCAATTGTCCTTGCTATCGCTACTTTGATCGGTGCCGGTGGAAGTGCATACGCTTCCATAAAGCTCGGAGAAAAAAGAGATGAAGAAGCACAACAGACATTGGGAAATGTGCTTGTCTTATCCGTATTAAGTGGTATTATCTTGGCTGTGATCGGTTTAGTTTTTTTAAGACCGATTCTCACATTGTTTGGGGCGACCGATGCCAATATGGAATATTCGATACAATATGCGGCAATTATATTTATCGGATTACCGTTTAATGTAGTTGGTATTTCACTTTCCAATATGGCAAGAACAGATGGCAGTCCGGCACTTTCTATGTACAGTATTGTGATCGGTGCCGTATTAAACTGTGTGCTTGATCCGTTGTATATTTTTGTATTTCATTGGGGTGTCGGCGGAGCTGCAATCGCAACCATTTCTTCACAGATTCTTTCAGCGCTCGTCTTGTTATATTACTTTTGGAAAAAGGGCAAGCATATGCGCTTTTGCAAGGCAGACTTGCGTTTACAGCCGCATATTGTGCAAAGAATATTATCTTTGGGCATTTCCAGCTGTATCACACAGTCAGCACAGGCAATTATGCAAATCATATTAAATAATTCACTTGTTCATTATGGGAACTTATCAAGTGTCGGCGGTGATATCGCATTGAGCGCTATGGGCATTGTTTTAAAAATCAGTATGATCATTGTCGCTTTCTGCATTGGAATCGGAGTCGGTTCACAACCGATTATGGGTTTCAATCGTGGTGCAAATCTACCAAAGCGAATTAAAAAGACATATCTTTTGGCAGTGGGATGTGCAACCTTCGTTGTATTGTTGGGCTGGCTTTTATGTGAATTAATTCCGGATTTAATTTTGAAAGTGTTTGGGAATGCGGATGATGCATTTACAGATTTTGCGCTAAAAGCAATGCGCATTTATTTATTTGGCATCTTTACATCAGGCTTCCAGATTGTGACGACCAATTATTTTCAAGCGACCGGTCAGCCAATGAAGGCCAGTATTTTATCAACGTTACGACAGCTGTTGTTGCTGATTCCGTTGATTGTCATTTTGCCAATGTTCTTTGGACTTGACGGTATTCTTTATGCAGGGCCTTTGGCAGATATTTCCAGCGGCATCATCGTGTTATGTTTTGCATATCACGAGATTAAGAAATTAAACGCATGGATTCATAAAGCATCCAAAGAAAGTGTTTCCGCAGCATAAATAATGTTGTGGATTGTCACATTTTTGAACTCCTTGTATCTAATCATTGAAAGAGGCGGTTATACATATGGAAGAAACCATTATCAAACAAGCAGTTGAAAAAAACATGGATGCACAGGAACAGGTTGTGCGCTCTGTCAGCGACCTTGTCTACAACTTATCTTTGCGCATGTTGGGTAATCTTGCAGATGCACAAGATGCCAGTCAGGAAATTTGTTTGCGCATTTTGGATAAGCTGTCCACGTTTCGATTTGAAAGCGAATTTTCAACTTGGGTCTATCGGTTGAGCGTGAATTACCTGCTTCGTGAAAGGGAAAAACGTTCACGTTTTCAAGGTTTGAACTTTGAAATTTATGCAAATGATTTGGTAGAAGAGCATTTTGATGTTCCTTATGTCAGCAATGTAGCCACTGAGCAATTAGCAGAAGAATTGAAATATTCTTGTAGCAATGTCATGTTGCAATGTTTGGATGCACGCGCAAGATGTGTGTATGTGCTTGGTGCCATGTTTCATATCGATGCGAAACACGGCGCTACAATTATGGAAATGACACCAGAAAATTTTAGACAAATTTTATCAAGAAGCAGGCAAAAAGTGAAAGGATTTTTGGACAATTACTGCATGGTGAATGGACATTGTGACTGTATGCGAAGATTGGGTCATGCCATTCAAACGCATCGTCTTTATCCGCAGGCATGGGAATATCTTTCGTTAAAACAGCTTCCAAAAGAACAGATACAGTTGTATACAAAACAAATGGAAGCTTTCGAAGCACAAAGCGATCTATTTGATACACTACCTTATTACCAGGCAGAACATGTACTTGCACAAGTAATTCAAAAATTACGTTCAAAAGAGCATGCATCTTAACCGGTATAAAAGAACCTTATACTTCTTTATAAGATAGAAGTATAAGGTTTTTTGTTTATGAGCGATAAAGCAAATCAAAGTAATCCGGATATGGCCAGTAGCTTTTCGCTGTTATTTCTTCTAATTGATCTGTATAATGCCGCACAATGTCCATTTGTGGAAGAATCGATTCCTTACATGACATCGCAGCTGCTTTCATATCATGTTCATCCATTTGTTTTAATTTTTCTTTTAATGTTTGCGTGGATTCATATAAAGCATTGGTTAATTCATCCAATTTCTGAATCAATGTTGTATGCTTTTCCTGTTTGAAAAGTAATTGTTTTTTTTCAGCATTCATTAATAACATGTTTTCATAATCAATGACAGCCGGTAATATATCCTGTTCTACCATGCGTACCATTGTCAAGGCTTCAATGTTGCATTTTTTATAGTAGGTTTCATAGAGAATCGCATCTCTTGCTTTCAGCTCGTTTTCATTGAAGATCCCGTGTTTTGTAAATAAGGCAATATTATTGGAAGTAATATAGTAAGGAATGGCGTCAGCGGTGGTTGGTAAATTCAAAAGACCACGCTGTTTTGCTTCTTTCAGCCATTCTTCTGTATATCCATTGCCATTGAATATAATACGCTTATGTTCTTGAATGGTTTCTTTGATCAATGTATGCAGTGCTTTTTCAAAGTCATTTGCATTTTCTAAAACATCCGCAAATTTACTTAATTCTTCCGCAACGATCGTATTGAGGATATAATTGGGACAAGAAATGGATAGGGAGGATCCCAGCATGCGGAATTCAAATTTGTTTCCGGTAAACGCAAATGGAGAGGTACGGTTACGATCGGTCGTGTCTTTTGGAAATTTTGGTAGTGCATCTACACCAATTTTCATGGATCGTTCATAAGTTTGATCGTAAACATGATCGTTCTCGATTGCATCCAATACGGCTTCCAATTCATCTCCCAAAAATATTGAAATGATCGCAGGTGGCGCTTCATTGGCGCCAAGACGATGATCATTGCCAGCTGTAGCAACGCATACACGAAGTAATCCCTGATATTCATCTACGGCTTTCACAACAGCTAATAAAAATAGTAAAAAGCGCGCATTTTTCTGTGGTGTTTGACCAGGTTCTAACAAATTGATGCCGTTATTCGTTGTCAAGGACCAGTTGTTATGTTTACCACTGCCATTGATATGCGCAAACGGTTTCTCATGTAACAGACAGGCAAATCCATGACGTTCTGCGACTTTTTGTAAAATTTCCATCGTTAACTGATTTTGATCGGATGCAATATTCGCAGTTGTAAAAACAGGGGCTAACTCAAATTGTGCCGGGGCAACTTCTTTATGTTCCGTTTTTGCAAAAATACCAAGTTTCCATAATTCTTGATCGACGTCTTGCATAAAGGCAGAAACACGCTGTGAAATCATCCCAAAATAGTGATCTTCCATTTCTTGTCCACGTGTTACTTTGGCTCCAAACAAGGTACGACCAGTCAATATGAGATCCGGTCGTTGTTCATACAGCGCTTTGTCGATTAAGAAGTATTCCTGTTCCGGCCCTACAGTGGTCGAAACATGTGTGATTCCTTCATTCGGAAATAAAGAAATAATACGCATTGCTTGTCGGTTGATGACTTCCATGGATCTTAACAACGGCGTTTTTTTATCCAATGCAGAGCCATCAAAGGAACAAAACACAGTAGGGATGCATAAGGTATGATCTTTGATGAAGGCAAAAGAGGTAGGATCCCAATTTGTATACCCTCGTGCTTCAAAAGTAGCGCGCAGCCCGCCGTTTGGAAAACTGGAAGCATCCGGTTCTCCTTTGATCAATTCTTTTCCTGAAAATTCAAGAATGACATGAGATGCGTCTTGCGGGCAAATAAAACTTTCATGTTTCTCTGCTGTAATACCGGTCATCGGTTGAAACCAATGGGTATAATGGGTTGCCTGTTTTTCAATGGCCCAGTCCTTCATTGCATTTGCGACAACATTGGCCACGCTCAAATCCAAAGATGTACCTTGTTCCATTGTTGCTTTCATTTTGTGGTAAATATCTTTTGGAAGTCGCTGGCGCATGATCGTATCGTTAAATACATATTCACCAAAATATTCAGGTATCGTATTCATAAATATCCATCCTTTCTTCAAATACAAAAAAAGACACTGTACCTTTCGATTACAGCGCCTTTGCTTGTTTGCGTTAATTATAAACATGTGAAAAGCAGTTGTCAATCCTTTTTTTTATTTTTAAAATTTTACTTGACAAAAAGTAGCGAAGTGATTAAGATAAAACACGTTAAGCAAAGAGGCTTATGCACATTGCATTTTTGTGCAACGCTCTTTGTTTTTTTTATTTTGAGAGGAGCGATCACTATGAAAGAAGGAGAATTTCGCATACCATCCGGATGTGCGATTGCGGCTTTGATCCATAAAGATAAACACCGTGAGAACGGAGAGCGCATTACGCAGGCGATGCAGATGATGCATGAGCGCTCCAATGGTCTTGGCGGCGGTTTTGCGGCGTATGGCATCTATCCAGAACATAAAAACGAGTATGCTTTGCATCTTTTTTATGATACTTTACAATGCAAGGATGCATGTGAAGCGTATTTGTCTCATCATTGGAACATCTTACATGAAGAAGAAATACCCACCAAACCACATTCCCAAATCAAGGACGCCCCGCTAATTTGGCGATATTTTATCGAGAGTGTAGAACATGATGAAAATAAAATGACAGAAACAATGTTTTATGTCAATACATCCATAACAGGCGCTTATATATTTTCCTGTGGAAAGAACATGGGAGTTTTCAAAGGTGTTGGCTATCCGGAAGATTTGGCAGAGTTTTATTGTTTGAATCAGTATCAAGCATATACATGGATTGCGCATGGCCGTTATCCGACGAATACGCCTGGCTGGTGGGCAGGCGCACATCCTTTTGGCATGCTGGATTTTGCTTTGGTACATAATGGAGAGATATCCAGCTACGATGCCAACCGGCGTTATATAGAAATGTTTGATTATCCATGTTCCTTATTGACAGATACAGAAGTTATCACATATGAATTGGATTTTCTGATGCGGAAACACCAACTGTCTTTTGTAGAATGCGCGGATATTTTGGCAGCGCCTTTTTGGGATGAAATCGATCAAATGAGACCGGATAAAAAACGCTATTATACAATGCTTCGAAGAAACTTGGGATCGATGCTGATCAATGGTCCGTTCAGTATTATCTTAGGTTTTCAAGATGGTGTCGGCGCCATGAATGATCGTTTAAAACTTCGATCTTTGATGATTGGCGAACAAGCATCCTGTGTCTATATGGCCAGTGAAGAAAGTGCCATTCGCAAAATGAGTCCGCAACTGAATCGATTGTTTTCGCTGAAAGCACAAGAAGCATATGTTGTTACTTATGAGGAGGACGCAAAATGAAAAAGCAGCCAAAATATGAAATTATCAAGGATCAAGATCGATGTGATACATGTCGTGCATGTGAATTTCAATGTGCCAATGGTGTATATCATTATGATGCAGAAAAAAAGAAGATGATAATCGATTCTCTATCTTGTGTAAATTGCCAGCGATGCGTGGAATATTGTCATCAGAATGCATTGAAAATTATTGCCAATCGAAATGAATATCATCATGGATATTGGCAAATGGAAGATATGCAGGAAATTTATCAACAAGCAGAACATGGTGGAATGTTACTGTCTTCCATGGGAAATGACAAAGCATATCCTAAATACTTCGATCATCTGTTGATCAATGCATCACAAGTGACCAATCCCAGTATCGATCCATTACGTGAACCGATGGAAGTACGAACGTTTTTAGGAAAACGAACCCACCATATCACTAGAGATACAAATGGAAATATTCAAATCAAAGTACATCCGCATCTGCATTTAAAAACCCCGATTCTTTTTGCGGGCATGTCTTTAGGGGCTATTTCTTATCCGGCGCATCAAGCGCTTTTGGAGGCGGCGAAAGCACTTGGCACATTTTATAACTGTGGGGAAGGCGGTCTTCCTAAAGCATTCTATTCGGATAAGGATTCCATCATTGTACAGGTTGCCAGTGGAAGGTTCGGAGTCGATCCAACGTATCTAAAACATTCTGCTGCGATCGAAATTAAAATTGGGCAAGGCGCAAAACCAGGAATTGGCGGTCATTTACCAAGTCGTAAAAATTCTGCTTTGATCGCTGATACAAGAATGATAGAAGAGGGAAGTGAGGCAATTTCTCCGGCACCGCATCATGATATTTATTCCATTGAAGATCTTCGACAGCTGGTAAACTCTTTGAAAGAAGCCACCCAATATGAAAAACCTATCATCGTGAAAGTAGCGGCTGTACATAATATTGCGGCCATATGCAGCGGTATCGCTAGAAGTGGCGCAGATATCATTTATATAGACGGTATGCGCGGAGGTAGCGGTGCGGTGCCTACCAGAATTCGCGATCATGTAGGTATACCATTGGAATTGGCATTAGCCAGTGTGGATCAGACTCTACGAGAGGAAGGCATACGTGAAGACGTCTCCATAATTGCGGCTGGCGGTATTCGCAATAGTGCGGATGTGCTGAAAGCCATTGCTCTTGGTGCGGATGCGGTTGCGATTGGAACGGCGGCACTCATAGCGATGGGATGTCATATGTGCTGTGATTGCACAAAAGGAAATTGTAATTGGGGCATTGCGACACAAAAAGATGCGCTTGTAAAGCGTCTCCATGTCGAACAGGCAAAACGACAGCTCATTCATTTGATTCAAGCATGGACGTTGGAATTAAAAGAAATGATGGGCGGTATGGGTATTTGTTCTATAGAAGCGTTAAGAGGCAATCGCATGATGTTGAGAGGGATACATTTACAAGAAGAAGAACTGCGTATTTTGCAAGTCAAACATGCAGGAAGCAGGTGATCACATGATTGACGCAAAAAATCTTACTGCGAGCGAACTGAATACAAAAATTCGTGAAAGCGATGCAGATGTCATAGAAATTCAAAATATTTTGGGACAGCGATACATTGCGAATGCCTCCAATGGAAAAAAAATTAAGTTGTTTGGCACTTGTGGGAACAATTTGGGCAGTTTTCTGGATGGCAGTGAAATAGAAGTGTTTGGAAATGTGCAGGATGCATGTGCCAATACGATGAATGATGGCAAGATAATTCTACATGGCATGTGTGGAGATGCGCTTGGATACGGCATGCGCGGTGGTAAAATCTTTGTTGAAAAGGACTGTGGAAGCCGATGTGGGATTCATATGAAAGCGACGAAAACCAAACAGCCGCTGATGATCATAGGTGGTGTCGTACAGGATTTTTTCGGTGAATATTTATCAGGAGGAACCTTGATTGTTTTGAATTTGCAAAATGAAGCAAGCTGCTGTGGCAGATATTGCGGCTGCGGCGCTCATGGCGGATCGATTATTTTACGGCTGTCCGACTTATCACAAGCTTGCCATCTAACTTCACAATTAAAAAAAGTAGATGATAAAAAGAAAGCGTATATTGATCAAGCTTTGAATGAATATGCGAATGATTTTCATATTACACTTCCCAAAACAATGGATTTTTATGAAGTGATTATGCAAAATAAAAATCCATATGAAAGACTCTATGTAGAGAATTAAGGAGGAAAGATTATGTGTGGATTTATGAGTGTTTGCGGAACTGATTTACCGTTATCTGTTTTTAAGTCTTCGTTTCACTCCATCGCACATCGCGGTCCGGATGCGAGCAAATGCGTAGTGCTAAACGATGGTATCATGGGTTTTCATCGTCTGGCCATTATGGGATTAAGTGAAAAAGGAATGCAGCCGATGGAATGGAATGGAAATGTCTGTATATGCAATGGCGAAATCTATAATTATCGCTTCTTGGCAAAAGAAAAATTAAATCTTTCTTTGCATACCGGAAGTGATTGTGAAGTCCTGTTGCCTTTATATTGCAAATATAAAACGCAGATGTTTGATATGCTGGATGGAGAATTTGCGATGGTCTGTTATATCAAAGAAAGTGACGAATGGATCGCGGCCAGAGATTCCATGGGAATACGTCCGATGTTTTATGGTTTTCAAAAAGGCAACGGACGCATTGCCTTTGCCTCAGAAGCAAAAGCACTGTTGCCCTTCTGTGATGTCATCCATCCTTTTCCGATAGGCACATATTATAAAGATGGAGAATTTCACTGTTATCATGATTGTTCCAATATAACAAGCATACAAGCTAACCATAATTTGGAGACATTGTGCAAAGGCATTCGTTCCCGTTTAGAAAGTGCAGTATTGAAACGATTACACAGTGATGCGCCGATTGGTTTTCTGCTCAGCGGCGGATTGGATTCCTCTTTGGTTTGTTCTATTGCCGCAAAACACATCACTCAGCCAATCAAAACGTTTGCGATTGGTATGGATAAGGATGCGATTGATTTATCCTATGCACGTGAAGTAGCGGATTTTATTGGCAGTGAACATCATGAATTTCTCATCACCAAGGATGATGTTTTAAAAGTACTGCCGGAAGTGATCTATCATCTGGAATCTTATGATATTACAACGATTCGTGCTTCTGTCGGCATGTATTTGTTATGTAAAAAAATATCAGAAGAGAAGGATGTCAAAGTATTGCTCAGCGGTGAGATTAGTGATGAATTGTTCGGTTATAAATATACGGATTATGCGCCATCCGCTAAAGAATTTCAGAAAGAATCGGAAAAGCGGATTCGTGAATTATATCAATATGATGTGCTACGTGCGGATCGATGCATTGCAGCACATGCCATGGAAGCACGCGTACCTTTCAGCGATAAAGAATTGATCGCATATATCATGCGGATTGATCCTGAATTAAAGCGTAATCATTATGGGATTGGAAAATATTTATTGCGTCATGCATTTACAGACATGGACTTGCCCAAACATATACGAATGCGTGAAAAAGCTGCTTTTTCAGACGCTGTTGGTCATTCTTTGGTAGATGACATTCAGGCATATGCCAATCAGTATTATGATGATGCAACATATGAAGCAAAACGAAAATGCTATACACATGCGCAACCATTCACAAAAGAATCCTTATATTATCGGGAATTGTTCGAATCTTTTTTTCCTAATCGCTCTCATTGGATCAAGGGTTTCTGGATGCCCAATGCCACATGGCCAAATTGCGATGTGAATGATCCCAGTGCCAGAGTATTGAAAAATTATGGAAACAGCGGACAATAGAGGATTGATTAAGGATTTAAAATCAAGATAGAAATTCTTTGTTTTTGATTGACAAATATCATACTTTTCGCTATCATATACATATGAACAAAGGTGTTCATCAAGAGGGAATGGTTTCTTTTGATGACCACTTTTTTCTTATTTTTGGAGGATAATTATGGAAAGTACAATTCAAGAAGTATGTTCATTCATCAAAGAAAATGATGTGAAATTCATTCGTTTGGCATTTTGTGATTTACTAGGCAATCAAAAAAATATTTCCGTGATGCCTTCACAGTTGGAACGTGTTTTCAAACATGGAATTTCATTTGATGCTAGCGCAATACCAGGCTTTCAAAATGTGGATCAGTCTGATTTGTTTCTTTATCCCGATGTTGCCACCTTGGATATTCTTCCATGGCGACCTTCACAAGGAAGGGTGATTCGTTTTTTTTGTGAAATTCGCTATCCGGACGGCCGTCTTTATGAAAAAGATACTCGGTCGTTGTTGAAACAAAAATGCGGTGAAATACAGACCATGGGATGGCATGTGATGAGCGGCTTGGAATGTGAGTTTTATGCGATGGAATCTATCGATCAGTCTTGTCAGCCGATCGATCACGGCTCTTATTTGGATATTTTTCCAAAAGATAAAGGAGAGGATTTGCGCCGTGACATTTGTTTGACATTGGAATCGATGGGAATTACACCGGAAAGCTCACATCATGAACAAGGTCCCGGACAAAATGAAATTGATTTTCATTTTGATGATGCACTGTTATCCTGCGATCATTATATGACCTTTCGCTGGATTGTGGATAGTGTGGCTCATACACATGGCGTCATTGCAAATTTCATGCCTAAACCGATGAAAGATGCAAGCGGCAATGGTCTGCATATCAATTTATCTTTGTCTAAAAATAATCTGAACGCATTTTCTTTAGAAGATCCTACTTACATATATCCATTCTTGGCTGGAATATTGGCACATATCAGAGAGATTACTGCATTTTTAAATCCTTGTGAAAACTCTTATGAGCGACTAGGTGAATTTGAGGCGCCTAAGTATGTTAGCTGGAGCCATTCTAATCGCTCTGCGCTGGTACGCATTCCTTCTGCCAGTAAATCGTATGTACGCTTAGAAGTACGAAGCGCTGACCCTACTTGCAATCCATATCTGGCCAGCTATTTGTTGATTTGCGCAGGAATGGATGGCATCAAACATCATCGATCCTTGCAAAAAGAAAGCAAAACCGATGTAATGTTTGAAAGCAATCTGGAAATGCTGCCGCATTCTTTAAATGAAGCTAAGGAAATCGCACGCAACAGTGAATTTGTAAAACAAATACTCCATCCTGCTATCCGTTCTTTTTATCTGGATTCAAACAATCAGTAAATATAACGCAAAGGAGAAGTCTAACTATGCCATCCATTCTTATTTGTGCTCATCAACAAAAAAACATTGATATTTTAAGTGAATATTTTATCGCACATGGATATCATGATTTTGTTGTAGCCTTTACAAGTGATCAGGCAATCGAACTTATAAAAAAACAGGTATTCACGATGGTTTTTGTGGACCTTCCTTTTACACAAGATACACATGAATTTACAAGTCTGTGCGCAATGGCGCAGTTGAGTCATGCGACATTTATTGTCATGGTAAAAAGAAATCATTATGATTTGGTTCGTGCCAAAGTGGAAGAATATGGTATTTTTACAATCATGAAACCCATTGATAAGGATGTATTGATACAGTTGATGGCCTTTGCACAAGCTGCCTTGCATCGTTATCATCACGCAATGAAAAAGCAAGCGCAAATGGTAAAGAAGATCAAAGAGATCAAATTGATTGATCGTGCCAAATGTCTGCTGATTCAAAATGAGTACATCACAGAAGAAGAAGCACATAAACGCTTGGAAAAAGAAGCAATGAATCAACGAAAAACACGTTTGGAAATCGCAAATGCGATTATTAGAGAATACGAGGAGGGATGATCAATGAAAAAGTTTATCTTTGTTACCGGAGGGGTTGTCTCCGGACTTGGCAAAGGCATCAGTGCCGCATCCATCGGAAGGCTGTTAAAAGATCGGGGTATACGCATCAGCGCGCAGAAAATGGATCCATATATCAACGTGGATCCTGGAACAATGAGTCCCATCCAACACGGAGAAGTATTTGTGACGGAAGACGGCGCCGAGACAGATTTGGATCTTGGGCATTATGAGCGTTTCATGGATGAAAATCTGAATATGTATTCCAATGTGACAACGGGAAAAGTCTATTGGAATGTGTTGCATAAAGAAAGGGAAGGGCAGTATCTTGGAGAAACTGTACAAGTGATCCCGCATATTACAGATGAAATCAAACAATTTATATATTCTGCACAGAAAAAAAGCAAGGCGGATGTGTTAATTTGTGAAATTGGCGGCACCGTTGGCGATATGGAAAGTCAACCCTATCTGGAAGCCATTCGACAGATTGCACAAGAGCAAGGGAAAGATAATTGTCTGTTCGTACATGTAACATTGGTACCATTATTAAAAAGCAGCGACGAATTCAAAACAAAACCTACGCAGCATTCCGTGAAGGAGTTACAATCATATGGTATTATACCAGACATAATTATACTTCGATGCGAGCAGGAACTGCCCGTATCTATCATTGAAAAAATATCATCCTTTTGCCATATTGATACACGCAGCGTAATTGAAAATGTGAATTGCGCTTCGTTATATGAAGTACCCTTGATGTTGGAAAAGCAGCAAATTGCGGATATCATATGCGAAAAACTTTTATTATCGCAACAACACGTTTCCAGTTTGCAGTGGGAATCAATGGTGGCGCGGATCAAGAGTATTCAGCGAACAATACGTATTGCCATCGTTGGTAAATATGTTACGCTTCATGATGCATATTTATCTGTGGTTGAAGCACTTCATCATGGTGGTTATGTCAATGAGCGCAATATCGATATTGTATGGATGGATTCGGAATGTGTGAGAGAAGATACTGTTCATACTATGATGAAGGATGTGGATGGAATTTTAATTCCCGGTGGTTTTGGAAACAGAGGTATCGAAGGAATGATTCTAGCAGCCAATTATGCAAGGGTTCATAACATTCCGTATCTAGGTATCTGTCTGGGCATGCAGGTTGCGGCCATTGCCTTTGCGCGTGATGTGTTGCATTATGAAGATGCCAATTCTTATGAATTTGATTCTGAAAGCCATCATTTGATTATTGATTTTATGGAAGATCAAAAAACAGTAAGGAAGAAAGGTGGAACGATGCGACTGGGCGCATATGCATGTGATGTGAAAGCAGGCAGTCGATTTGCGCAAGCATACACATGTAACAGCATAACAGAGCGACATCGTCACCGTTATGAATTTAATAACGCATATCGCAAGTTATTTGAAGAACATGGAATGGATATAGTTGGAACAAGTATGCAGGACTCACTCGTAGAAGCGATCGAATATATCCATCATCCGTTTTATATCGGTGTTCAATTTCATCCGGAATTGAAAAGCAGACCCAATCGACCACATCCTTTGTTTGTGAAATTTATTGAATCAGCATGTTTACATCAGAAATAAAAAGCAGTATAATAACAAACGAAAAAAGAATGCTATTGGAAAAGGATCGATAATATGAGCGAAGTATTGGAAGAATTACATGAAGAATGCGGCGTATTTGGCGTCTGTCATGTGGAAGATGCGGCTTCTTTATCTTATTATGGTTTGCATGCCTTGCAGCATCGCGGACAGGAAGGCTGTGGTATTGCATCGATGGATCATGGCGTTTTACAAGCGCATAAAGGCAAAGGATTGGTCAGTGAAGTATTCTATCCATCTGTCATGGGTCAGTTGAAAGGCGACTGTGCAATTGGACATGTTCGCTATTCGACTGCAGGCGGGAATGAAATTGAAAATGTGCAGCCGTTGATTGCGAATTTGGAAAAGCATAAATTCGCAGTCGTACATAACGGTCAGATTGTAAATGCAAAGGAGCTGCGCATTGAATTAGAGAAAAAGGGCAGTATCTTTCAAGGAAGCAGTGACAGTGAAGTCATTCTGCATTTGATTCAGCAGGGAAAGGGGAGCTTCTCTCAACGCATTAAGCAGGCATTTCAGCGCTTAGAAGGTGCATACGCATGTCTGGTGCTGTGTGAGGAGGGAATCTTTGCGATTCGCGATCATAACGGCCTGAGACCGTTAGCCTATGCCTCTTATCAAGACGGATATTTGATCAGCTCCGAAAGCTGTGCCTTTGATGTGATGAGCAGCTCTAAAGAGATTACCGATGTTGACAGCGGTGAAATCGTTTGGTTTCATTCAAAAGGTATCACCAAAGAATATTATCGAAAGCCGCAGGGCGTTCACATGTGTGCGATGGAATATATTTATTTTGCGCGTCCTGACAGTGTGATCGACGGCATCAATGTCCATGAGGCACGTGTCGCTACAGGCAGAGTCATGGCACAAAAGGATAAGGAAAGCGGAGTAAGTGCCGATATCGTGATCGGTGTACCCGATTCCTCAACCTCTGCCGCCATCGGCTATTCGAAGGAAAGCGGCATCCCGTATGAACTGGGCTTAATCAAAAACCGCTATGTAGGCCGTACCTTTATTCAGCCGACACAAAAGCAGCGTGAGCGCGGCGTACGAATGAAGCTGTCTGCGATTGAATCGTTAGTGAGAGACAAGCGCATCATTCTTATTGATGATTCGATCGTAAGAGGAACGACCTCACGTCGAATCGTACAACTGTTAAAGGAAGCAGGTGCTACAGAGGTTCATATCCGTATCGGCGCTCCGGCAATCACACATCCTTGTTTTTACGGTGTCGATACCTCAAGTTTTGAAGAGCTGATTTCCGCGCGTATGAATGATGAAGAGCTCTGTGAATATTTAAAAGCGGATTCACTTCGTTTTATGGAAATCGATGATCTGCCTAAGGCCTATCGCAGTAATGCGCTGTGTACCGCCTGCTTCAGCGGACATTATGTAACGGAGCTGTTTTCCTACGGGGATATTATTCAAGCTTTTTACGATAAGCAATCCGCTGAAAAAAGTGAATGAAAGTCGTCATAGGTAAACATTAAAAATAACGATTGAGGAATCTTGATTGATATACGAAGACTCAAGTCTTTGAATAAAGAAGGTGTCTTTAATCTCAATTATTTCTGTTGTAATCAAGAATAAAAAAAGCGATAAAGGAGCTGATACGCCCATTACCGCTTTTTCATATTCAATAAACTTATTGTCGATTCACACTCATATCAAACGGCGTTTTAAACCTTGATATCTGCATGAATTCCTAATACCTCACGCTCTTTTTCCAACAGCGGTAGAATCACATCGGCATTGTATTCCTCAACCTGTTGAACACTGCGTCCGACAAATGCTTTCGGATTCATCAGCTGTGCAAGCTGTTCTTTATCCATAGGGAATAGGGGATCATTCGCAATACGCTCTAACAGATCATTTCCTTTTCCTTCGGATTTTACCAGCTTCGCAGCTTCCATACTATGTACACGAATCGCTTCATGCAGCTCCTGACGATCTCCGCCGAGTTTTACACAATCCATAAGAATTGTTTCAGTTGCCATAAACGGCAGTTCTTTCATTAAATGCGCATTGATGACATTCGGATATACGACAAGATTTTCACTGATATTCAAATACAATTCTAAGATACCGTCAATCGCTAAAAACGCTTCAGGGATCGCAATACGCTTATTTGCGGAGTCATCCAAGGTACGCTCAAACCACTGTGTAGCCGCTGTGATCGCCGGATTTAAAGTATCCGCAATGACATAATTGGCAAGGGAAGCAATACGCTCACTGCGCATCGGATTGCGTTTATATGCCATAGCGCTTGATCCGATCTGATGTTTTTCAAACGGCTCTTCCACTTCCTTTAAATGCTGAAGCAGACGAATATCGTTCGAGAACTTATGCGCACTTTGGGCAAGCTGTGCCAAGACATTTAAAATCTGACTGTCTACCTTACGGGAATAGGTTTGACCGCTTACGTGATAACAATGCTCATAACCCATTTTTGCGGCAATGCGCTGATCCAATTCTTTAACCTTTTCATTATCTTGATTAAACAATTCCATGAAGCTTGCCTGTGTACCGGTAGTACCTTTACAACCAAGCAGCTTTTTATGTTCCAATAGAAAATCCAATTCCTCTAAATCGAGCATTAAATCATTCATCCATAAGGTGGCACGCTTACCTAAAGTCGTAGGCTGTGCCGGCTGAAAATGTGTAAATGCTAAAGTAGGCAAATCTTTATATTCCAAAGAAAACTTACTGAGCTGTGCAATCACATTAATCAGCTTACGGCGCACTAATCCAAGTGCTTCATGCATCACGATCAAATCGGTGTTATCGCCGACATAACAAGAGGTGGCACCTAAATGGATGATTCCTTTTGCTTTCGGACACTGACAGCCATAGGCATATACATGACTCATCACGTCATGACGTACCTCAGCCTCACGTTTCTGTGCTGTTTCATAGTTAATATCCTCTTGATGTGCTTTTAATTCATCAATTTGTTCCTGTGTAATATCAAGACCTAATTCTTTTTCACTTTCGGCAAGCGCAATCCATAATTTACGCCAAGTTTTAAACTTTTTATCTGCCGAGAATATATATTGCATCTCCTTGCTTGCATAACGCTTTGCTAAGGGACTTTCATAACGATCATTTGCCATATTCTGCTTCCTTTCTATTAACTTGATTAAATACCCAAACGCTTATAAACCTCTAAATAGGCTTCTTCCACATCGCCCATATCTCTGCGGAAGCGGTCTTTGTCCAAACGCGCATGCGTATGAATATCCCATAAACGACAAGTATCCGGTGAAATCTCATCCGCTAATACGATCGTATTATGATAGCGACCGAACTCTAATTTAAAATCGACTAATTCAATATCGATAGTTTCAAAATAGGCAATTAAAGCATCGTTTACCGCAAAAGCCAAACGCTCAATCTCAGCGATTTCCGCATCGGTTGCCAAATCAAGTGCTAACGCATGATAGGTATTGATCAGCGGATCGCCTAAATCATCATTCTTATATGAGAATTCGATCGTAGGCTGCTTTAACTGTGTACCCTCAGCTACTCCATAACGCTTTGAGAAGCTGCCGCATGCCTTATTGCGAATAATCACTTCCAACGGAACGATTTCTACTTTTTTCACAATCGTATCTCGTTCACTTAATTCCTTTATATAATGAGTAGGTATTCCTTTTTCTTCCAGCATCTGCATCAAATGGTTGCTCATGCGATTGTTCACAACACCTTTACCGACGATTGTTCCTTTTTTCTCACCGTTAAAGGCTGTCGCATCATCTTTATAAGATACAAGCACCTCATCTGCTTGATCGGTAGCGAATACCTTCTTAGCTTTTCCTTCGTAAATCATTTCTTTTACTGCCATTTCTGTTGTCCTCCTTGAATATTTATCCTGTATGTAAGGAATTTAATGACCTGATAAATTATACCATAGTTTCATGGTTATGTTAAGCAAACATCGGTTGAAATATTCATATTGACTTTACGGATTGAAAAATCTCAATCAAAACGAATTCATAATGAATTTTATAAAACAGAATCTGATGAAACACTTATAAAATATACAAAACGGTCCATAATAAAAAATGACCCTGTCATTACATATTCAGTTTCATTCAAATGCAGGAAATGATTCATAAATCGTGTGTGATAAACAGTTGTATCTTATATACCATGATGTTATAATACAAAATGAAATGATAAAGGAGGTCTTATCATGAAAGTGTTAGTTACCGGCGGATGCGGTTATATCGGTTCTCATACATGTGTAGAATTGTTTCAAGCAGGATATGAGGTTGTCATTATTGATAACTTTGTGAATTCTAAAGCAGAGGTTTTGGATAAGATTGAACAGATTACAAACAAGCGTCCGTTTTTTTATGAAGGTGATGCTCGTGATATTGAATTATTGGAACGTATTTTCAATGAACATGAAATTCATGCGGCAATTGATTTTGCAGCATATAAAGCAGTAGGTGAGAGTGTTGAAAAGCCCTTGATGTATTATCAGAACAATTTGAATTGTCTATTGAATTTATGTGAAGTAATGCAGCGACATAACTGTAAAAATTTAGTTTTCTCTTCCAGTGCAACTGTATACGGAGAACCGGAAACGGTCCCGATCACAGAGGCTTTTCCGTTATCATCGACAAATCCTTACGGTTCCACAAAATTGTTCGGTGAAATGATTTTGCAGGATCTTTATCGTTCCGATTCGACATGGAGTATTGCGATTCTGCGTTACTTTAATCCGGTCGGGGCTCATGAAAGTGGCTTGATCGGTGAGGATCCTAATGGTATTCCGAATAATTTGATGCCTTATATCTGTAAGGTTGCCAATAAGGAACTGCCTTGTCTTCATGTTTTCGGCAATGATTATCCGACACATGATGGTACCGGTGTTCGTGATTATATTCATGTGGTTGATTTGGCAAAAGGTCATATTGCGGCTTTGCGCAAGATTAACGACAGTCAACTTTTGGATATTTATAATCTCGGAACCGGTTGCGGCTACAGCGTATTAGAGATGGCGAATACATACGCTGAAATCAATCAGGTTGAGGTTCCTTATCAAATAGATCCGCGTCGTCCCGGTGATATACCCGAATGCTACGCCGATACCAAAAAGGCAGAGCGGGAATTACATTGGAAGGCTGAAAAAAGCTTAACACAAATGTGTAAAGATTCTTATCGCTTTACCGTTAATTCACAAAAATAGTTTATCTGAGAATAGTTGTACCCAAGCTTTTGTTTATGGTATTAAATTGATGCTGAGGGAAGGCTTGTTTTAAGACCAATATACTGTGATAAATGCTCTTATCCGAATCTGTAATTAATGAATGCTATGACAGCGTGTAATTGAAAAATGAATTACGGAGGTACGATATGAGCATTTTTTCTATGGAAATAGAGCATTCATCAGATTTAATGGAGCATTTATTTATATGATGAATTGCGAAGAACGTAAAGAAGTTTTAATGCTTTTGGATCATTTGTTCACACAGTGGGAAGATCGTCTGGAATGCATTTCTACTCTATCACTTCAGGAATCTGTCGAAAATGATTTCTTTGAGGACTTGTATGAAATCTTATATGAGTTTTCTTATAATGATTCAAAGCTCTTGGCCCGTATATGGAAGCTGATGGACCAAAAAACAGCTCAATTAACTGATAAAAACGAGGAAAACAGGTATAATTAAAAATTCTCTCACATAGATTAAGAGTGAATAAGGGAGGATTTATATGAATACACCTGAGATTTTGAAAAATATAGCGCAGAGATGCGGCGGTGACATTTACTTAGGGATTGTAGGGCCTGTTCGAGTGGGTAAGTCCACATTTATCAAAAGCTTTATGGAAAAAGCCGTGGTTCCATATGTAAATGATGAGTATGAAAAGGCTCGGATGATCGATGAATTGCCTCAGGCAGGCGTAGGTAAGACAATTATGACAACCGAACCGAAATTTGTGCCTAACAATGCCGCATGTATCGAATTTGATGATGGTTTTACAGTGAACGTGCGTTTGGTTGATTGTGTCGGTTATGTGATTCCCGAGGCAAAAGGCTACAAGGATGAAGATGGAATTCGCATGGTGCGCACTCCTTGGAGTGAGGAAGCGATGCCTTTCAATGATGCAGCGAAAATGGGTACCCAAAAAGTCATTCAGGACCATTCTACCATTGGAATCGTTGTAACTACCGACGGTACGATCACCGATTTATCTCGAGAAGCTTATATTGAAGCTGAGGCTGAGGTAATCGATGAATTGAAACAGATCGGTAAGCCGTTTATCGTTGTTGTGAATACCGCTGATATTAACAGCGCAGCTTGCAGCAATGTAGTGGAAAAGCTTAAGGAAAAATACGAGGTGCCGGTATTGGCAATGAGTGTGAATTCCATGAGTGAGAATGATGTGCATAATATCTTAAGAGAAGCTCTCTATGAATTCCCAGTATCACAGATCAATATTAACATGCCGCAATGGATCGCTGTGTTAAGTGATGATCACTGGCTGAAAAAAAGCTTTAATGAAACGATTCAGGATAGCATGTCCTCTGTAGATAAGCTGCGTGAAGTCGCTAATATTACAGATACTCTGGATCAAAATGAGTTTATTGAAACAAGCAATATTGCGACAATCGATGCGGGAAGCGGTATTGTCAATGTGGATATTACGGTTGCGTCCGGGTTATTCAATGAAATCTTAAAAGAAATTATCGGTGTTGAAATCAAGGATAAAGCACAGTTGATTTCCATGATGCAGGATTTTACGCAAGCTAAGAAGGAATATGATGCCGTATCAGGTGCCTTAAAGATGGTGAAACAAACCGGATATGGTTTTGCGAGTGCAACATTATCTGATATTCAATTAAGTAAGCCGGAAATCATAAAGCAGGGAAGTCGCTACGGAGTTAAGTTGAAAGCAATAGCACCGAGTATTCATATGATTAAGGTCGATGTGGAAAGTTCTTTTGAGCCGATTATCGGCAGCAAGGAACAAAGCGAGGAATTGATCAATTATCTGCTTCGTGAAGACGGCAGTAACGATGAAACAATTTGGGATTCCGATATCTTCGGCCGCAAGCTAAGTGATTTAATACGTGACGGTTTAAATGCGAAGCTTTCCATGATTCCTGAGGCTGCCAGAGTTCGCTTACAGGATATTTTAACGAAATTGGTAAATAAAGGAAAGGGAAATGTAATCGCAATCGTTCTGTAATACAATAAATTTAAAAAATTTCGCTTATTAAAGCCGAAAAGTATTGAAATATACTGATTTGAATGGTATCATATACCATGTCGGAGGTAAAGAACATGAGTGAAATTTTAAATAAAAAAGCATTGTCTGAAATTGTTGCAGAAAAATTGAAAGTTACAAAAAAAGACGCTGCTGCGGCAGTAGAGGCAGTTTGTGAAACTGTTACTGCTGAATTGGCAAAAGGTAACAAGGTTGATATCAGCGGCTTTGGAAAATTTGAAGTAAAAGAACGTGCTGCACGTCAAGGTATTAACCCTGCTACTAAAGAGACAATTCAGATTCCTGCTTCTAAAGTTCCTGCATTTAAGGCAGCGAAAGCATTAAAAGAAGCTGTAAAATAAGCTGAATAAAAGGGAAGGTCGCATTCGATGAAAATGCGGTCTTTTTTTTCTGTTGTTTTTCATTCGTTTTGTGTTATAATAACGACAATATCAAAAAGAGGTGATGTAGAAATGGAATCTACTTATTTGTATTTATTGGCACTAATTTGTGTTCTTTGGGCGCAAGGGCAGGTGCAGCGTGCTTATCAAAAATATAAGCGTATAGAGAATGAAAAGAATATTAGTGGGGCAGATGTCGCACGTCAGATCTTGGATGCTAACGGCTTATATGATGTTAATGTAGAAGTAGCGCAAGGCGGAATCCTGTCTGATCATTACGATCCGACTAAGCATGTGGTTCGATTATCTCCGGATATCTATTATAACCGTTCGATTGCTTCCCTTGCGGTAGCAGCTCATGAGGTCGGACATGCGATTCAGCATAAGGAGCAATATGGATTTATTGCGATCAGAAATAAGCTGCTTCCAGCGGCACAAATTGCCAGTAAGCTTGGTTGGCTGACATTATTTCTTGGATTGTTTTTCCTTTATATCACACCGGTTCTATTATATATCGGAATTATCATGCTTGTAGTGATCGCGCTGTTTCAGCTTGTTACACTGCCATTAGAGTTTAATGCGAGTTCCCGTGCGCTTGTACAGCTACAGCAGGGGAGTTTCGTGAATGAAGATGAAATTGACGATTGCCGTTCTATGCTTCGAGCAGCCGCCTTTACTTATGTTGCGGCACTGTTATCTACGATAGCACAGATTCTGCGTATGGTTCTTATTGCAAGACGCAATGATGATTAATACATGATATAGTAGTGTTAGATGAGTGATAAAATTGATTATGTAATGAGCAACGATATTCTGAAAAGATGTCGTTGCTTTTTATATCTTTCCATATCCTTTCATATTAGTCACATGAGAAATGACTTAAATGTATTACTTCGCATAATGTATGTTATGTAATATAAATAAAACTCCATGTAGCTTATAGCTTTCCACTTCACTATACATAACCGGCGCTTAATATGAGATTTAACAATAAACTTAGAACATAAAAAACAGTTGAATTTTCATTATCTTCATTTATATTCTAACTTAAAATATAACCTCAACACACTTTATACTTATTTTATAAGCTGTATTTTTAATTTAATAGAGATTCGGGTTATTTTGTAAAACTTTCCTACATTTTACATTATCTTGTTTTAGATTTTAGAAAAAATCCATATGGTAGCAAAACGTCGATGGCTCAGGGATATCAATTTGACCCGTATCATTCTAGCAAAAATCCATATGGTAGCAAAACTAACGCTAATGTGTTATTATGTACTGATTCTGTATCATTCTAGCAAAAATCCATATGGTAGCAAAACAGTCAATATAAATTGCAAGTAAGATTTATCAGTATCATTCTAGCAAAAATCCATATGGTAGCAAAACAAAGAGGGTTTCTTTTCACTTGAATTGTCGGTATCATTCTAGCAAAAATCCATATGGTAGCAAAACTGAGTATGAAAACGTAAAAAATCAGAATTAGTATCATTCTAGCAAAAATCCATATGGTAGCAAAACTGCAAGGAATACCGGTAAAGAGACGAAAGAGTATCATTCTAGCAAAAATCCATATGGTAGCAAAACCGGGTCCTGTTTGTTGGTAGAGATCATTTTGTATCATTCTAGCAAAAATCCATATGGTAGCAAAACCTCAAAAGTATTATAGCATAACTTTTGACATTAAGATATATCAATCATTTACTTTTTAGAAAATCGCTCTAATTCTTGATAAATATCGTTATCTGTGTGAGTGTAACATGTATTTAGATACTTCATAATCATATCTTGAACCTCCTCTATTGTGAAAAAACGGAATGAACGCATAGAAAACAAACGATAAAAAGCTTCCCTATTAGCTAAATCAATCAAATCCCTTTCAATTAAGCATATATCATTCAACTGCATAGCACCATTGAAATAATCAGTAAATATCATTGTCTTACATTCCTTTAACGAATTTAATTGTTCAACAATACATTGTTTTGGATTATGCAGTCTCCCATAAACAAAGATATTATCATATTTAGTATTATGTTTCGCAATGTATTCAATTAATTGAATTTGAAAGCTCAATAATTCTGTCAGCGAAAGATCAAATTCATCCTTTTGATAATCCTCGCCATAATATGGACACAATAATTTTACTAACTGTTTATACCCTACTGTTTGAAACATAACTTTAAATGCTGAGTTTTCATTGAATTCATCTGATAAAGTATGAAATAAGATATCAATCGTATTTATTGTGTCAAAGAAATCTGTAAGCTGCAATTTTATTTCTAGGTATTTCAACATTAAAGATCTAGAATTCAATTTCTGGTCTTCATGAAAAGAATACGTATCCGTTATCTCAATAAACAAATTATTCTTTAAGCTTAACTCATGATCATCGATCAAAATCTTCGCCTTTACATCATTCTCTTCCCTATATTCACTATGCTCCTTGCTGACAAACTGTTTAATAGTAGAATAAAGAGGATAATCATCGTTGTTCTTACAAAGCAGATACTTTACTTGATTTATTTGGAATTCTTTATTAACCGATCCGTTTTTAATATGAATCAAATTCATAGCTTTATGAATGAATCACTGTTTACGATTGTTTCCTGATTCGATCTGCCGCCAACAATAATTTCTATTTTTGCATATTGTTTTTCAGTCACTAAAAGAACTCTTATCTGCCCTTTTTTAGGTACATTACGTTGCAGTATATTCATATGCTTAACAGCAGCTTCCCGATTCGCAAACAGTTTACAATAAACAGAATACTGCATCATCAGATAGCCATTGGATATCAAATACTTTCTAAAGGATGCATAAAGCTTTCTGTCTGCTTTGGAAACAACCGGTAAATCAAAAAATAATATCAATCGCATAAATTCATAAATCATAAATGACGGGTAACGGATATAAAATGGTATCATTTTTACCATCCAAATAGTTAAAAACGGAGTCCAAATATAAATGTATTGCATTAGCTACAGTTTGTTTGCGCTCATCAATCTCAATTTTTTTATTCGCTAATTGAATCAATGATTCACGGTGAGATTGCTTAAAAAGAATATCTTCGCTCATTTCCTTATATACAAAATCATCAACGATCGGACGAAATACTTCGATTATATCATCACTTAAATTAAACATATTTTGTTTGCCTTTATGGAATATACCTATGTTCGCTAAATATCCTTTCGCAACTATAATAGATGCTATCAACGATCTAAAGATTGCATATCCGTAATTTAAGCCGGCATTTATGACATCATCATCAAAACGAATGAAATCATTCCCGAATAAAGCTCTGAAATACATTTTAGCCGCTAAACCTTCCCTGTTTGTTTTATCACCAATTACAATACTATCCGCAAATTCATAAAGCTTTTTAATTACATCAAAGCTTTTGTTATTCATTTTCAGGATTTCAATTTGATTTAATATTTTGTATTTAATAATCATAGAATGCAAGGTTTGTTTTCTGTTTTCATCCCAATTTATTTGTTTTAAGATATTGCCGCTGCTGGAAAAATGTCCGTTCATCGGTAATATATAACTTTTCGGTAGATGATCTACACCGCATATAATTGTACATACATTATATTCTGTTAATTTATTTATTAATGGTACACTCATGGTAGACTGATAATTATCAATCACTAGAATTTGAATATCTGAAATCGGAAATAAAAGTGAATCGTTCTTTACTTCGACCTTTAAATTATCTAAGTATAACCGCAGATATTCGCATTTCTCTATATAGATTACTCTATAACTCATAATTGATCAAAAGAAAAGGCTCCGAAGAGCCGAATCCGGGATAAACCCTTGTTTTGCTAGGTCATATAGATTTTTGCTAGAATATAACCATATATATTATACACTAATCAAACTCTAATTTCAAGCAATTTTCTTTAACTTCGTATAAATTTCCCAGTACGTCAGTGGCGTACTTTTTTAAATTGATTGAATTTGAAATACTGCACTTTAATTGCTTTTTACAATATGTATACACCGGTTTTACTTCAATTATATTTGTAGAATCATTATTAGTCGCCGTAAACTTTAATATTTCCGGACGGATACCGTCAGCTATTATCTTTTCTCCCTCTTTTTCGGTAGATAGATCATAGTAATAAGGTTTTCCTTTTTGTCGTACAATTCCAATCAATTCATCACAATGCAATGAGAATAAGAATGTATCTGATGCCTTGATTCCCTTCTTCTGTTTTTCTTTTTCATACCATTCTTCAGAAATAACATACTTTTGAGTACTCTTTTGGTAATCAACATTAGTATACCTTACCGTTATAAACCTGAATTTACCGTCGTCGCATCGATAGAAATCAGTACGATATGGGCTGATCTGTTTAAGAATTACCTTTTTAGAATCTACTTGATAATTAGCTGATATATCAATATGATTTCCTAACTTTTCGCTTTGATATTTGATTGAACTGATTTCAGGACCGTTACCTTTCTTTGAATATTTCCTTATCGGACCGTGCTCTTCTCTGTAACTCGTCAATGGATTATCACCGATTAATTTTATCTCTGATTTCCCTTTCTTTATTTCTGTTTTATACATTTTCGGATCCTCATGGTATTGAGTATAATGGTATTCTACAATCTGCCTGATAAGATCAAATGTTTTTGGATCATGTTGAGCCATTAAATATTTCTGCTCATTATGATTCAGTATATCCTCAACCAACGTTTTACATTTCTTTTCCTTTGGATCGTAAATATCAGTGATTTTCTCTATCAAATAATCAACATCATCTACTGAACGTGTACTGTAAATAGTCTCATCAGCAATTTTACGATTAGGCTTGGTGTTTATTTTATGGGAAATTTTCATCGGTGGATAAATCATATCTTTTCGTTCAATCAAATGATTATAATATTGATTACTCTGCAAATACATCGTTTTTAAGTCAATGATATAGTGGATATAGCGTTCATCGAAAAATTTGTCATCATCCACAACAGTAAAAACTTCACCTGTAGTTTCATTATATAAATCATTTAAACTATACTTACTTAAATAGCCATTCAATAAATTCATCTTTTTGATTGAGGCAACAATCAGTGCATCAATCGCATGATGCAGGTAATCTTCGTCACGATCCTTTAAAAGATTTATTTTTTTACGGAATAAATCTGTAAGTCTACCGTTCATTGTATGAACCTTTGTATCAATATCATTGTCTTTAAAATAATCTGCCAATGTATTGAACACTACACGACATGCGTAACTTGTATCATTTAAATTACGGTTGATGAATTTTTTCGCTACTTCCTCTTTTGTAATATTTTCCTCATTCAATAGGTTCAGACGCTTTTTATACGGAATATTCTTATTCGCAAGTACATTTGCTTTAAATTCGGCATAAGAATACTTGAATTTATTTGCTTGGAAAGCCATAAACGGAGTTAAATTCCCCTTGGCTTGATTTTCTGAACGCAAAGTCAGCACCTTATTATTTTGTGAATCATCTAAGGAAACAGAAATCGGAATAATATGATCGATTTCCGTATAAGAAGGATCTTTAATTACTTGATGCAATTCTAACGGTTGATTTGTATAAGCACTTTTACCTTGTTGTTGCTGATACAAACGGATTTTCATTCGTGTTTTTCCGTTGATTTTTTCAGGATCGTAGCCGCTTTCCTTTAACATTTTATCCATTTCTTTGGAAGAAGCTTCATTTTGGCTCTGATACTTCTTGATTCGCTTTTTTCTTTCATCACTGTTTTTATCTCTTGTCGTTTCTACAACAATAGAGTCAAATTCACCGTATTTTTTACGCAATGCATTAATTACCTTAAATGCTTCATTTTGCGCTCGTTTCGCCACAGGAGATAAAATTGCATCAATATCTGCTTCAATGTTTTTCTTACCCTTGTAAGATTTCTTATTTGCCCCAAACAGCTTTAATTCATATAACAGTTGCATTTGATTAAAAGTTGATTCAAAAAGCTCTTTATTCAATAGTCGCAAGGCTTTTAATGATAAAGAATGATAACCGCTGACTCCGGTTGTATTCGCTAATGCATCGGCTAAAGCTTCAGTGATAGTAAACTGCGATTCCAATAATGCTTGTTTACGTTCTTCTATTCCTTTCTTATTGGTTAATATTTCCACTATAAAATCAATGAGTTCATAATCCTTTAACGATACAGATACGCCCTCTTTTTTGAAAATATTACGAATTTTTTTATAACCTTTTAACTCAGTGAATAAAGGCTTATCATTCTTATCAATACGATAACCTTTGATCTCTGCTTCTTCTACCTCTAAATTCTTCACGATTTGTTTTAACGTGAGATTGCCTTTTTCATTGGCAAGCTTCAAAAGCATTGTTTTTTCATCTACTGTCAGTTTCTCCCCACTTACCGAAAGATTATTTAAGTCATTTAATAAATTAAACAATTCAGCGCTTACTGATAATTTAGGTGCTCTTGATTGATCAGGATAGATGCTGCATTTCCCGCGCATTTTTTCAATCAGGTCAATTTGTTGGATCTGTCCGTCTACTTCGATAAAACGCCCGTAAGATGTCGGTGATTTTTCACTTCCCGGACCTTCATAATAGGCGCGTCTGCGCTTTACAATATTGATAATCTGTTCATTGAGATCATCGGATAAGCCTTGATGCTTTAAGATTTCCGTTAATTCATTCACATAATCTTTAGTAGAAAAATTATTACTGTGTCCTTTAATTTTATTTTGTGAACGCAGTCGATCTAACTGGATCTCACAAATATAATTCCCTTGCTTAATCAGTTGCTCATTTTTTTGTAAGGTTGCCTTTAAACTTTCTGCGTCTTTACTCTTTTCTATATCATCCTCTACAGTCTCAAGGATACTGCCGCGATGCTTTGTGATATGTAAAATAACTGCTGACAATTCATCAGAAGTCAATTTTTGATGCAGACCTTTACAACGTAATTCATACACATTGCTTATCGGTTGATAATTGTCATTTAAAATATGATTGTTGCGCAACAACTTGCGCATATCAGACAACCGCGTTTTTCTTCTCCTTGTTAAACGTCTTCTGCCTCTGGTTTTTCTTCTTGTTTCATTTTCAGCTGCCGTACCTTCCTTAAACAGACGCACTCCATAATCCACAAAAGCACCTGTTTCTGAATCAATGATTCCATAGCCTACACTGGTGATTCCGATATCAATCCCTAGTACATATTTTTTCATTCTCTTCTTCCGCTCCTTTAACTGTTTATATATCATATATTATAAAATAAAAGGTAATAAAAAGATAGCTGATTTGTATAAATACTTCCAAATAATGTATAAAAAAACTGCATAGCTCAGCAGCTACACAGTTAGATTCATTCGCTTAAGCATGACCTCTCGTGCCTGCTGTTCCAAGGAGTCATCCAGTTTTGTTAAATCGGTATACTTCAAATCAGGATTTTGCTTCTTCAAGCATTTATAAATCACGAAATCGGCGATCTCGGGATTTTTCGGAAACAGCGGTCCATGTAGATAAGTTCCAAGCACTTGCCCGTTGTAAAAGCCTTCCATATGGTCACTTTGATTATTACCGTAACCGGATAATACCTTGCCGAACGGTGTACTGACATTGCGAGTTTGTCCGCCGTGATTTTCAAAACCAATCACCGTTGTTGTTAAATCATCAAGCTGTGCGAAGACAGCGATATTGCCGATGCAGCGCTGATAATTGCTGCCGGCCTCTGTATAATAATCAAAAAACTTCAGGCCTTCGATTTTCGTACCGTCTGCGGCAATATAATATTGCCCAAATAACTGATATCCTCCGCAAATCAGTACAACGAAAGTCCCCTGCTCCATCGCTTTCGCAATCTGCTGCTTACGCTTTAACAGATCTTCCATTAACAGCACCTGTTCTCGATCGGCACCGCCGCCCAAAAACAGTAAATCAAAGGAAGTCAAATCCATTTCCTGTCCGATATCCAATGGTACGATTTCACAGGCAATGCCTCTGTTTTCACAACGCTTGGACAGAACCATCATATTTCCTTTATCACCGTAAAGATCCATGATATTATGATACATCCAGCATACACGTATTTTTTTATGCTGCATCACGCTCATCCTTCCTCATTAACGCACGCACTGGTGCCAAAGCCGTATAGGTCGCAATCACATAGCTGCGCATGCGCAAACGATACAATTCATCCAATGCCTGCTTTTCATCAGCGATTACAATAATTTCACCCGGATAATCTGCATATTTAATACGAAGCGCCATATCATATGCTCTGGTTCCGGAACATAAAATCTTTTGGGTTGAAAGCTGTAGCACACGTTCAAACTGCGCATCATAGATCCAAGAAACATCTGTTCCATCCTGTGCAAGATCATTCAAAACGATCATCAATGCTTTATCACTTTGATCCAATTCAATCGTTTTTAACACCTCATTGGCACCTGTCGGATTTTTTACTAAATTCAATGTATAAGCAATTCCCTGCCAATAAAAAGTCTCATTGCGTCCTGCCGGTTGCGTAGCCAAACAAAATGCCTTTTCACACAATTCATACGGAATGTCATACAATTTTGCAATTCCTATCACTGCCATACAGTTATAGATTGCATATAAAGACGGTACTGGAGCGTGAAAAGAATGCTTATCATATTGAAAGCTGCCTTGCTTGATATCAATCGCTTGTGCACAGACAGTCAGCAGCGGGGTACAAAAGTCACAGTCGGTACAATGAAATGATCCGATATGCGAATACTGATAAAAGGAATAAGTCAACGGATGATTACACCGAGGACAAAATTTACCTTCACTTGCTTCTTGCGTGGTTTCTACAGATGCAGCACATCTGTCCACACCGAAATACAATACCTGTGCATTCGGCGCATGAGATTTGATTCTTACTACATTAGGATCATTACCGTTTAATACTAAGGTGCCGTCAAATGATGCTACCGCGTATTCAATCTTTTGAATCAGTTGTTCCATTTCCTGAGAGCGATCAAGCTGATCGCGAAAAAAGTTGGTAACTACAAGGACCGAGACCTTAACATGCTTCATTATATAAGGAATATTCAATTCATCAACTTCTAAGACCATCGCATCCGCAGAAATACGACCGTTCAGCTTAGCCGCATGAATAAACGCAGTTGCGATACCTTCTTTAAGATTATCTCCTTTACGATTGTTGATCACTTGCTTGCCCGAATGCATTAATAGATCCGCAATGAGATTACTGGTAGAAGTTTTACCGTTGGTTCCCGTAACAATTATTACGGGACATGTATAGCGGAAGCATTGAAAAATATGTTTATTTAGCTTCAGCGCTACATGACCGGGAAAAGAACCACCGCGCCCCAGTTTACCTAAAAGAAAAGAAAGCAGTTTCGTTATTATCAATATTGGTATTTTCATTCGTACCTCCTGAATACAGGGTATTCTTATTTACATGCATCTATGATTTTATCCACACATGGTTTCATCAATTCATCCAGTTTCGCCTGTTTATCAGTATCAAAATCATCATCCTTGTGAATCATTGCGACACTCTCCATCATCGGTAATTCACATAACAACGATAATTGATTCGTTGATAAAAATGATTCGGTGTCGTCACTTTGATAAATTTTAATCTGTTTACCACAATCCGGGCATAATACATAACTCATATTTTCAATTACACCTAAGATAGGAATATTCATCTGCTTGCACATGTTGATTGCTTTTGAAACGATCATAGAGACCATCGGCTGCGGTGTCGAAACCATAATCACACCGTTTACCGGCATACTCTGCATTATCGTCAAAGCGACATCACCAGTTCCCGGCGGCATGTCAATGAACAGATAATCCAAATCGCCCCATACAACATCGGTCCAAAACTGCTTTACTGCATTGCCGACAATCGGTCCGCGCCAAATAACAGGCTGGTTTTCCTCCTCCATCAAAAAATTTAAGGACATCAGCTTAATTCCGTCTTTATCGATAACCGGTTCGATTGCATCATTTGTGCCGTATGCCTTTTCATGTACTACGTTCATTAATCGCGGAATGCTCGGTCCAGTAATATCCGCATCCATAATACCGACTGAAAAACCGCGTTTTTTGAATGCTTTAGCCGCAAGCACGGTACAGCTTGATTTACCGACGCCGCCCTTGCCGCTCATCACCGCAATTACATGCTTGATATGATTTTTAGGATTGTTTACGATTCCGCATGCATTCTCATTTTTACCGCATTTCCCTTTGCTTGGACATGTATTACAATTACTCATAGTTAGTCTCCTTCTCTGTACTTCAGATGTTCTTATTTATTTTCGCTTGAATTCAAATATGAAATCATTATTATCAATTATTTATCGTAACAGATCGATGAAGGAAGTTCCCATTCGAGGCTGTGGAACCTCAAAATTATCAGCGATCGTTTTCCCCACTGCCGCAAAACTATCCTGTAGCGGCAATAAGCCGTGTCCCTGCATCGATTTCGCATAAAGCAACAGCGGTACAGCTTCTCTTGTATGATCACTTCCTCTGAAGGTCGGATCATTGCCGTGATCGGCAGTAATCATTAACAGATCATCTGCTTTCAGCGCATTGATCAATTCCCCTAATAATTCATCAAAGCGTTCCAATTCCCTTCCGTATCCGAGCGGATCGCGTCGATGTCCCCACAACGCATCAAAATCAACCAAATTCACAAAGCATAAGCCGTGAAAATTACGTTTCATTAATTCGATTGTCTGTTCCATTCCCATCACACTGCTCTTTGAGCGATAGCTTTCTTTAATCCCCTCTCCCGCAAATATATCATGAATTTTGCCGATTCCAATTACATCAAAGCCATTGTTTTGCAATTCATTCAAAACGGTTTTACCGTGCGGCTTTAATGCATAATCATGACGATTCGCGGTGCGCACAAAGGAATTCGCATCATTTCCGATGAACGGTCGGGCAATGACTCTGCCGACTTTCCATTCCTTTTTCATTGTCAATTCACGAGCAATTTCACAACATTGATATAAGCGATCTAAGCCGAAGCGTTCCTCATGCGCACACAGCTGCAGCACCGAATCCGCCGATGTGTAAATAATCAAACAGTTTTCGTTATATGCCTGTGTGCCTAACTCCTTTAAAATTTCGGTACCGCTGCTCGCCTTATTACCGATCAAACGACAGCCGCATCGCTGTTCTAATTCACTGATCAGACTTTGAGGAAATCCATTTTCACTAAACGTCGGAAAAGGCTCGATTACTGGAAGACCCATCATTTCCCAATGTCCGCTGATCGTATCCTTGCCGGATGATTGTTCCGACAGCTTGGTATAATAGCCGATCGGCTCTTGAATCGGTTTTACATGGGTAAGCGGATGCAGATTCGCTAAGCCTAATTTTGTTAAATTAGGAATATGCAGATTTTTACAAGCATCGATATGTCCTAAGGTATCACAACCTTCATCATGATACTTTTCGGCATCATGCATAGCGCCTACCCCTAAGGAATCAATTACTATCGTTATTATTCGCTGATACCTCATAGTTACTCCTTTTGTTTTGCACGAGGATGAAAGGAAGCATATGCATCCTTTAATCGTTTATTTTGCACGTGCGTATAAATCTGAGTCGTTTTGATGTCACTGTGTCCCAATAGTTCCTGTACGACACGAAGATCAGCACCGCCGTCTAACAGATGGGTCGCAAAGCTATGGCGGAAGCTGTGTGCCGATAATCCCGGATCCAAATTCATTTGTGCAAGTTTAGTTTTAATCAGATGATGAACGTATTGACGACTTACCGCATTGCCTAAATGATTCAAGAACACATTTGCCATGCGCTTTTTTTGCCATTGCGGTCTTATGATCGTCACATAATCACGAACGATATGCACTGCTCGATCATGAATCGGAATCATCCGCTCCTTATCGCCTTTTCCGATTACCCTCACAAATCCTTGATCCAAATGTAGCTGATTCATCGTCAGCGAACATAATTCACTTACACGCAAACCGCAGCTGTATAACAGCTCCAGCATCGCATGTTCAAACAACTCTTGATCACTGTTTCCGAAACTGTCCAATAATTGTACGATATCATGCTCATTGAAATATTTCGGTAGCTTGCGTCCGTCTTTTTTAGAATGTATAAAAATACTCGGATCATTTTCCTTCGGATAAGTAAAAGTGATATAATGATGAAAATTATGCAGTGTTGAGATCATTCGATTCACGGAATTGCTTTTTTTATGTTTGCGCTCCGTTTGAATGAAATCCTGTACATCTATATAGGAAATATCATTGATTCTCACTCTTTGACGCTGTTTCAAGAAAGCTTCATAAATATGTAAATCACGTGTATAAGCTTGTACACTGGTCAGTGCCTTTTGATCAACAACACTGATATGATGCAGATAATCCTCAATCGCATCTTCTATCTTCATAGTAATCACCTTGTAATATTATACCACATATTACCTGTAATTACGCTATAATTAAAGCGGATTATCACCTTTTACAAACTCAGCGTCTCGTCATATGGATCGGTAAAATGCGACAACCGCTCTTTCCGCTTTTCATCGCTTCAATCAACACGCTTTGTGCATCACTTTTAGCTTCATCATAAACAAGTTGTATTTTTTTTATTTCCATATGATTCATCCGACAGCTGATTGCCAAGTCAATCAAACGATCACTGCGATGAATCAAATATAGTCTTCCCTTATCCACTAATAATTCACTTGCTTTTTTTAACAAAGCATCAAGCGTCAGCTTAGCTTCATGACGGGCATTCGCAATCGGTTCTCGATGATTCAGCTGTTTTTCATCACTTACTTTAAAATAAGGCGGATTACAGACAATACATGATACCGGCTGATGAGTGAATTGTAAAATATCACAGGCGAAGATTTCTGCCTGTGCATGATGATAATGGTTCAAATTATAGTCGGCGAGCTGGCATGCTTCTTCATTAATATCTACACCGATTAAATGCTTCGGTTTTTTTTGCATCGCATATAACAGTAAAGCGCCGTTATTGGTACCGATATCCAATACCGTGTCTCTTTTTCTGATATCCGCAAACAGTCCCAACAGTGCCGTATCAGTATTGGTATGAAACATATCAGGATGCTGATAGTAATAAATATCGCTGCCCGGCAAATAATCTAAATGACATTTTGATAAATCCATAGATTCCCTCTTTTCTACCGCTAATTATACAGGGAAAAAACGGAAAAACAAATACTTTTCCATGCGATTCGTAATCTTTACGCCATGGTTTTAAGAAGTTTATCATAGGAAAGAACAGTCAAATAGTATAAAAGTAATAAAACTATGATAATCTTGCTTTATGTCAGCCGATGAGTTGAAACAGTTTAATCAGTTCCACCACCAATGTTGATTTTACATAGGCAGCGATTAATACAATCACGAATCCGATACACAGATCATTCAAAACACTGTTTGCCAAAAGCTTAAAATTCAAACGCTCACGATTGGAAGAGCTGTAAATTAAATACATCGATAATTGTATTGCACTGGCAGCGATCAAACAGGTTGCCAATAAATCCAATATAACTTGAGGTGCCAATGTTAAAATAATGCCGACAATACCCTTTAAATGATAGCTTGCCACAAATAAGGCACAAGAAAAACCGATTTGCAGACCTTTGGTAAAAATAATAAAAGCAATGAATGGGATACCGACAATACTGGTACCTAATAAAAATACCAACAAAATAAATAAAATTCCCGTAAAAAACTGATTTACAAATGCCGGATAAGTATCATTCACCTCATGAATTGTCGTTAAATAAGATGATAGAGAAGTAATATCCGTATGATCAATATACTGAGATAAAAAGATTCCCATACAAAATCCGGCAGCGATCAATACGGTGATAAATAGATAAACATTTTTATATTTGTGCAGTAATCCATAATAGAATCGTTTTTTCAAGTTAATCACCTCTAACAAAGTGTATGAAAAAAGACACTGTGATGCGTCCTTAATTCGTTCGACAAATTATGAGTGATGAAGCTTTTTATCTGCGGTTGTTAAATGAATGCCCGGAAGCTGTGCATTCAGCTGTTCCAGTACATTTTCAACAGAATCCTTTACCGGTTGATCCAGCTTCATTTGCAGCTGATCAATCGATTTATGACGTGAAAACAGTGATCCTAACCCGATCCCTAAATGACGAATCGGCTTACCGTTGTGATTGCGGTCAAAGAGATACAGCGCCTGCTCAAACAATACTGTTTCATCATTGGTATACTCCTGATAGCTCATTGAGCGCACCGCATTGGTAAAATCATAATAACGAATACTGACGGAGATCAATCGTCCCTTGAGATCATCATTCTGTGCTCTTCTTGACAGTGATTTTGCCAAACGCCGCAGTACCGTTTTGATTTCATCGTAATCTTCAATATCACGATCTAAGGTTGTGGATTGCGATATTGACTGCACTGTAGTATTAAAAGACAATACATTAGTATCATTACCGCGTGCATTTTGAATATAACCATAGGCATGCTTTCCCAACAGCGTCATTATTTTAGATTCATTTTCTGGATTTGCTAAATCGCCGATGGTTGTAATACCGTTTGCGATTAACAGCGGGTGGCTTTTTTTACCGATTCCCCACATCTCAGTGATTGACAGCGGCCAAAGCTTTGTCGTAATCTCCTGTTTTCTTAATACGGTAATACCCATAGGCTTGCGCATATCACTTGCCATTTTCGCTAAAAACTTATTCGGTCCAACTCCGATGCTGCAAGGCAAATGCAGCTTTTGATAGATCTGCTGCTGCATTGTCCATGCTAAGTCCAGCGGACGCTTATACTGCTTGATCACTTCGGTAACATCGACATAGCACTCATCAATACTCGCAGGCTCCACATAAGGAGAAAACTGCTTCACAAAGCGAAAAAAACGATCACTCAATTCTTCATACCAGCTGTAATCACCTTGTACGACAACCAACTGCGGACATTTTTCCTGTGCCATCATTAACGGCATTGCGCTATGAACACCGAATTCCCGTGCTTCATAGCTCGCTGTTGATACTACACTGCGTCGATGCAGACCGGCAACAACTACCGGTAAGCCTTCTAATGCCGAATTTTTTAAAACCTCGGCACTTGCATAAAAAGAATTTAAATCAATATGAAACAATACACGTCCTGCCATAATATGCTCCTCATCTGTCATAATTATAAATGAAAATGAATGAGGTTTCCAGTAAAAAATTATATCTCTTTTAATTCATCATTTTTATTTTTGCAATAAAAAAATCCTCACCGATTGTGAGGTAAGCTATCATTCTATCCTTAACGATACGCATTGATGAAGTTTTTATTCTTTAAACGATGTTCTAAACGAAGCTTATCGGCAATCATAGCGATAAATTCTGAATTCGTCGGCTTCGCTTTTGTTGCGGAAATCGTATAACCGAAAATATCATCAATCGCATCAATATTACCTCGATTCCAAGCTACCTCGATTGCATGACGAATGGCTCTTTCCACTCTGGAAGATGTCGTCGCATATTTGCGCGCAATCTCCGGATACAATACTTTGGTGATCTGTCCTAAAAAATCGACATTTAAATATGTTTCCAAAATTGCCGTGCGTAAATACATATAGCCTTTGATATGTGCCGGAATTCCGATTTCATGTAACAGCGAGGTAATTTCACTCTCCAATTCCAGTTTTAACAAGCGCTCTTTCTCATCACTGCTTGCGGTATTCATCAGCGGATCAGATGCAGTTGTATGCACCCCCTGAAGACCGCTTATTATATTCAGCTTTTCCATTAGCTGTTTTAAATCAAACGGCTTCATCATTAAATAATCAACCTTGAATTGCTGTACCTGTTTTACGATTAAATCATTGATAAAAGGGGTTGTGCAAATGATATGATCGACAGTAATTTGATGTTCTTTCAATTCATTCAGCACACTGATTCCATCTTTTTTAGACATGATGAGATCTAAAACCAAAATATCAATGTGCTTTCCATGCAATTCCCTTAAAAGCTGCTCCCCATTACACGCATTGCCGATGATATGATATACACTGTGTTTGCGCAGTTCTTCTTTTGTCGCATGAATCATATCGAGGCTTTCATCTGCTATGTAAATCTTCAAATTCTCTTTCATTGCTTTCTTCCTCCTACGCATTTAATTATAATTGTTTCTCTGGCAATTCGTGTCGTATCATGTCATTTTTATGGAAAAGTTAGTCTATTTTAGATTAAGAAATTTCATATTTTCGTAATCATATGTATTAAATTTAACCTGAATGATATGAACGTCGAAAAAAGTCGCGAGAGCGTAAAAGCAAGATAAATAAAGGCGGAAAAAACAATGAGAAACAACTTTATCAAACAAGCAAATCAGCTTTGTTCTGCCTGTTCATAGCGCTCGATAATTTTTTGAACAAGCGGATTTCTCACTACATCTAAGCTTGTTAATTCGACGAAAGCAATGCCTTCAATGCCGTTTAACAGTTTTTTGGCGTCAACCAATCCGCTGACATTTTTTTGAATTAAATCTATTTGGGTAATATCTCCGGTAATTACGATTTTGGAGTGAAATCCCATGCGCGTCAGAAACATTTTCATTTGCGCTTTGGTCGTATTTTGCGCTTCATCTAAGATAATAAACGCATTGTTTAAAGTACGCCCGCGCATATAAGCAAGCGGTGCAATTTCGATGATTTCCTTTTCTAACAATTTCTCTACCTGCTCATTGCCTAACATATCATACAGCGCATCGTAAAGCGGGCGCAAATAAGGATCTACCTTTTCTTTTAAATCACCGGGCAAAAAGCCGAGCGATTCTCCGGCTTCAACGGCGGGACGGGTTAAAATGAGCTTGTTGATTTCTCCCTTTTTTAACAAGCTTGCCGCATAGGCAACTGCCAAATACGTTTTACCGGTACCGGCAACACCGCTCGCGAATACAATATCGTTATTAGCCATACACTGATAAAGATAGCGCTGTCCGATCGTTTTCGGATAAATCAGCTTGCCGTTGATTGTTTTGGCAATCGGCTTTTGATAAGTCAATGATAACTGATTCAGTTTTCCTTCAAGCGCTAATCTGCCGGCATAAGTCACTTCCTGTGTTCCGATCGCCAGCGGATGTGCAATCATTTCCAATAAGGCGAATATGCATTTCGAGATCAATGTCCGCTTTTTTTCATCTTCGCAAAGTATCGTTAAATGCATATCGCGAACGACTAAATCACAGTCAAAGGTTTTGCGCAGAATATCTAAATGACTGTCACTCGGACCGCATAGGGTCACGATCTGTTCCATGGTATAATCGTCTAAGGAAATACTGTACTTTTCATTCATAAGATGCTCCTTTATTTTGGAGTTGTAATATCCTCCAATAATGTATAATGAATATCCATACTTATTGTACCCGTATTATCCTGAAATTGCAAAATATTTTCTTTATAAATTTTTTCATCTTTCCGTAAATCATGACTTGCTTCTCTTCTTGCGGTAAATAACAGCTGATAAAACTGAAACGGTTTCGCTAATTCACTCTTCGGCATTTCGACATGAACCTCTTTCCATGTATATGCATAAACCTTTCCTTTTACATAGAGGTTCTGTTCCTTGTTACTGCTGTCTGTCAATAAATTAGAGACTAAAACATCACCAGCATGTACATAATCATTGATTGCGACCAGCTTATTGCCGTGCTGAATTTCAAAATGCTCAATTACACCGTCTTTTTGGGCAATCAGCTCATGTTGCTGTAGCGGTGTAATCGTCGCAAATTCTTTTGTGGTAAACTGGATATGATATTGGCTGCCGTTTTTACTGACTTCCATCCATGCGATTTCATTTTCCAGTCGCTTTTTTAAATCCAGCTTCATCTTTTCCATATCCGCATCATAAAAGGGTGGTTCATATCCCATTTCATTTAATGTTTTCGTGATCAGCTGTTTGCTTTCTTCTTTATCTCCGCTCATTGTGATCTCAAAAATCGTATGAGATAAACCAAACCATAAGCAGCAGGATATCATCACACTGATGATGCGAAAAGGACGCTTCATTTGCCGAAATAAAAAGCCAACCATTCCGGTCGTTGTGACAACATGCGCATGCTCAATTACTCGGGCAATTTCTTTTCGTTCATAAACCGGCGCATAAAAGGTAATGCCTTGTTTACTCGTCTGCAATTCATAAATGCTCCAGTTGTGTTTCTTCACCAAGCGATACAGACGCGCTGAATCAAGTGCTGTTTCCCATTTATCCATACCTAATATCAATCGCTCACGCTTCATAATGAAAAGTAAATCCTTCCATAATACCTTCAATCAGAATTTCATCACGTGTAAGCGCACATACCTTTAAATCCTTACCGGTGATTGTGAGATGCATATCCTTTAAGCGAAGGCGGACATCTTGGGGAGAAGCCTGTAGCAATTCTTCATATTGTTCAATCATCAATTGATTTTTATTCATGGTAAGCACTCTGAATCACCTCTACCCCATCATACGCTTGCTTTGCTTAAAGTATACCTTGCGGCAATACGGGAACAGAAAAAGAAAAAACCGATTTCTCGGTTTTCGTTATTTGCCACGACGAGCTTTACGGGCAGCTTCTGATTTCAGTTTACGGCGTACGCCCGGTTTTACATAAAACTCTCTTTTGCGAGCTTCAGCAAGGGTTCCGTTTCGTGATACCTGACGTTTGAATCTTCTCAGTGCATCATCAAGAACTTCGTTCTCTTTTAAAACTACTTTCGGCATTACTTAACCTCCCTTCTGAAGATTGCACTATAATTATATATAAAACAACCTGAAATTGCAACAACTAACGATCATGTTTTATGTAAAATTTGCCTTTTTTAAAGTGAAAACACACAATTCGACACTTTTTACTTGGTATTTTCCTCTTCAATCCCTAAGTAATATTTGCGAATACAGTGTCTTGCGGCATTATGATCGCCGAGCCAGTCCTCTCTGCCGTCCTCTCGATACATAAATAATTCGTCACCTTTTCCCAGTATCAATACAGTATCTTTGACATTGGCAGTTTCAACAGCTTGTCGAATCGCATCATAGCGATTTTCAATATAAATATTCTTTGTATCCTGAATGCCGCTTTTAATTTCATTGGCGATCTCACGGGCATCTTCATTTCGTGGATCATCTTCTGTCAAGATAATCAAATCACAGTAGCGATCAGCAATTTCACCAAACACCTTGCGCTTTTTAGTATCTCGCTTTCCCGCAGAACCAAATACGGCGATAATACTGCGACCAGGATCTGTAATCGTTTTTGCATATTCAAATACTTTCGTCAGACCATCGGGCGTATGCGCAAAATCAACGATAACCGTAAACGGCTGACCTTCGTCAATGCGTTCCATTCTTCCCTCAATCTGTTGTAAACGCGTGATAAACGGCAACATTTCTGCTAACGGTATTCCACTTTCACACATTCCGGCAATCGCTGCGAGCAGATTATAAATATTATATAAAGCAACCAAGTTCGTTTCTACACGATACACCTCGTCATGATGATACAACGTAAAGGATGAACCGTTCATACCGATATGAATATCATCGCCGCGATAATCCGCAGCTTCCCCGATTCCATAGGTAACGATTTTCGCCTTAGTGACGTCTCTTAACTGTTGATAATACGGATCATCGATATTTAAGACCGCAATGCCGCTTTCTTTCAGCTGCTGAAACAGCTTTTGTTTCGCTGCGAAATAATGATCGATAGTCCCATGGAAATCCAAATGATCATAGGTTAAGTTAGAGAATATCGCTACATCAAAATCAACGCTTTGTACTCGACCCAGCTCCAGTCCATGTGAGGATACCTCTAAAGCACAAGCTTTCATACCGGCATCTACCATATCCTTCATTGTGCTATGGATCGATATCGGATCAGGAGTAGTTAAAGAAGGAAGCTTTTTAACTTCACCATAGCTCACCGCTATCGTACCAATATAGCCGCATGGGGCAAAATGAGAATATGTATCCGCAATAATACTGGCTATTGATGACTTCCCGTTGGTTCCCGTAATGCCAAAAATTTTCATCTGCTTACTCGGATATCCGTAAAATTTAGATGCGATAATATTCAAAGTCGCATTTACATCATTCACTTTGATATAGGCAATGCCATCACTCATGCTCGATAAATCCTTTCGATGCACAATACTCACAGCACCGTTTTCGATTGCCTGATCAATGTAATGATGTCCGTCATTTTCCATTCCCTCAATACAAAAATACATATCTCCCGGTTTAACCGAACGAGAATCGCTGGCAATTCCGGTGATTTCCAATGCGGGAGCGTGTTCAAACATTTCAGACAGCTTCATCCGTTTACCTCCTGTGCCTCGCATAACAGCTTATCATTTTCATAAGCTATAATGCGCCGTGTTTCTAATTTATGCAGGCTAGCTGCTTCATACGGTGCATAAACACCGAGATATTCACTTGTATGACCAAACATCAAATCCCCCTTTACCTCTTCCCAAAGTACCGCAACGCATCGATTTATGAAACGTCGCTGATATGCTTGATAAAGCGCTTCACTTAACCGGTTTAAACGTGTGCTGCGCTGTTTTTTCACTTGATTGTTCAGCTGTCCTTTCATTAACGCTGCCTTGGTTCCGTCACGCTTGGAAAACGGAAACACATGCAGGAAGCTGAATGCGAGTTCATTTAAGCATTGATATCCGGATTCAAAATGCGCATCGCTTTCTGAGGGAAAACCTGTAATTACATCGGTAGAGATGCTGATATCTGGAAGCAGTGTGCGTATCTCATTCATCCGCTGTGCAAACTGTTCAATATTATAGGGACGATTCATCAGTTTCAATATCTCATTATCGGCACTTTGAATCGGGATATGCAGATGTCTGGCGATTTTAGGCTCTCGCTTCATTAACGCAATCAGTTCATCATTAATTTCATTCATTTCAATGGAAGAAATACGAATTCGCTGCAATCCTGTAACTTCCTTACATAAACGCTCTAACAAGCTGCTTAACGTAACGTGATATTCACGCCCGTATCTGCCTGTATGAATTCCGGTTAAAACGATTTCCAAATGACCGTTTGCGACCAAAGACTTTGCCTGTTCAATCACTTGATCGGGTGACAGCGAGCGTTCGCTACCGCGTGTATACGGAATAATACAATACGAACAAAACTGATTACATCCGTCCTGTATCTTTAAATATGCCCTTGTTTGATGTACAAAGCTGCGTACCGGAATTGCTTCAAACGCACTCATTACACGCATATCATGCACACAGTGATAACGCTGTGAATTTTCCCATGCCGATTGAATCAGTTTCGGCAACAACTCTTTTTGATCGCTTCCGATCAATAAATGAATCGCAGGATCTTCTTTCAGCTTTTTAAAATCACTTTGTGCATAACAGCCTACTGCTACAATCATTGCCTTTTTATTTTGCTTTTGTGCCTGATGAATCTTTTGTCGTGATTTCGCTGCGGCGGTATTGGTTACAGCACATGTATTTATAATATAGATATCTGCAGTTTCTTTAAAGGATACTTCGTTAAAGCCGTAATCACGCAGTGCTTGGGCATAACCCTGTGATTCATACGTATTAACTTTGCATCCTAATGTGGATATCGCAAATGTTGTCATTGTTTCACTCCTTAGCTTTTATTATACAACAAATAGAAGTAGAGGTAAACGAAAAATAACCGCAGTTCCCTTACTATGCGGAACACCTGCGGTTATGCTTCTGTCTTTTTAGTGATTTTCTTTAAATACTTTTCTAATTTCTTTTTCATTGAATCGACAACTAATTCACTCTCAATAATTGCCTTCGTACAATCAGCTTCTTCATTTTTCATAAATAGTTCGGCAATCTTTTTCATTTCTTCAAAACTTGATTTGGCACTGCGCATTGAATCAAAATTCAACGTGTGCGTACAATGAAAATTTTCAATAAAATACAAGCGATTAACATCAGGATTATACAATGCAAAATAATGATCATCACCGCAGATATATAAGCAGCTGCTGAAATTATACATATACGGCAATACTCCGTACGCATTTTCAATAATCACATCCTGAAAGCTGTTGATAAAGCGCTTATACTGCTTCAGCTCTAATAAGACAATTTCCTTGGTATACAGACGATTCATTCTTACATCAAACATCGGAATATACATATCCTCACCTGCATACGGAAACGATTTTAACTCCTTGCGCATTTGATCAATATCGACATTCATCTGATGTTTGCGTTCCTGATAATCTAAATCGGCCCAAAAATCGTGCATATCGACATAGGTAGTCAAAAAAGTATCCTCAAAGGCCTTTTTATTCAAAATTCCCTCGTAGATCGTTTCTAATTGATAAAAGGACCATTCATCCTTTACGACGCAAGCGATTCCGTATTCCTTAAAGGTAATCTGCATCTGCTTCAGCTTATCACGATAAATACTGAGCTTTTCAATTTTTTTATGATATTTTTTATTGAGGATTGCCTCGATATTTTTCATTTGTAACGCCCCTTATTTCATATTCATAATACATCGACAATACATTGACAATCGATATTGCCGCTGTTTCTGCCCTTAAAATGCGTTTTCCCAGTGATACGCAATGAAAGCCTGCCTGCATCAGCTGATTTGCTTCCCATGGTTCAAAGCCGCCCTCAGGTCCGATTACCGCCAAGACTCGCTTGATATGAGGATACTCATGAAGCAGTGACAGAATATGCTCACTTTCACTGTCAGAACGCTCATAAGCGACCAGCTTTAAATCAGCTTCTGTCTCACACAGCTGCTCCAGCGTCATCGGCTCATGCACATGAACCAAATCACTGCGGCGGCATTGCTCGCAAGCTTCTTGTGTAATCTTATTCCAGCGCTTCAATTTCTTTTCCTTTTCCGCTTGCTTCCATTTAACAACACAACGGTTTGCCAAAAAGCCGGATATTTCATTCACTCCTAATTCGCTGCATTTCTGTAGCAAATAGTCCCAACGCTCGCCTTTTATCAAAGCAGGAGCTAAGTGAACGGAAATCGCACTGTTGACGCTCGGCATCTGTTCGATAATTGAAGCATACCACTTTTCATCATTTATCAGTTCAGCCAACCAGACATTTTCTGCCTCATCAACCAAACATATCTGTTCGTGCGGCTTCATTTTCAATACCCTCAGCATATGATGAAGCTGTTCCTCATTCAACATCACCGGTTGTTTCGGATCAATGATTCCCTGTATAAAATACTGCTGCATTGTATCACCTTAACTATTTTACCTTATTTTTCACATAAAGAAAAGGAAAATGTGCAAAAGATCATTGTACATTTCCCTTTTTTCTTACTCAAACGGATGCGGAATTAAGGAAATTACCGCAATATCATGAATTGTCTCGATTTTAATTTCGGCACGTAATTGTTTTGATAACAGATAACTTTCATGGTATTCCCAATCATATTCGGCTAAGTCAAGATAAGCGATATAATCTGTCAATACCGTTTGATTGATCTCGATATACTGCTTCGGAAGCTTTAAGCTGATTACTTTTCCGCTTACATTCTCTATCTCATAGGACAGAAACGCTGTTTCAAATCGATCGTTCGGCAAATAGATGCTGTTTCTAATATAACTCATCTGTTCTCCGTGAAATTCCTTGGTTCTTGTGATCATTTCCTGATTGTCTTGTAAATAAGTGAATAAAGATGCTTTGATTAAACCGATTTCCTTTAATTCCTGTAATTTCATAAGTGTTTTATTGGAAATCGTTTGATTGTCGATTTGATAATACAAAACGGCAGGTTCACGACTGTCAGAGGTATCAATTTGATAGCTTTGATCACCGTATTTGGCATAAACAACATCGATAATTTGATGATTAGAGCCGCTTTTTTTATCATTTAATATATCAGTGAGTGTATCATGAAGGGCATCGGTATTCATATCCTCTAAAAGATACAGAATTCCTGTCGGCAGGATAAGTGAGATCATGATGAGAAAAATGCCGATTAAAATAATATTACGCTTCTTCATATACAACCTCCAATAGAAAGCTTGCATCGGTTCCTTTTCCGACTTCACTTTCTATATGCAGTTCACTGTGATGCAGCTTTAAAATACGCGTACAAAGTGATAAACCAAGACCGTAGCCGCCGCTTTTTTTACTGCGTGCTTTATCGATCGTATAAAAGCTTTCATCAATCCGTTTCAGTTCGCTTTGTGCCATTCCGATGCCGTGATCACTGACCGTAATTTGATAGCCGCTTGTGACTGCTTTACCGCTGAGTGCAATATATATTTCCTTATCACTCGCTTTTTTGGCATTTTCCAACAGATTCATGATACACGATATTAACAGCTCATGCTCACCCAAAACATATGCATGTTCCGCTTTACAGTGTATCTTGATCATCAAGCGTTCCTCGGCAAGCTGCAGCGCCTCTTGAAGCAATTCATACGCATCGATTTTTTGCAACTCAATACGGTTTGCGGAAAGCTCCATCAGTTCCAACAGCCGATGAGATAACAGCTCCAGTCGTTTCGTTTCGCTGTATATATAATTTAATGCCTTTTCTTTGTCCGCCGCCGTATATTTTGCCTGACGTAAAATCTTGGTATAGCCCATAATCGACGTCATCGGCGTTTTCAATTCATGCGTGAAATTTGCGATAAAATCCTCTCGCTGCTTCAGCGCCTGTTCGAGTTCCTGTTGTCTTTTTTTGATAGCCTCGATCATTAGAACAAAGGAAGCGGCAAGTTCTCCTACCTCATCGTGAGAAGTGATCGGAATCACCGTGTCTAAATCACCGCTTGTGACAGCTTTGGTCGCTTCATTTAAACTTTGAATCGGCTTTGTTAAATAGTGTGCTAAAATGCTGATTAAAACAGCACATATCAATAATAACAGTATTTCAATAAAATAAAAATAAGTTAGATTTCGATTTCTCACCTCATAGAGTGTCGAAATATCATAAGCACCAATCACTGTGATTGTTTCCTGATTCATTTTCACCCTTGAACAAAGCAAGGCATAGTGCATATTTTCATATTCAATCATATCACCGTTTTGTATTGTTACAGGATCAATTGAAAAAGGAAGATTACCCCAAACAAGTTGTTCATTTACAGCAACATACAACTTTCTTGAATTACCCATATAAGCACTGAGTGTATACAGCTGATCCTTTAAGCGCTCTTGATTAATGGTTGAATCTGCGCTTAGCTGTTCCGTAAGCATTGTTTCGATGCTGTATTTTTCCAAATCAAACTCTGCCGCATTGATTTTCATTTGCAGTTCAAAGGCTTGTTGAAAATGATTATGAATAAACAGAATACCGGATAAAGAAAACATCACAAGGATGATCAGCATCGTACCACTGACAATTTTAAAAGCGAATTTCATCTTACACCTCAAAGCGATAGCCGATTTTAGGCAATGTCTGAATCGTTTTTTCCAAATTCAGCTTTTTTCGCAGTCTTTGAATATGCAGATCGACTGTTCTTGTATCCTCATCATCACTTTCCCATACGTTTGCCAGTATTTGTCCTCGTGATAACGCAATACCGCCGTTTTCCGCCAAATAAAGCAATAACTCGTATTCCTTTAGAGTCAAATGAACCGGCTGATCATGTAATGTTACACTTCTTTGTCGCGTATCGATTTTTATATCAGGCAGACGAATGACACTTTTGTATCTGCGCAGCACACAGTGAATGCGGGCAAGCAGTTCTTCCGGTTCAAACGGTTTCACGATATAATCATCGGCTCCCATATTCAAGCCTTTCACGCGATCTTGCAGTTCTCCTTTTGCGGTCAAAAAAATGACGGGAATATTTTCACGACGTGCATAAGCAAGCAACTCATAGCCGTCCAGCTTAGGCAGCATTATATCCAGTAACAGTAAATCATAGTCTCGCTCACAGATCAAATCTGCCCCGGCTTCCCCGTCAAGCGCATAGTCTGTTTCATAGCCGCTTGCTTTTAAGCACATGATGATTAAATCAACGATCGGCTGTTCATCCTCTACGATCAATATTTTGCTCATTCGCTCACTTCCGTTCTCTCAGTAAATTATTATACAAGAAAACGCTTAAAAATACTATGACAGTGATTGTGATAACAGCTATTCCGTGATGCAGCGCCCATGACAAATTGAATAACGGAAACAGTGCGTTCAGCTTTGTTTCGAAAATCGTTAATAAATACGGTAAGATACATACGATCAGGGAGACGATAAAGGCAGCGCTCATCTGCTTAATTCTCTGTGCGATCCACGCAATCAACAGTACCGTAAACAGATAGGATACATACTTGATGAAACAAAAGCCGATTATATAGGCAGCGATGGATATTTGATGCGGTAAGAATTCCAAATACTCAATGCTTGTGACAGACGCTCCTAACTCGGGAAAGCCGTACATGCGACCTATATGTGCCAGCTGTGAAGTCAGATAGATCGCATACAGCACGGAGCAGACAAGAAATAAAGCCATGATTTTATGATGAACGAGTGTTTTTCGTCCTTTCAGCGTAGAATGCAAGAGCAGAATAAAGCCGCTTTTGTATTCATTGATAAATACCGGCAGTACTATAATCATCGTTATTATTAATAATAACATTTCATTTTCATTGATTCCCGACTGAACACCGAGCAGTTTGTGATATCCGCTGTCATAAACAAACTCAGCATACTCATGGTTTTTCACATATTCGACCTTTGCTTCAATACGGGCAAACTGTGCTTTGGAGGCTAAAGTATCTTCATACGGTCTTTTGGCAATGTTTGCTTGTGTATTGGTCAGTTTGTTTGCCTGTACGAGTGCATCTATCTGAAGCAAGCCTTCCTCTGCTTCTTCATATTCTTTTTGAATTGATTGGATAAATTGTTCCTTTTCCTTTGTCAGCGGACCGCTCAAAGCTTCCATATATTCCTTGTAATAATTTTCCTGAAACGACAGATGCGTAGGTTGCTGCTGAAAATGATATACGGTAAATAACGCAAAAGCTATCATCGCAAGCAAGGCTTTATTGGTAATCAATACTTTATATAATTCAAAGCTGAATAAGCGATGAATTTTAATCGGAGGCTGATAGCTATTAAGTCTTACAAGTATACGATTTTCTTTCTTTGCGGTCTGCATGCCGTTTAAATAACGAAATACGGATAAGAAACCAAATACAAAGATCCAAAGCAACTGAAGCAGCGGCAATATTATGTGCTTATCAAGCATGATATTGAAAAATCGCAGCTGTGAATAGGTGCTGTACATCGCATTGGTATCAAATAATGCGATGAAATTAAAGCTTTTTAATATTCCGATCATGGAATCATAAGCAATCATACGGCTCATAAACAAACTGATAATGAACAATATCGCTGTTACAAGCATGCACTCCATAATGCTTGAGAAGCGTATCGCCGCATAAAAGATCGTAACGGCAAGCATCCATAACATGAATAGTTTGGTAAGCAAAAACAGTAACAGATAAGTACCGACATTCAGCTTCAGTGTAGATAACATAAGCAGCGGCAGACTTTGAAGCGAAGCAGAAAGATTTCCGTAACCGATTACAGAACCGTAATAAATGAAATTCATGCCGTAAAGCAACATTTCGATCAAAAAGGCTGTAATCGCTAAAGCCGCAAGCTTGGAAGCAACAGTAGTAATTTGTCCGTTTACCGTACTTTTGATTAACATCAACAGCTGTTTTTCCTTTTCCTCATAAATCACTGAAGTTGCCGCAACCAAAATCAATAAAAAAGCAAGAAAATCAGTGATGGATACGCTTGTCAATGCTTTCACGCCTTGATCGATCTGAAAGTCTGTTACAGTATCTAACATAGATTGATACGCACGTTGAATAGCCGTAATACTTTGACTCGATACGCTGTTTTTTTGATTGAAAATCGATATTCCCTGTAGATCATCACTCTCAGATAAAATATCCTGAATCGCTTTTTGATATTGATCGATTTTCTCATAATCATTTTTCACTTGTTCCAATAAGGCATATTCGTGTTCAAAATCACCGGTGTAAGGAAATACAGGCTGTGACATTGCTTCCTCATAATATCGATTGTACAGGTCTTTGTTCTGTTCACGCAATGTTTTACCATAGGTACGCATACCTTCATTTTCACTGCTCAGATTCGTTTGAACATTATAAATGAGCTGGATCGCATAGACTCTTTCATAGGCATCATGAATCAACTTTCCCTTTTCCTCATGCGTTTTATCAATCAGTTCTTGTTGAAGCAGTCGATAACCTTCATCACTTAACTGCGCTTCCTTTCGCAAATAACTTTGATAATTTAAAAACGTGAAGTTTAATAAGGCGGCAGCCGCAAACAATATTAGAAACAGTCGATGACTGAAAAGCTTGTGCAGCTCAAATTTAATCAGTTTCATAATTCCTCACCGTCGGAAAAGATATGCATACAGGCATCCTCTAAAGTTCCGCCCGGTGCATAGTGTGCAAGCAGCTGTTCTGCCGTCTGTTGCGGAAGCAAACTGCCGTCCTTTAATACTAAGATCGCCTCGGCAATATTTTCAACATCAGGCACGATATGCGTCGCTATCAATATGATCCGATCCTTTGCCAACTTTTGAAGCAGCATTTTTACACGAATACGTTCTTTCGGGTCAAGCCCTGCCGTCGGTTCATCAAATATCATCAGCTTAGGATCACCGATAACCGCACTCGCAATCAACAGTCGTTGTTTCATGCCGCCGGAATACGTATGAATCTTACGATGAATATCATCGCCTAAATTAACTGCTTTGATCGCCTCATCAATCATTTGCTTCGCTCTTTGCCTGTCAATGTTTTTTAAGGCAGCGATATAGCTGAGAAACATTCTGCCGCTAAAGCCGTGATACAACCCCTGTTGCTGCGGCATATAGGATAGAATATTGCGATAAGCACTGCTGTTTTCATATATATTTTGATTGTTCCATAGAATCGTTCCGGTATCTGCCTTTAAGTTGGTGGTAATTATTTTCATCAAGGTTGATTTTCCGGCACCGTTTGGTCCTAACAGTGCATAAATTCCCTTTTCACAAGTGAAGCTAATATCTTTTAACACTTGTTGCTTGCCGTAGCATTTCGATATATTTTTAATTTCCAACATAACAGCACCTACTTTGCATTTTCCATCTTTAAATAATTTGCTTTTGAATTCCAATAATCCTCTTTTAAAATTAAGCCGTAATCGGTAGCGACTATATCCTGCTGAGTCGTGCCTGCCCAAGTCGTATATTCCTCACCGAGAGTATAACCCATTTGCACAAAATAGTATTTATCATTGGACGCCAATATTTCAACAAGGTAATCATTGGTATCTTTCAGATGAAATTCACTTTGTTCCTTTGATTTTAAATCAATGATTTCGGCACGATCGATATGTGCCTCTTCATCCTTATAGTGATAGACCAACAGCTTATTATCGATAATCGGTGCTAATGTCATATCACTTTGCGAAAGCTGGGTAAAATCACTTTTTTGTCTTTTATTAATATCATAATATTTCAGTGTTTTACTGTGCTGTCCGAGCATATAGATGCCGTTCTCACCCACTTTTATTTGTTCCGCATCTATAAAGTTTTCCTTAAACAGCGCTTCGCTTTTTTTAGATTCGATATCAAACAGCTTAATTTGAATATCAGAATGATACATATTATCAATATAGCCTGATATATCATCATCAAACAAATTTGGATCCTGTGCATAAATGATTTCCTGAAGAATGATCTTATTATCATAAATACCGATAAAGGAATCATTCATCGCATCATCGATTTCCTCATAGCTGCCGTTATCAAGATTGATGGCAATTAACTTACGACTTGTTATATTCGTAGTAAAAGAATTTTGTTTATCTTGAATATGCTCATAATATTCTAAAAATGTAAACATTTGATTTCCCTTTATCACATACGGCATCGAAATCTGTGTACCGCTGGGAACCGTAAATAATTTTTCCCGGTTTGTTCCGTCTAAATCCATGCGATACACGGTAGAGGGATTTCCGTTATCCGATGCCATACTCGTTGTTCCGGCGTCATTTATACTTACCACATTGCTCGCTTCCTGTGCATTGACTAAGTATAAATGTTGATCATAATAAAAAATTTCATTTACTTCAGCGATATTCAGATAAGAGCTGCAAGACTCATCCTCATGTTTACAGTTCGGTTTGTTGCACAGATAGACTTCCTTTTGGGTCGCATAATCAAAATACATAATGTGTTCAAGGTCTTTGACCATGTAATAACCGTTTTTATACGTTTGTACATCCCCTCTGTCAATCAGCTTCATTACCGCATCGTTTTTCGCTGCGATATCAGGCTTTGTATCGGTATTGTTACTTGCTTGTTCCATATTTTGAAACACAACAATTAAAATCGACAGCGTTGTAATAATACCGAAAAGCGCACTTCCGATCATCAATATTTTTTTATTCATTTGTATTCCTCCTTATTTGTTCACATGTATTCTATCAAGGTGTTGTATCAAAAATGTATCATAATCTAAAGGATATGAAAAAAATTCATTTCTTAATGAAACAATATCTTTCTTATTTGATAAAAAAACAAGACTGATCTACCTATGTTAGATAGAATCAGTCTTGTATAATAATCAAATATCAGCTTTCCTATTCAAGGATTAAATGCTCGTAGGTTCCCTCTGACGCAAGTGCCTTCAGCTTTTTGATTTCAAACGGCTTCAAGTTACGGTAATCGCCTTGACTCAAATCAGATACACTCAAAAAAGCCAACTGCTTACGATGCAGCCTGCGCACTTGATAGCCGAGTGCTTCCATCATACGCTTTACCTGCCGGTTGCGTCCTTCCACAATCGTCAGATCAAAGGTCGTTTGGCACTTTTCCTTTTCATAAGTAATATGCTTGATTTTTGCCGGTAATGTTTTCATGCCGTCGTCAAGCACAATACCGCTTTTTATTTTACGAATATCCTCACTGCTTAGCACACCGTTAATCGTTAAATTATAGATTTTAGGGATATGATGACGAGGATGTGTTACTAAATTCGCGAACTCACCGTCATTTGTCAATAACAATACTCCGCTTGTATCATAATCAAGCCTTCCGACCGTAAAAATACGTTCTTCACATGCTATTAAATCGATTGCACGAAGGCGATCCTCGTTTTCTTCGTTGGTACAAACACATTTTTTCGGTTTGTTCATAATAAAATACACCTTATTTTCACGAACGATCGTTTTCCCCTCGACACTGATTTGATCGCCTCTTTTTACTTTCGTTCCAAGCTCGGTGACAATCACACCGTTGACGGCGACCTTACCTTCGCTGATCAAAATCTCAGCCTTGCGGCGTGATGCAACACCTGCCTGTGCTATTACCTTTTGTAAACGCTCCATAGCTTCACTTCCTCGCTTTATTTGCTTTCTATATTTTACACAATATAAAGCGAAAAGTAAAAGAAATCTTTTATAAAATATCTTGATGAGAATGTTTTGTTAAGGAAAACAAAGAAAAATAGGGCTGTTATGCAAAGATCAACAAGGTTAAAAAGATTGCCATTCCGATTCCCGCAATATCAGCAATCAGACCGATAGAAAGTGAATTACCTATTTTTTTAATTCCGACACTGGAAAAATACAGCGTGATGACATATACCGTAGTATCGGTACTGCCCTGAATAATACTTGCCATCATACCTGCCAAGGAATCGACACCGCAGGTTTTGAAAATATCGATCAATACCGCCAATGAGGCACTTCCCGAGATCGGACGAAACAGTACCATCGGCCATATCTGTGAAGGTATAGCGGTGCTGATGTATTGAAATAAACCGGAGATAATATCCATTAAGCCGCTTTCTCGAAGCAGGGATATTGCACACATCATCGCTAACAGGGCCGGATATATATCTAAAAATAAGCCCATACCGTCCTTGACACCGGTTAAAAACACACTGTAGGCAGGAACTCGTTTACAAAGTGCGATAATAAAAATCAGTAGAACAAGAGCAGGCAAAATCAACGTACTGTCAATCACGATGATTCCACCACCGATCTACAGCAATTCCGACAAGTGACGCAAACATCGTACAAAGCACTGCCCAAGGCATAAAATCGGTTACTTGTAAGGAATGAAACTCACTGCGCAGCGCAATCAGCGTAGTAGGCAGTAAGGTGACTCCGGCAGTGTTTAATACAAGAAACGTCACCATCGAACGCGATGCCGTATCCTTTTTGGGATTATGGCGCTGCATCCCTTCCATCGCTTTTAAGCCGACCGGTGTTGCGGCAGAGCCTAAACCGAACATATTCACGGTAATATTGGTAGCGACGTAACCGAGTGTTTCCTCATCTTCCTTGATATCGGGAAGCAGCCATTTCAAAAACGGATGGAATACCTTTTCCAATGCCGCAATCATTCCTGCCTCTCTTGCAACATACAGAACGCCGTTCCAGAAACATACTGTACATACTAACGGCAATACAAAGTCAAATGTATCTTTGCCGATATTTAAGCATACTTGATTGATGACATCGACTCGACCGTTGAAAAACGCAAAAATCAGTGAGGCACAAATCATGATCAGCCATAGTATATTCATGAGAACCAGCCTCCCTTTTGCTTATTGATCTTTTTACCGGTAAATTCGTATTCAAGGACCATATCTGCTTTTTTTACCGTGATCTTTAAAAGATTATTCTCAATGCGGCTCATTACGGTCAAATTCAATTCCTCTGTCTTTTTTATCGGAATAAAAATCGTTTTATTAATTTCAAATTCATATTGATTCAGTTGATAAGTACCTGCCTTAATGATCGGATAAGCCTCATAATCATTCAGCTGCTGTTCATGCTTGATTTGATGAAAAGCAAAATCACCGCCCATATCTAACGTAACAACGATTGAGTCTACATCATTTTCAGAAGCGCAGGATACAAGCGTTCTGCCGGCTTTTTTCGTATACCCGGTTTTTCCGGCAGTGGCATTATCAAACGTAAACAACAGCTTATTTTTATTCATCCAGCGGTTTCCCTTAAAATCATAGTATTTACTTCCGGCAATTTCTTTAAATGTATCATTTTGCATCGCATAACGCATTAACAATGCCATATCATAGGCGCTTGAAAGATTTCCACCATCGGTTTCATCTAAGCCGCTGGGATTATGAAATACCGTGTCATTCATACCGATTGCTTTTGCCTTTTTATTCATCTTAATCACAAATTGGTCCACACTGCCGCCGACATGCTCGGCAATTTCCACTGCCGCATCATTGCCGCTTCGTAACATCAAACCATATAACAGATCACGCAGTGTGACCTCATCACCGACCTTTAAGTAAATGCTGGAGCCGTTGACCTGACAGATTGCTTCGCTGACCTGCCATCGATCATCAAGCTTCCCTTCTTCAATCGCCACGATCGCTGTCATTATTTTTGAAATACTCGCAACACTTTGGGTTTTGTGCATTTGTTCAGATTCTACTACACTGCCGTCATTTCCGTTCATCACACAATAGCTTTGCGCGTGTACATTACATATACAGGTCATGAACATGATGCCGCAAATTAACAGTTTACGCATAAAAAATCCCTCATTTCAATTCAGTATATGAGTGTCCGCACCGCTTTTTGTCATTCCTTTGCGGATTATTTTATGATCAGCTGATGCTTATTTATGAAAATTTCACAATATTTTTCATAATGTATCATCTGTTGATCAGCTTAGCTAAAAAAAAGCATCGCCAAAAGCGATGCTTTTTACACCTTGATTAAATTGTTTGCGGCGACAGCGGCTGTCACCTGATTGTCTTTGCCGATCACAACACGATCACCGGTGATTTCCATTACCTCATAAATGTTTTGATAGACAAATGGTGCCAAGGAATTGCCTTCATAATCCTTCGCATTTTCCTTTACCCGCACTAGATCATGAAGCCTGAGTATCGGCGCCAGATCATCGATAATGACCGCATCATTGACCCATCCGGTTCCGTTATTGATTAAATATGGATTGCGTGCCTTCGCTATGATCCTGGTGATTGTGCCTTTATGAACCGCAATATCGGTGATTGGTACAATTGAATCCGATGAGCGATATAATGCTCTGAAACGCACTTCCTCACCGACTTTGTGCTTTAGTTGATTTTCTGGAGGTTCCGGCTTTGGATCGGGAGTTGTTCCACCGAAATGATTTTGTTTCCCTGCCATCGTTAAAAAATTGCCGTAAAAACGATTAAGATCGGTTCTTGCACTGCTTCCGTTGATCTTTCCGTCACTTGTATATTGCCATAACATAAACTTTTTATCGAATGTCGGCGCAGCTCCCCATTGTGCAAGCCATCTCGAGTAGGCATTCACATTCATCAGCTTGTTATTCCAATAATCTAAATTTGCATAAATGCCGACATATCCGCCGATCGCTTCTATGCGCTCGCAGAACGCGGTCGCAATCTGTGAATACAAGGACGCCGGCATATCCCCGACATAGCTGCTGTATTCTAAATCATAATAGATCGGAAGTGCTAAATTCCAACCTTTTACTAAGCGCAGTACATGCTCAGCCTCATTCTTGGCTTCAGCAGCACTTCGTGCATAGGAAAATAAATAAACACCAAACGGAATCCCAAGTCTTGTACATTCTTGTACATTGCGCAGGTATTGTTTATCATCCTGTGATGCAATATTGCCGCCGTAGCCGCAACGAATAATCGCACCGTCAATCTGTGTTTTGACCGTTTCCCAGTTGATCGAGCCGTTATGCTCACTGACATCTATAATTGGCTTTGCCATTTGATCACCTCAACCTATCGTATGCCGAAGCTTTTTATCTTGTACAATCAAAGTCCTATAAAAATAAAAAACTTCACCGTTACAGTGAAGCATTTATCAAAGATTGTTTACCTCTTTCGATCGATTCATTAAACGTATTAACAACAATGTACACGGAAATACAATGGCTATATAAATCAGCAGTATTACGAATCCCATTTGATCATCGTCCAATATAGAAAAATCAAATAATCGATATTAATAGAGATCAGATCACTTTACCAAAAGTAACTACGAAAAAAGTAACAAGTACAATGATTGTCAATAAAATATCTGTTATATTAGTAAGTTTTTTATTGCTTACATCCTTTCACTTGGGTCAATTTGTAATCGCAATGAAGCAAGCTTTTCCTTTAATGCTCGATAAGCCTTATCCGCATCCTCTGTATCCAGCACACACGCTTCCATCGGACACATACCGTCATGGGTTCGATTGATGATATACGGACATAGCTCATCATAAGAGAAGGCAATATGATGGCGCTGCAAATATGTTTTAGCACCCTCACTCATCAGACAGGCATGAATATAAGCTGCTTGTGAGCGATGGTACAGCATCGCCGCTGCCTTACCGATCACTCGATCGACAATCACGCAGTCTTGAAAATACAGCGGTTCCCTCGCAAGTTGCCTCATAATCGGAGCGATTCCACGCTCATGAGATACAAACAGCCGCTGTGCTTTTTGAGCGCACAGTGTGTATCCGGCATTATTTTGAATGGTTTTCAACCGCGAAAGTATCACGCATAATTCCTCCCTTTTCAATTACCCGTACCAGTGCAGGCAAAAACATCAGCTGTGTCAAAATGCCCGGAATGCCGGTAATGATCGCTGTTCCTACAAGCGTCAAGGCGCTGATCGGCATATCAAACAAGAGTGCCGCAATCATTAACGAAATGCCGTACAAAAGACGACCTGCTGTCATCGCAAAGATTAATGCAATGTATGCATGTACTAATGTATGTTTATGAAAACGATGATAAAGCAGTCCACTGACTAAACCATAGGCACTTAATTCCGCCATCATGAAAAGCACTCGTTCACTGCTCGGCATTCCCGTAAGCAAGCAACTGATGAACGGTGCCGTAACCCCCACTAAAGCACCGTGTTGCCATCCTAACAATAAACCGCCCAATAATACCGGAATATGCATCGGCAAAAATACCTGTCCCGCTTGTTGCATCCCCAGTAAATGAAACAGCTGCGGCAACAGTACCGCTATTGACAGACATAAGGACGCAAAAGTCAATTTTCTTGTTTTCATATCATATTCCTGTTTTATCACAGTCAATGACCGGAATTTTAGAATGAAATTCACCGTTTTCATATCGCTTGATCTTGCCGTTTAATCGTGCCAGTGTGGTTTCCAGTTCTGTGATTCGCTCGACTAATCGATCACGTTCTTCAATCAATAATTGCTTACGTGCCGATGCTGTTTTTGCTCCCTGCTGGTATAGATTAACATAGACGATTAGCTTATCAATCGGCAAACCGGCACTGCGCATACATTTAATAAATTCGATCCACCGGAGCGAGGTTTCATCATAATCACGAATGCCGCCCGAATTGCGCGGAACCGGCGGAATCAGACCGATTCGCTCATAATAGCGAAGGGTATCCTGACTCAAACCGAATTCTTTACTTACTTCATTTATTCGCATAACAACTCTCCTTCTTTCGCTACAGTATATCACTTAAAGTGAACTCCAAGTCAAGCTTCCTTCTTCTCCCTATTATATATTTATTGTAATTTTTTCTCTCAACCGTTGTGTAGCCGCTTGTTTCAGCTCAATAAATTCAATAAGTTTATGAAAAATCAAATATTCCGAATACGTATCCATACCACAGTATTCAAACAGCTGTTTACGAATTGTTTCCTTATCTGCCGTTTCTTCCTGTAGTAATCGCCAGCTTTCAGCCGCTTGCAGACCCTGAGAAATTGCCAATGTGTGATAATCAAAGCCGTGAAATACTTCAACCAGCTTTTTCAAGGAATGATAGCCATGCATTCTGATGTCATAAATACATCCCGCTTCAAACGGCAATGAGAGATCTACCATGCGCTCACATAAGGCATTTAAAGCCTCTGCATATTGCGGAAATTGTTCACTCAGCTGCTTTAAACGTAATTTCTCCGCCCCTTCCATATTATAAACAAGGATCGTACCGCTGTTTGGAATATGTGCCAATAAATGTTCGATAAAGGCAATGCGGCAATCTTTGTCACCGATAAACTGTTCATGAGAAAGCTTTGCATTCGCTGTTTCTTCCACATGCAGGGAATATTGAAACACCAATACATCATACGGCTTCATACCGGAATACGGCGGATATACAAAGGTTTCCCATTCAAAATCTAAATAAGATAGCGGATATGTGATATTTTCATTTACCCAGTTTTTTAATGCGAAATGATCCATGTAGAAACCATTGTTGCGATATGCCATCATCTGTGCATACTGCATCCGTGTTCCCTCTAAATTCTCAGGTTTCACATATTTAATATCCAACTGTCCCTGATCATAAAGGGTGAATTTCTGTGCGCTCTGCATCAAATACAATACTGAGGTATCATAATCTAAATCCGCAAAGCATTCTGCGTAATACGGACATTTAAAGCTTTTCGTGCAGTTTTGCGATAATTTCGCTTTCGGACAGTCCTCATTAAGAATCCTATCAATCTCAGGTATCGCTTCAAATACATTTCGCTGATGTCGCTCCATCAACTCTGTCACTGTATGAAAACCGTTATTGCGCTTATTATATAAATACGGAGTGATGATCAATAACTCCTGTACATCCAATTCATCCTTACGAATATAATCCGGATTTAAGTGAATGATTTTCACATCGCTGATTGATACACCGCATGCTTTCACAACTGCCAATTTATCTGCCAGCTTCCCTGCCTGACTCTCTCTTGGATAACAGGACGCATAAGTGAAGTATACACACCATCCGTTTTCTTCCTTCTTCATCAATGGTAAATGAACTCGTAAGTCATTATAAACAAAACGAGCATTGATTAATGTATCATATTCTTGCATCGCCCTAAGTGCTTGATCACTTTCATCTCCCGGTTTTCCTTCAAAATATGTTGTTAAATGAAAATATTCCTTGACCAAGGCGATTAAAGATTCATTGTAATATACTAAGGGAAAAGACTTTTTAGGTTCATAATGATTCAGCCATAACATTCGCTTACATCGTTCATAATTTTTTATATCAGTTAGGTGCATAGCGTACTCCTTTATATGTAAATTATAACATAAGCGGAGTTTTTTTAATATCATAACTGCTCTAAAGTTTTGTTTTTAGATAAAAACAGAACTTATTGAATACATTCTTATTACTGATAATAAATAATAACTGATTTAAAATTATCTTTAATACAGATCCGAAAAAAAAGACAGGTACAGTACCCGTCTTCCGTTGTTAATTATTGTTCTAACTGAATATTTCCGTCTGCGTAGATCGAATCATAGAAATGATAGGGATTGCTTAGTTCATAAATCGCAGAAAGCGAATCACAGTTATTGGTATCAAGCAGTTGGTTTACCGTTGCTTCACCGCTTACATAAAACGTACCGTTCACAATATAATGAATTCGATCGCAAGCTTCTAAATGGATAAAAACTTCTCCCTGAAACTGCTTCTTTGGCTTATTAAGAGCAGAATCCAAAGAAACGTACATGATTTGTTGTACAGTTTGAGAGTTCGCTGCTTTTGCATAATACACCTTAATTCCCACTTCATGTTTTTTATTCTTAGAATATACAGGCAGAATAACCTTATGATAAGACAGATGTTCCAAAGCTTGAATCAGTTCTTCATCAGTCATGGAATCACTCAGTTTGACGATCTGATGATCATTATGTTGTCTGATATACGCAAGCAATTCCTTTTGTTTTTGAGCGTATTCACAGCCTTCATCATCGGCAGCTTCACTAACCATTGAATGAAAGCTGATATCCTCTTGAATCATTGAGGAAGCCGGTTTGGTTATCGGATCACTTTGGTTCATACAGGCATACAAGCACAGAGATACAATGACTAACAGAAAGATTCTTTTCATCTCAGCCACTCCCTTCCTTATTTCTACCTTTATTTTAACGCTTTTCATTGTACCGTACAAGCGATTAAACATAATTTTTACACATCTTTTGAATCTCTTCCTTTACCTCTTCTTTTAAACTGTTCGGAGCTATCAGCTTGGTTTTGGCACCGAGTGACAATAAAAAGGATATTGCTTCCTTTTTTCCTTCAAATATTGTTGTATAGCGAAGCGTTTCGGCATTCTCCCAAGTAAATTCGGGGTTTAAACCGATATGCCGCTCCGCCATATAAATTGCCGCTTCCTCATAAGCAAGAAATGTCACCTGAATCATCTCCTGTTTGATTAATCCGACAGTTCCGACATGATCACTCAATTCAAAATCACGATCACGATTAAAATGATTTTCCTTCAAGGCACAGTGCTTCATTCGTTCTTCACTGAATTTATAAGTGCGATAGTCTTTTGCCTTGATGGAATACGCAATACAATAATAAGCCCCCTTATAATGTATCAATTCATACGGATGAATGATAAAAGTCTTCACTTTTTTATCACGAATTGAGCGATACTTTAATTCTACGCAAATACAGTTTTTAATTGCATACTTGATCGTATCGATATACTGATGAAGCTGATCCGATAATAAGCCTTGTTCCTGCTCAATATATAAGCCGAGCGGTTCATTATTTAATCGTGTATTCGATAACATGCGATCAAGCACACTGTTTACGGATTGCGTGCCGACAAAATCGTGATGAGAATGCAGATAGGTCCGTAACTCCTGAAGACTGGCTTTCTCCGCTTCACTTAAGCCTAGCGGCGGTAGTAATACACTGTCCTGAAGTGAGTATCCGCCGTATTTTCCCGTCGTCCACAGAATACGATAACCGGCACTTTCTAGTTCCTTGCGATATTCAGAGATATTGCGTAAATTAGTATGCAATTCTGCGGCAAGTTCTTCTTTAGTCATCATTCCTCTGCTTTTCAACATTTGCAGCATCCGAATGCACATTGCACTGCGATTCATAAAATTCCTCCCTGTTTAACCAAGCAAAATCGGATAGTTCATATCAAGCGGGGCAAAGCGTGAAGGATACGGACCGAAATGATCCTTTGATTCAGCCGGTTTTGGTATAATTCCCAAAAAAGCCAAAGGAAATACCATTTCTCCAATGCCGCGATCCAACGCAAAACCGAGTGCTTCCTGAACCTGAACGGCGCCTTCCTCAATCAACATCATCACCATTTCCTCATTGCGGGTAAATACCGCATGAATCAGCAACGGATATCCGTTATAAATCCAATTCGGATCGGCACCGCGATGAATCAGCTTTCGTGCCTTTTGCACATTTTCATCCCATACTGCATTTAACAACAACTTTGCCAACTTTCCTTCTGTTTCCAGATTGTGCTTTAAAAATTTGAATGTCATATAGATCAACCACGATATATAAGAAACATATACCTTTCCTTTCCGTTGTCTATACGATATCATATATTATAACATTATTTATGTAAGAATAGTATAAGTCATAAAAAAACAGCAATTGCTGATGCAAATGCTGTTCTAGTCCTCTGTTTCGGTAACGACACCGTTTTGATTTGCTTCATCTCCGCTTGGATTGGTAGATTTACCTTCATCCTGTACCCCTGGATGATCAGTACCTGGAGCAGTTACTCCTTCAGTATTGGGAGCAGCGGGTGTATTTACGGAATAAGATCCGAAAGTTTTAATAAAATCTTGAATCGTATCACCATTTTCATAAACAAGCAAATAGTCACCGTTAACCGATGCTTTATAATTTTGTTGTTTACCGTCAATATTTACCTTAACATTACCAGTATTCTTAGCAGAATCAAGTAATGCCTTCATACTGTCATCATTAGATTTCAAACGATATAAATACATCGGACTACCCTGATAGGTAAAGCTCTTTCCTTCATGAGCCGCAAAGTCCATTTGCTCAATATCTTTTAAATCTGTAAGCTCCATGCCTTTATCCTTAAAATAAGTAACCATTCGATTCATCGTTTCACTAGCATTATCACTCACACTATTTTGCGGTGGATTCGTATCGGTCGCATTGGCGCTGTTGTTCGTGCTGCCATCATTTTTGTTATCACTGCCGCAGCCGCTGACAAGCAGCAGCATTAAGACAAAGGCAAGCGATGCAGCTTTTTTCCATACGTTCATTCATATTCCTCCTTTGTATCTACTCGTAGTATGCACAAGAAAGAACGGTATATACAATAAAAACACTGTTCAGATAAAAGCCTTTTACAAACACACGTACAAGTCTTCTATAAAGAAGAAAAAAATCGGTCTAATCAGATACAGGTGTAGGATTTAAGGAACCCTGTTGCAACAGCGGCAGCAGTGTTTTTCGCTGATAAAATAAGAACCATAAACATAAGACAATGCCCTTGCATATGGAGCTGATCGTAATAGACCACCAGATACCATTTAATCCCAGATAACCGCTTAATAACATTGCCATCGGAATACGAGCCGCTGTCAGTGTGATGGATACAATACTTGGCGGCAATGTTTTGCCTAATCCGCAGAAAGCCCCTTCCGTTGTGATTTCAATGCACATAAACAGCTGAGATACCCCGAGAATGCGTAGATAATCAATACCTAACGGCAATATTTCGTCTTCTTGAATGAAAATACGAAAAATCATCTCAGGTGCTAGAATTAACAACATACTACAAAACAATCCCCATGCCAACATTAAAATCATTGAGATGCGATATCCCTTTCTGATTCGTTCTGCGTTATGAGCTCCGAAGTTTTGCGCCGTAAAGCTGTTTAACGCCGCCGCATAACCTTCTGACGTCATCCATGAAATCGATTCAATTTGACTGCCGACTTTTTGAACCGCCACGGCACCGTCGCCCCATCCGGCAATCAGTCGTGCAATAACCATGGAAATGGACGAAAAAATCATACTTTGCACAGCTGAGGGTAAACCAATCTTAAAAATCTCTTTTGTATGTATTTTAGAGGGCATACGGAAAAGATGCAGATGTTGAAAAATAACACTGTCCTTATGTACTGCAAGATAAAACAACAGCGTTACTATCGCCTGTGCAATTACGGTCGCTAATGCCGCACCAGTAACACCTAAAGCAGGAAGACCCATAAAACCAAAAATCAACAGCGGATCCAAACCGATATTTAAGATAAGACCGATTGTAGTCACAATAAATGAGGTTTTACTGTTGCCCATGGCGGTTAATGTTCCAGTATAGATCTGATTCATAAAGGAAAACAGCACAAGACCACCGGTAATTAACAAATACGCCTGTGCATCATGGACAACAGCTGCCGTATTTAACTTAAAAAACGCAATCATTGCCTGTCCGAACAATACTGATGAAAGCCCAAAAGCGATCGCAAAAATGATCGCTAATTGAAATGATGAATTGGCATAAGCACGAGCATCAGCTTCTTTTCCGGCTCCCAGTGCCTGCGCTACCTTAATCTGTCCGCCCATCTTCGCTAATGTCGCTAAGCCATTGGAAAGCCACATAAACATACCGGCTGCCCCAACCGACGCAACCGCACCGCTACCGATTCTGCCGATCCATATCATATCGGTTAAATTATATGCCATTTGAATCAGACTTGTTGCCATAATCGGTAATGCCAAAGCACTCAATGCCGGCATAATTGCCCCTTCTAATAAATTTAATCCTTTTCTCATAGTTCACCTCGTTGTAAAATTGTACGCCGAAATAACAAAAAAGTAAAGAGCGACTATCATCGGATGCTTCACATCTTTTTCTGAAGCTATCATTTGATTTATTACGAATCGATCAGATAGCTATAATATAGTAGTGAAAAGATAATTTTAGTAAGTATAAATGATAATAAACAATAATCATTTTATAAGCATTCATAAAAAAGCTTGAAAAATAAAGCTGAAATGCCTATAATAAAATACATTGTGAAAGGACTGATTCTATGAGAACTAGATCATTAAAACGCTCCTATGAAATTAATATGTGTGAAGGACCGTTGTTTAATAAAATCATACTGTTTGCGATACCGCTTGTGCTGTCCGGGGTATTACAGCTGTTGTTCAATGCGGCTGATATTGTTGTAGTCGGTCGCTTCAGCGGTGAGCATTCACTTGCGGCAGTCGGCTCCACCAGTTCATTAATCAACCTGTTGATAAATCTGTTTATCGGTGTATCGGTCGGTGCAAATGTACTTGTCGGACGCTACTACGGCGCACAGGATCATGATAATATTGAAAAAAGTGTACATACCGCAATGGCAACTGCGATGATATCGGGGATCCTGATGATCTTTATCGGATTATTCGCCGCAAGACCGTTGTTGGAATTGATGGGTACTCCCGATAATGTAATCGATCTGTCTGTATTATATATGCAGATCTATTTTGTCGGTATGCCTGCTTTAATGATCTACAACTTCGGCGCTGCGATACTTCGTTCTATCGGTGATACAAAAAGACCGCTGTATTTTCTGATCATTTCCGGCATTGTCAATGTCATCTTTAACTTGATTTTGGTGATTGTCTTTGATATGGGAGTTGCAGGTGTTGCCCTCGCAACTATTTTATCGGAAACAATCTCGGCAGTATTTATCCTGTTAAGTCTACATCAAAGTGAGGGCTCTTTACAGCTGGACTTTAAAAAACTGCGTATTCATAAAGATAAGCTGCTGTTGATGCTCAAAATCGGACTTCCTGCCGGTTTACAAGGTACAATCTTTTCAATATCCAATGTATTGATTCAATCCTCAATTAACTCATTCGGATCAGTTGTGATGGCAGGTAATACCGCCGCCAGCAATTTAGAAGGCTTTGTTTATACGGCAATGAATGCAATTTATCAAACCGCCTTAAGCTTCACCTCGCAAAATGTCGGAGCGAAGAAAAAAGAACGCATCGATAAAATTCTCTATCAATGTCTGTTCATTGTATCAATCATCGGCTTAGTACTCGGAGTCGGAACCTATTTATTAGGACATCCGTTGTTATCGCTCTATACGACAAGTGAAGAAGTTATTCAATACGGATTAGTCAGATTAGGAATTATCAGTACAATGTACTTGTTGTGCGGAATAATGGATGTGTTTGTCGGTAGCCTTCGAGGACTCGGCTATTCAATTACTCCGATGCTTGTCTCCTTAAGCGGTGCATGTCTGTTCCGTATTCTTTGGATTTTTACTATTTTCCAGATGTATCACACTACATTCGCGCTGTATATTTCTTATCCGATCTCATGGCTGTTGACCGCTTCAATTCACTGTATTTGTTATTTATGGATCAGACGCAAAGGATACGGAAAGCTGATGAATGCATAAAAAATGGCTGGGTTGGGGTGCACTTCAATTTCGTAAGGATGTTTTTTCTTCAAAGACTAAAATATGATGATGTGATTATGTAGACAGTGTAGCCTTGGACTACGCTGTTTTGATTTTCTGATTGGTTGTTCTGTCCTGCATATGCTCTTGGAACAGTTCTTCCATTTCTTCTGGTGATGGTTTTGAACAATGCCCACGCCATTATAATATATTCTTAAATTCTGGCGTTTGCCATCAATATATTCTGGTTTGGACACAACAATCTTTTCAAAAAATCGTGTACGATCAGCATTCCTCTCCCTGTCTACCATCCCCTCAAGGTATTCGCCGAAGTCGCTTGTCCAATGGCAAAACCGCCTGTTGTAATTAAAGTCCGCCCTGACGTCTGTGCGGATTTGCTCAATGGTGGTTTCATCAGCTCCATCATCCCATTTTTCAACTCGCTGTCAATATATTTTATTTAATAAATTTATCAAAAAATTTATATGCAACAACACATAAGCCGATAGGCAGACCAAAGAGGAGACCACCGATACATATCCCAATCATCAGATGAAGCGTTGAATAATCATCTGATAACATATAAAATCTTAGTCCCCATACAGAATTAATCAGAAATAAAAAGCCGGTTATTAGTCCATGAGAAACCTTTTTATCCTTGATTGTGTAAAAGAAATGGTCTCCAAAATTGATAAGTCCCCATATCAATATAGCCACACCAAAACAAATCATATTTTTGTTGAATATATAAATGAATACTGCCAACAGTAGCATAGGATAATAGATAAAAATATTATTTGCCATCCAATGTCCATGTGTCATATGATAGGGCAGCCATTTATGTTCGTACATCCATTTAGGGAAATCTCCAATTGCTTCCTCAAATAAATGAAATGGTATGTAGATAATAAGGTTTAATAAGATAAAGCTAATCATGTTTTTCATCCTCCCCGTTAATTTTTTGTTCAAAAATCTTTTCCCATTTTTCTAATGTTTCTAAAAGCATATATTGTTGTTCCAATATCAGTTGTCCTAATAAAGTCATTTCCTTTTGCATTGTCATCTGTTCTTGTATTTGGTTTTTGGTTTTACAAATGCTGTTCTTTATATTGTTCATACATTCTTTGAAGTCTGTATCATCAAGCAATGACATATTTACAATAACGGCGTTGAAATCTAAAAATATTCTGGTTTCACCCGCCGAAAATTCAGACATCAATTCAAGAAACTTTGTTTTCCCACTTGATGTGAGTGTATATACTGTTTTTTCGGGCATATTTCCATTCTTCTTTGTTTCGCTAAGGACAAATCCTTTCTTTTCATATTGGATAACTTTTTTGTATACTGTAAAAGAGCCTATTTTTACCCATCTGGCTAAATGCCTGTCCTCAATTTGTTTTTGTAATTCGTATGCACTTTTGGGGCTTTGATAGAGTGAGCCTAAAATTATTAAATCAATAGTTGACATATATGTTCTCCTTTCAATACTGTATATTACAGCGTTGTATTATACAGTATTGAGAAAGAAATGTCAAGATTCCCTATCTACCGTCAAAGGGATTTGAATTAAAATCTATATAAAACAAAGCAGAACCAACAACTGTGATTTCTCACAAATTCATCGGCTCTGCATCTAAAGTATCTGGCTCTGTGCTGGTTGTTATCTGCAAATTCTTTACTATAATCAATGTTTCCGCTTGCACTTCGAGCAGTAGAGGGGATAGTTTTTTAAAATTGTATCTTTTCTAATTCTGTCACGGTTCTTATTTCTGCAAACAGGGCAGCGTATCCATTTCGTTCATATCTTACAGCCCTCCTTTGAGCGCATTTTCAACAGCCTTTTTTATGACAGTGCTTGAATTCGTTGCACCAGAGATTGCATCAACATCTATTTTCTGTTCCTCAATTATTTTCTCTAAAACTTTTTCTGCGGATTTTCCACGTTCATGCCTATGCTACAAAATATTAGATAATCTTCTTGCTGCTCATATTCGCCGCCTAATCTTTCAAAGATTGACTTTGCCATTTTGCAATTCCTCCGCATGATTTGAATTTGCCTAAAATTCAATCATGGCTGATTACAAAGTCTTTGGTTTTAACATCCTTATGGATTGCCACCCTTGCAGTCATTTTTTTATTTCAGCTGTTCTCGATAATCACGGATTCCTTGTTTCAAACGCTGTATTCCATCCATCAGGATGCTTTTGGGACATGCAACATTCATTCTGAGAAACAAGTGACCGTTGCCGCGAAATTGCGTACCTGATGAAAGTATCAAACCGGTTTGACGGCGCAGAAAATCACAAAGCTGCTCACTGTCTGTACATATTTTGAACAATCAATCCACATCAGATAAGTAGCCTGTTGCTCAATAACATGTATATCTTCCTCGTCTTGAAGCGCTTCTGTGACGAGCTGCTTATTTTCCGTAATATATTCTCTTAGTGCCTCTAACCAAGGCTCCCCTTCGCGAAATGCGGCGATCGCTGCCGGTAAAGCAAATACGTTCGGTTCTGCCACCTCATCGTCATTCAGCGCATGACGCATTTGACAACGCAGTGATTCATTAGGCACAATCGCTGCCGCAGTGTGAATACCGGCAATATTAAAGGTTTTGGTCGGTGCTACACAAGTGATACTGATTTCTGCATTCAGTTCAGAGGCGCTCGCAAACGGTACATATTCACACTTAGGATTAACCAAATCACAATGGATTTCATCGGAAATCACAGTTACATGATACTTCGCACAAAGCGCACCGATTTTGATCAGCTCTTCTTTCTGCCATATTTTACCAATGGGATTATGCGGATTGCATAAAATCATCATCGTTGTGCGTGGGTCGCTCAGTTGCTTCTCCAAGTGTTCAAAATCTATTTCATATTGATGATTACGATAAATCAGTTCATTTTCGCAAACAAAACGACCGTTATGTTCAATCGAGTGGAAAAAGATATGATATACAGGCGTCATCGTCACAATGCGATCACCACAGGACGTCAGTCTGCGAATTGCACTGGATATGATCGGAATAACTCCGTTACAGAATAACAGCCATTCCTTTTTCATCATCCAGTTATGTCGTTTATGCCACCAATCGCAAATACTCGCTTCCCATTCCTCATCTATATCACTGTAGCCGAAAATACCATGTTCCACACGTTTGCGCAATGCGTTGATAATCGCATCACAACAGCGGAAATCCATATCTGCGACCCACATCGGCAATTCATTTTGTTCAACGCTCCATTTCATAGAGCCGCTTCCCTTACGATCTGTTACTTGATCAAACTGTTGCTTTATCATCCTGTTCCTCCGTTAATATATGAACTCGTTCAAAGTCTATCTGCCGATCATCTAAAATCAGCTCCTTGATTTCATGCGCTTGAATAATGCCCTTTATAGGATTTTTCACACTATCGATTGTTCCCTCTATCTGCGCATTCACATTAGAATATTCAAACGCTAAAGTCGTATCGATTAAACGGCAGTTTATCAATGTGACATTATCCATATAGCACATCCCCTGCAAACTTTGAATCGTACAATTTTCAAAAGTGATATGCTTACTGTTCCAACCCAAATATTCACCATAAATTTCTGAATCGATCACGGTTACATTTTCACAATTCCAAAAGGCATCCTTTGATAACAGCCGAGCATTTTTAATCGTGATATTGCGTGCGCCGTCAAATGCATAATTGCCGTTTAACGTAAAATCCTCAGCAATAATATCCTGCGCATTCATGGCAAAATAATCACCGTTTGCCGCAACATGCTTTAACGTGATGCCTTTACAGCTCCAAAAAGTTTCCTGCGCATGAAGCATCTCACAGTGTTCTAACGTAATCGCTTCACTGCGACGAAACGTCTTAGGGGCCTGAATCGTTGAATGCTTGATCGTAATATGTTTTGTATACCAAATACCGGAACGTGCTTCTTCAAATAACGTGCAATGTTCCATATGAATATCCTTGCTGTACCACAGCGGATACTTCCATTGAAATAAACAGCTGGTTAAGTGTATATTGCGGCTTTCCTTTAACGGTGACTCACCATCATGAAAACGGCAATGATCAAGCTGCATATCCTGCGCCTGAAACAATGAGCGCTCTCCTTGATAGCTTTGTTGAAGTACCTGTGTCAAATCTATTCCTCCTCAATTATTTTCATTATGAATCTGATTCATTCTAACACCTTAAGTATACTCTAAGTCAAGCTTTTTGACAAAGATATTGATTACATTTCATTGATTTTCATTAAAAACAAAAAGATCAGCCACAGCCAATCTCTTATTCCTTATGATTCATCTTCCTGAAACAGCTCTGTATCCAACGTATTGTTTGTTTCCGGCAGTTCCGGAAGCTCCTTCAAACTTTCCAACTGAAAGGAATCCATAAATTCAGGTGTTACCTCATATAAAAACGGTCGTCCTGCCGCATCACTGCGACCGCATTCCTTGATGAGATTGCGAGCCAGCAGCTTACGCACCATCATATCACAACCGACACCGCGAATTTCTTCAATTTCATTTCGCGTAATCGGCTGTTTATATGCAATAATCGCTAAGGTTTCTAAAGCTGCCTGTGATAAAGTAGCCATTTTCACGGATGCGAACAGTTTCTCCGCATAGACATGTACCTTTTCTTTTGATACAAATTTATATAAACCGCCGAAATGCACGATTTCTATTCCTCTAGTATCTGTTTCAATATATTCCTTCATCAATTCATCAAGCCATGCTTCAATTTCATCCACGCTGTATTCTAACACCTCTGCCAACTGTGTACTGCTCAAGCCTTCATCTCCGACTAAAAACAACAGTCCCTCTAGCGTCGCTTTGATTTCTTCAGGCATATGCCACCTCTCCTTTAACGATCCAAATCATCTCTTCTTCATCAATAAGATATGTGATCATCTTAAAGCGAATCATATCAAGAATTGCCAAAAAAGAAACGATCACCATATGTAAATCTGTACAGTCGCTACAAAGCGTCGGAAAATCCATTTTGCCCGTCCAGTTCTGCAGGCGTTTCACAATTTGTGCTTTACGCTCATCAACACTCATTTCCTTTACCGTAACCTTAGTTTCATACGGCTGAGCAAGTACAAGTCTGCGCAATACCTTGTGCATCGCTTTGACAAGATCATATGGATTTCCCTTGAAATCTTCCTCGATTTTCACATTCATCCATTGATTGCTTTCTGTACTCATCGGCTTACTCATCATCTTTTGACGTTCTTCATACTGTTGTTGAAACAGTGAAGAAACCTCTTTAAATCGTTGATACTCCAATAATCGCTTCACCAGCTTATCACGCTGATCTTCTTCATATTCTTCTTCAATCACTACCTTTTCACGCGGCAGTAATTTTTTACTCTTATATTCAATCAAACCAGCAAGCTCAGCTAAATATTCACTGGCAACCTCTAAATGCAAGGCTTCCATCGTATTCAGATATGCCAAATACTGATCAGTCAGAGTATCCATATTCAAATCAAAAAGATCTAGTTTATTTTCTTTAATCAAATGCAGCATCAAGTCTAACGGACCTTCAAACTGATCAATTGTGATTTCAAATGCCATATGTTCACCTCATCGCCTGCTTGTGCTATTATATCAAATATCGACACACTGCGCAATCTTTTCTGCCGGTTTCGCTGCCGCATATACTCAACGAATCTTTGATACACATTGTCATATACATAAAAAACAGATTCCTGAAGAATCTGTCGTCTTGTCTGTTTCAATCATCTTTTTTTAAACGAATCGGCGCTCCGAATAAAATTTTTTTGCATTCTCGATAAGAAAACGGTATAAACGGATAAAGATATGGGAATTTAATCGATTTAGTGGAAAGCAGTACAATCACATGGAACAATACTCCAATACAAAAGCCTGCCTGTCCGAAAAACAACGCCATCAAACCGATTAAGATACGAAATGCTTTATTAGCAAGCGATAACTCATAATTAGGAGTAAGAAAATTGCCAATATTGCACAAGGCAATCATTAATAAAATCTCATTAGTATAAACACCGAAATTAACTGCCGTATCCCCTAATACAAAGATGACGATAAAGCTCATAATGCCGGACAATATTGTCGGAGTATGAATTAAGCTTTGACGGATCCATTCTACTACAATATCCGCAAAGATCACTTGAAAACCAAATTCCAATACTTTAACATGATCCTCCAGCGGAAAGTTTAACATGGTCGGATTTTTATCAATGATCACCGTGATCCACAGCGGTAATAAATAGATGGAAAACAAGATACCGACTAAACGAATAATACGAGTAAATGTCGCAATCAGCGTTGTTTGTGTATATTCCTCAATCTGTTTTGTCTGTTCAAAAAAGGTCGTTGGAATAATAATTGCACAAGGTGAATTGTCGACTAATACGATCAAATACCCTTGTAAAAGATGAATCGCACATATATCGGGACGCTCACTGTAGCGTACATGTGGATATGGATTCCATGTTTTCCCATAAAGCTGCTCACTCAAATTGCGTTCTGACAGAATTTCTGTTTCATCTAATGTTTTCAAGCGATGCTCAAAATCCGCTAAGATATCAGGATCAACCAAATGTTCAATATAGACATAAGCAATGTCGGTTCTTGTCTTGACACCTTCTTTATTAATAACGATGCGAAGGTGCGGATCGCGGATTCTACGGCGAATTAAACCGACATTTAAAATGATATTTTCCACAAACCCGTCATGTGAGCCGCGTATGCTTTTTTCGACACTAGGTTCAGCGGTGGAACGTGATGGATAACTGCGGGTTTCTACACAAAAATATGCATCGATTCCTTCTACCAGCACAAGGCATTGACCTGATAACAATGCGGTAATCGCCTGATGTTGATTCGTTTTGGCTTCTACACTACCAGGATAAAAGGTTAAGGCAACCTCACTTTTTACAGTGATGACAATACTTTCAACGATATCTGCGATCAACTGACTGTCACTTAATGAGGATAAAAAGACAATCACACAGCGATGATGATTGATCTCTACATTTCGATAAACGACGTCAAATGAATCACTGACGGCGCTTTTTAAGCTTGACAGGCGTTCTTGTAAAGACAATGCTTTCATGTGCGCGGTTTAAAGATCACAGCAGCTAAAAAAGCGAATAAAATCGCCGCGGTAATGCCTGCAGCCGTCAAGTCAAACATTCCAAGTAATATTCCCATCAGTCCCTGCTCTTGAGCCGCTGTCAAAGCACCGTGAATCAATGAATGACCGAAGCTTGTAATCGGTAAGCTAGCTCCTGCACCCGCGAACTCAATCAGGCGATCATAAAGGGAAAATGTATCTAATGCCGCACCGACAGCCACAAAAATAGAAGTGATATGACCGGGAGTCAGCTTTGTATAATCATAAAGCAACTGACCGGCTAAACAAATGGTGCCGCATACGAGAAAGGCGTTAAAAATCATCATCATTTTCCCTCACTCCTTTCATATACGATCGCATGAGCGATGCAAGGGATACTTTCTTTTTGCTGAATGGCAACCGGAGATAATAAGGCGCCTGTCGCAATTACCATAACTCGCTGATATGTCCCCTGCTCTATTTCCTGTAACAGCTTCGCCATAGAAACACACATACTGCAAGCACAGCCGCTGCCGCCGCAAAATACGTCTTGCTTACCGGTATCATAAATCATCAAACCACAGTCATGGAGTCGATGCTCCACCGGATGCTCATCTTGATAAAACAGATCCATCAAGAAAGAAAAGCCAAGCTGTGAAAGATCGCCAGTCGCAATTAAATCATAATCGGTGAAGTCAGTATTTGTATTTTGAAAATGACGATTTAATGTATCGTAGGCCGCCGGCGCCATTGCCACACCCATATCATTCGCATCACTGTAATTCCAGTCACAAATTTTACCTGGGGTAAATGCACTGACTTTAATGAGTGAGGGCTGACCGCTTAAAAGGATAGCGCCAGCACCGGTGACAGTCGATGTCGTTGTCGCTTTTTTCTGTACGCCGTATTCATTCGGATATCGAAATTGTCGTTCTGCCGTTGCGACATGAGAACTGGTAAAGGCAAGCGCTTGTTTGGCATATCCTTGTTCTATCCACATCGCTGCCTGACCGATGATCAAAGAGCTTGTTGCACATGCCGCATACATACCGATAAACGGCACATTCGTGTCACGAGCAAAATAATGCGACGAGGTTAATTGATTGATCAAATCACCGCCGAAAATAATATCTACATCCGAAGGCTTTTGGTTTGCTTTGCGCAAAGCAATATCACAGGCATCATATACCATTGCACGTTCTGCTTTCTCAAAGCTTTTTTCATTACAGTAATTATCCTCATAAGTCTTATCAAAATATTTTTGCAGCGGTCCCTGTGCTTCCAAAGATCCGGCAACAGCACTTCGAGAAGCAACATAGACATGATGAAATTGAATTGTCGTCATAAGTTAACCTCCAAATAACAAATAACGTAGCGCACCGAAAAAGAATGCCGAAGCAATACCGTAGGTCAAAACACTGCCGGCTAGCTTGAACATATTAGAACCAATGCCGTAAATGGGACCTTCGCTTTTTCCTTCCATTGCGGCTGATGTTAGTGAATTCGCAAAACCGGAAATCGGAATAAACAATCCGGCACCGCAATACTGCGCCGCTTTATCATAGATGCCAAAGCCGGTTGTGATAGCAGTAATAAGAATAATTGTCACTATGACCATAGGCAATGCTGTTTCTTTATCAATCTCAAAGCTTTGCATATACACGTAACACAATCCCTGTCCGATCGCTCCAATCACACCGCCGCTGATAAAAGCAACTAATGCATTCTTCCCTTTATGTGTTTTTGGCACATGCGCTTTCGCAGTGTCCTGCAAACGTTTTTGATCCATAAGGGTAACCTCCTCATATTCACTAGTATGGACACTCCTTTTTAATCTATGTATATGAAAAAGCAATTTGAAACAAGGATTATTATGAATAAATAAAAAATAAATTTAAATGATATTAAAAAATGTCGATGCTTATACACCGACATGATCTTTTTAAAGTTATTTTAGCTGTTATACAATTCCCGCCAATCGCATCAATTCCTTTGCGTTGGTAGAGGTACAGCGCCCGTCTCTTAATAAATAATCAAAGTGGATTTCATCATTCTGATAATATTCACTGAAATGCGTATTCATCGCTTGGATCATCGGATCGTCTTGAAGATTACAGAGTTCAAAATCATGAGTAGACACTAAGGTGATCACATGCGGTAAATGCAGCTTAGCAATCGCGGTTTCAGCGCATAACAGACGATCGGCACTGTTTGTTCCCTTAAATATTTCATCAATCAGTACAATCATCGGTTCTTTGGTTTTCGCCGCTTCCATCATTTGCCGAATTCTGAGAAGCTCTGCATAAAACGTAGAGATACCGCTTTTCACATCATCTTTAACGCGCATTGAGGTAAAGACGCGCATCGGTGTAAAGCGCATTTGTTTCGCACAGACAGGCGCACCAGCTTTTGCCATCATTGCGGCAATTCCCAAAGTACGCAGAAATGTCGTTTTCCCGCTCATATTGGATCCGGTAATAATCACACTGCCGCTTTTTAAATCGATGGAGTTTGCGACTGCCTTGTTTTCCGCTATTAACGGATGGTATCCTTCCTTAATTTCATAAAGCGGTTCCTCATTATCTATAATTTCCGGAAAACACCAAGAATGCTTTACTTGGGCAATAACACTTAAAGATACTAATGCTTCCCAATCACCAGCCGCCTCAAGCCATGAACGCATCGCGATCCCATAGTGTGATCGCCATTGTTCTAATAGGCGCACACAGATGACATCAAACTGTAACAGTGCCGATAGCACGAAATAAGAAATCACGTTGTTTCGTAATAAAATAATATCTAAAATATGATTAAATCGCTTCATCGACCGTTCTGCGTCCTGCATTGTCTTTTGCAGCTCACATAATAAAGGACTTTTCAACTTTACATCACTGACACATTGAAATAAGAAATCATAATCCTTCAGTATGCGAGCCGTATCTTTAGATAAAGAAAGCTCATTGTGACTGCTTCCGTTGATGATAATACTGATGATCAAATTAACCAACAATAAAACCGCACTATAGCCATAAGGAATCAATCCGCAAAATGCCAAAATCAATGCCGATATACAAAGCATCGCACAAAGCGTGGAAAACCATACAAACCATCTAGGAAACAAACTGGTACGCTTTTCACTGTAAGCTATCAATGCCTCCAGATCCTGTGTCTTGATATGATGGGCATCTTGTTCAAACAAGACACTGCCGCTTTCATATGCCAAAAGCAAATCCTCATGCTGCAACAATTCCCGTATCGCATCTTGTCTGCGCAGAATGCTTTTTCGATCGGCAGCTTCGCCCCTAATCAATGACATCAAACGCGCTTTTCCAAACGGTGTCGCACAAAAGCTGATATAAGCATATAAGGAATCTGGACCAAGCAAATCCAAGTCATAGGCTATACAGTCATCTTCCGGACATTGCAGTGACTTCGCTTCTGTATGCCACTGATCGCTAAAACGACTTAAAATGCGCTTTTTTACAATGATTTTTGCCTCTGCATGACGTAGTTGTTTTTTTATATCATTATGCTTGATGACCAAGAATGAAAAAAGTACTAAAAATAAAGCTGCCAATACAAAACCGAAAGAACGCTTGCTTTGATCCGCATAGATTGCAAGCACAAGGGCAGCAACCATGCAAAAAATGCGAAGCCATGAGTAAAAATGCGAGTTTGTTATTAACGGCTTGCATTCATTCTCATATCGTTTGATTTCTTCCTCAATCTGATGTTGTTTGTTCATTTTCATACTCCTATTAATTTTATATATTAACCGCCCGTATTACTGTATTCAGTAGCGAATAATAATTTTCCTCATCCGTTCTCTTTATTCAGACATGATGCTTTTCAGCGTCTGTTTTTTAATCTGAGCCGCATAATAAGCGATCATGAACACATAAGCAGAGATAAAAGTGATCGTTGTGATAAAAAACATCGGTAAATCAAAAGAATACGATGGGATTCTCTCCATATTCGCAAATACGACACTGACCATATGCACCAAAATCAGTAATCGCTGACATCGGAAAAAATATAGCTTTGATAAAAAATATCAACATAATCAATGAAGTAATCACTAAGCATCCACCGGTTAATCCTATTGTCACTTTTTCGGAAGCGACTAGCTCATCATCAGCTTTCTTAAAAAACACGTTTTTAATATTCATATTATATCGGTAACGCTTTTTGAAGTCAATGATATACGTATTTACAAGAAAAAGCATTTTATACGATTGCACATCAAATAGATGTTCTGCTTAAATACAGAAAAAAGCAACACATGTGTGCTGCCTCTTTTATAATTCTAAATTCAATTCCTCAAAGCCGACGGTTTTTTCCGTCTGTGCGGGAATCTCAATCTGTTCAATGGCTTGAATGCCTTGTTCAATATAGAAATCTTGAAGTGTGCCGAGCGGTTGTGAGAAGGTCGCTTCTCTGCTCATTAAAGAGATGTCCTTCATATTCAGAGGATAGTTTTCCTGCGCTTTCACAGTGAATTGCTCCTGAATATCAAACAGTTTGATCACTGCAATCTGATAAGGCTTCGATTTTACCTTTTTACAGATCATGTTACCCTTCACCGGTCTTCCTGTTAAGTCAATATCGCTCATCTTTAAGCGCTTCATGGCTCCCGTATCACTGACAACAAGCAGCTGTGCCGTATCATTATGATAAATACATGCACTGCACACTTGATCCTCAACGAGATTCATTGCCTTTACACCCTTAGATTTCGGTGCCGTTGCCGGAATTAATGAAATCGGATAGCGGCTCATATAGCCGTTTTTGCTGCACAACAGCACTTCATCCCCTTCATATGCCAGCATTGAGGCAATCGCTTCATCATTATCCGTCAGTTTCATATTCGCCATCGTTTTATTATTTCGTGACACCTCATATTCCTGAATCGCCGTTTTCTTGATCATACCGTTTTTAGTAACGGTCACAATATAGGCATATGTCTTAAAATGTTTCAGCACAAATGCATCGGTAATTTTTTCCTCACCGCTGATTCTGATCGCATTATTAATATGAGATCCAATATCCTTCCATTTCGCTTCCTCTGCTTCATAAACATTCAAATAGCCGTAAGTTCCTCTGCTTGTAAAAAACAAAATATGATCTAAGGTATTTACTTCAGTGCTTCCGATCAAACGATCGCCTTCCTTAATCCCTGTCGATGCATCATTTGCGGCATTATAGGAACGAAGCGAAACTCGTTTAGCATAACCGTCTTTTGATAAAGTAAACATCACCTGCTCACTGGCAATCATCGAAACCTTATCAATTACGATTTCTTCGATTTCCGCTTCAATCTTTGTTAAACGCTGAGTCGGAAATTCCTTTTTAACTTCTTTACATTCTTTAATTATTAATCGCTTTAACAACTTGTCATTTGCCAAAATTTCCTGAAGTTCCGCAATTTCACGCTCCAATGTATCGTGTTCCTCTTTTAATAAGGTAACATCGGTATTTGATAAGCGATATAAGCGCATTGTCACAATCGCTTCTGCCTGTGCTTCACTGAATGAAAAGCGTTCAATCAAACGATTTTTGGAATCAGCCTTGTCTTTGGAACTGCGAATGAGCGCAATAACTTCATCTAAAACCGAAATAGCTTGAATTAAGCCGTCTAAAATATGACAGCGCTGTTGTTTCTTCTTTAAATCAAATTGACAGCGGCGCACGACAACTTCTTCGCGATGGGCAATGAAAGCATCGAGCATTTGTGCCAATCCCATCTGCATCGGGCGCTTATTCACAATCGCAATTACATTGTAGTTATAAGAAACCTGTAAATCGGTATTTTTAAACAGATAATTCAAAATCAGCTTCGCATCGGCATCTTTTTTAATATCGACCACGACCCGTAAACCGTTGCGGTCAGATTCATCACGTACATCCATAATGCCGTCAATTTTCTTATTTAAACGTACATCATCGATTTTCTTCACCATATTGCTTTTAATTACTTCATATGGGATTTCAGTAATGATGATCTGTTGGCATGTTTTTGCCTGAATAATTTCCGTTTTAGAGCGAACCATAATTTTACCGCGGCCGGTAGTGAAGGCATCAATAATTCCCTGTTTGCCTTGAACGATACCGCCGGTAGGAAAATCCGGTCCCTGTACATATTCCATCAGCTCTTCAACCGTGGAATCAGGAAATTGAATTCGATAGATGACTGCATCAATGACCTCACCTAAATTATGCGGTGGAATATTGGTCGCATAGCCGGCTGCGATTCCGGTGATTCCGTTTACTAATAAATTCGGATAGCGAGCCGGCAATACCGTCGGTTCATAGTCAGTATCATCAAAGTTCAAGCTCCAGGAGACCGTATCCTTATCAATATCCATTAACAGATATTCAGCGATTTTTGATAATCTTGCCTCGGTATAACGCATCGCAGCGGCGGGGTCATCGTCGATAGAACCGTTATTCCCCTGCATATCGATCTGCGGACTGCGAATCTTCCAATCCTGCGACATACGTACCATCGCATCATAGACAGAGGTGTCTCCGTGCGGATGATAGTTGCCGATTACCAAACCGACCGTTTTTGCCGATTTGCGATATCCCTTGTCATATCGATTCCCGTCTGTATACATCGCATACAGGATACGTCGCTGAACCGGTTTTAAACCGTCACGCGCATCCGGCAGCGCACGATCTTGAATAATATATTTAGAATAAGAACCGAAACGATCCCCCATGATTTCTTCTAACGGGGTTTCAATAATCTGCTTATGTCGGATATTGGATTCAACATTTTTCATTATTTTACCTCCGTTTGATAATCTTCTTCTAAAGTAAAGGAAACATTTTCCTCGATCCAGTCGCGTCTAAGCTCAGCCTTATCCCCCATCAGAACAGACACGCGCTTTTCCGCCACAACCGCATCTTCGATTGTCACTTGGATTAAGGTGCGTGTTTCCGGACACATCGTCGTATCCCACAGCTGATCGGCGTTCATTTCGCCGAGACCCTTATAGCGCTGCAAGGTGTAGCCTTTCGGGAATGTTTTACGATATTGTTCCAATTCTTCATCGTTCCAAGCATATTGAATTTCTTTACCTTTTTGCAGCTTATACAGCGGCGGCAATGCGATATAGACCATTCCCTGTTCAATCAATTCTCGCATATAGCGATAAAAGAATGTCAAAAGTAGTGTTTGAATATGAGCACCATCCGTATCGGCATCGGTCATGATGATCACTTTGTGATAGTTCGCATCCTCGGCATGAAAGTTCGGTCCGACACCCGCACCTAATGCATGAATAATTGTATTTAATTCTTCGTTTTTTTCAATGCTGGCAACAGAAGCACGTTCCGTATTCAATACTTTACCACGAAGCGGCAAGATCGCCTGATACTTGGAATCACGTCCCTGTTTGGCACTGCCGCCCGCAGAATCACCCTCAACCAAGTATAATTCTTTTTTACGCGCATCTTTAGACTGTGCCGAAGCCAGCTTTCCGGATAAGATCTTTTCACTCTTACCTTTATTTTTGCCCTTACGAGCATCATCACGCGCCTTACGAGCAGCCTCACGCGCCTGTGATGCACGTGCCATCTTTTTAATCAGAGTAGTCGAAAGCTCCTTGTTTTCCTCTAAGAAATAACTTAGCTTTTCACATACGAGCGCATCAACCGCTGCTTTGGCTTCCGTAGTTCCCAGCTTCCCTTTTGTCTGCCCTTCAAACTGCAAGAGATCTTCGGGAATTCCCAATGATAAAATCACCGTTAAGCCTTCACGGATATCACTGCCTTCAAAGTTTTTATCCTTTTCCTTTAACAGATTGTTTTTGCGCGCATATTCATTAAATATTTTTGTAAAGGCACTGCGGCATCCGGTTTCATGTGTACCGCCGTCTTTAGTTCGTACCATATTGACAAAAGAAAACATATTTTCCTGATATTCATCGGTATACTGGAATGCACAGTCAATCTTGATGCCGTTGACTTCACCGCTGAAAGAAACCGGTTTGTGAAACACTTGTTTATCCTCATGAAGATATGTGATAAATGCCTCTAAACCGTTTTCATAATAATACGTTTCCTCACGCTCATGATCCTTACGCAGATCTTTGACAATCATGCGCAAGCCTTTCATCAAAAAAGCTTCTTCCTGCGCTCGCTGAGCAATCTGCGAAAAAGAGAATTTTGTCGTTGTAAAAATGCGTTCATCCGGCATAAAATGAACCTTACTGCCGGTTTTATTCGATTTGCCGATCTCCTTCAGCTTGCCGATTTTACGACCGCCGTCCTCAAAACGCATTTGATACATCTTGCCGTTGCGGCATACCGTAACCTCAACCCAGCGAGACAAGGCATTCACAACACTGGCACCGACACCGTGCAGACCGCCTGAGGTTTTATATCCGCCCTCTGATGAGAATTTACCGCCGGCATGAAGCACCGTAAAAATAACCTCTAAGGTCGATACTCCGCTCGCATGCTTATCCACCGGCATACCGCGTCCCTCATCTTCGATCGACATGGAGCCGTCCTTTTCTATCGTTATCTTAATCGTGTCACCATAGCCATTTAAAGCCTCATCAATGGAATTATCTACAATTTCCCATACAAGATGATGCAGCCCTCTTGCATCGGTAGAGCCTATATACATACCGGGGCGCTTTCTTACCGCATCTAAGCCATCCAGTATTTGAATGCTCTCGGCATCATATGATTTTGCGCTCATAGCTTCACCTTCCTATATATCATGTAAAAAGTGGGCTTATCGCACCACTTAACCTATTTTATCTTACCAAATTTCTACGCTTTTCGCAAGAACCCTTTTCATATAAAAATGGTAATTTGCCTTTTATTCATTGAAAAAGCATGATAAAATAAAGCACAGAGGTGAAAAATATGGATTGGATGATCGTGTTATATATAGGAATCGGTTACTTATTGGGATCTATTCCCTTTGCCCTTGTAATCGGTAAATTGTTTTATCATACCGATGTCAGAGAGTTTGGCTCCGGCAATTTAGGCGGAACCAACGCCGGACGTGTATTAGGAAAAAAAGCCGGCATTGCGACAATTCTCTTAGATATTGTGAAAGTGATTTTGGCGGTTGCGATCGTTTCGGTCGGCTTCGATAATCAGGAAATGAGTATTTGGGCAGGTGTTGCGGCTGCCTTCGGACACTGTTATCCGATCTTTGCGCACTTTAAAGGCGGTAAAGCTGCGGCTACCTTAGTTGGCTTTCTCTTATCGACAGCGATTTTCACATTTCACAGCATTTGGTTTATTATTGTGCCGCTGATTGCCTTCTTTTTACTGCTGTATCTGTTTAAAATGGTATCGCTTGCCAGTATGGGAATGGCGCTTGTATCCAGTATTTACATCACCTGTATGCAGAATGAACTCATAATCACAGCCGCAAGCTGGCTGCTTACTGTATTAGTGATCTATCGTCATCGCGCTAATATCATAAAGATTAAAAATCATAAAGAAAGCAAGATCACTTGGATGTAATTTACCAATCATTCATAATCGAGAGAAGCTGAATTTGAAAGCTTCTTTTTTATTTCTGCTTAAGCTTTATTAAGTATATGTATCGCAAGTTTTCGGCAATATCTGCATTTACTTGAATAGAACTCAATTTTTTAATAAAATTACTAAAATGTTAGTTAAGAATCATTGATTTCTTGTTATAATATAACTGTTACGAATCATAGAAAACGGAAGTGATGGGATGAGTGAAGAAATCAAACGATATAATCCTGAAATACATTACGGTTTAGATGAACAACAGGTAGCACAACGAATGAGTGATCAGCTGCATAATGAACAAGTAAAGCGAATCACAAAATCATATCAGGAAATATTCAAGGATAATATATGTACACTGTTTAACCTGATCAATGCGATCTTGGCAGGACTGATTATCTATGTAGGATCCTATCGCAATCTGATGTTCCTCGGAGTCGCAGTAAGCAATCTTACTATCGGTATTTTTCAAGAAATTCGTTCTAAGAGAGTACTGGATAAACTTTCCTTAATCAATGAATCTAAAATTTCAGTCATGCGATCGGGAGCACTGTGCGAAATACATATGGAAGAGCTTGTGTTAGATGATATTATGGTATTAAAAAGCGGTGCGCAAATATGCAGTGACGCAATCATCAAGGAAGGCAGATTGGAATTAAATGAAAGCAATGTGAATGGTGAATCCGATGTTATTGTAAAAAAGCAAGGCGATTTCATCTATTCCGGTAGCTATATTTTGGCAGGCAGTGCTTATGCACAGGTGGAACATGTCGGAGCTGAGAATTATGCCTCAAGAATTATGAAAGAAGCAAAGGTGCTGAAAAAGCATAAAAGCGAACTGCGTGATTCACTGAATTTTATCATCAAATATATCGGCATCGCCATAATTCCGATCGGAATTCTCTTGTTTTTAAAGCAATATTATTTATTGGACTATTCATTTGCGGAGTCGGTTGTCCCTACCGTATCGGCACTCATCGGAATGATTCCGGAAGGTCTTGTACTGCTTACCAGTGTGGCGTTAGCTGTAGGATCGATTAATTTAGCAAAGCATCATACTTTAGTGCAGGAATTGTACTGCATTGAGACCTTGGCACGAGTTGATACGCTGTGTTTGGACAAGACCGGAACGATTACCAAAGGCAGTATGCAGGTAGAAAGTATTATCGATTATACAAACACAAGCTGTAAGGAGCTTTTAAGTTATATGATGGGAACACTTGAGGATGATAATTCGACGGCACAGGCAATACGCAGTTATCTTGAAGAATGTAAACGAGCAGACAATGCCGTCACTATTCCCTTTTCCAGTGAACGCAAGTATAGTGCTGTTTCTATCTTTTCACATACCTACAGCATGGGTGCTTATGAATATTTAAAGGTAAAAAAAGACGAGATGATCGAAGCTCAAATTGAACGCTACGCCAAAGAAGGCTATCGCGTCATTACGATTGCCGAAAACGATGCGATGATCATCGACGGAGAACTGCCGGAAAACAATCATGTGATCGGATTACTTTTGTTAAGTGATCCGATTCGCGAAGAAGCTCCCAAAACACTTGCTTATTTTGCATCACAAGGCGTTGATATTAAAATCATCAGCGGTGATGATCCAATAACGGTCCATGAAATTGCCCGTAAGGCAGGCTTAAATAACGCACATGCATATATCGATGCCTCTGTTATAGAAGATGAAGATATCCCGGAAGCCGTTAAACACTACAGCGTATTCGGACGTGTAACACCGAAGCAGAAAAAACTGATCATTCAAGCGCTAAAAGATGAAAAGCATACAACCGCCATGATCGGAGACGGTGTGAATGATGTTATGGCATTAAAGGAAGCTGACTGCTCAATTGCCGTTGCACAAGGCAGCGAGGCAGCCAAAAATATCGCAAACCTTGTGCTGTTAGACAATAATTTTAAGCACATGCCGTTAATTGTAAATGAAGGCAGAAGAGTTATTAATAATATTCAACGCGCCGCATCCTTGTTTTTAGTAAAAACAATCTTTTCACTGATTCTTGCAATTCTCACCTTGTTTTTAAACAGCCGCTATCCGTTCGTACCGATTCAACTGACCTTGATCTCATCACTGACAGTCGGCATCCCCTCTTTCTTTTTGGCACTGGAGCCGAATCATAATCGAATCAAAGGAAATTTCGTCCTCAATGTGCTTTCACAAGCGGCACCCGGTGCGATTATGGTTGTATGTGCAACCCTGTTGGTTTCATTATTTACCACCGTTTTTAATTACAGCGATGAAGTCAGAACAACAATGTGTGTGATCTTGACCGCGGCCTGTTCACTGACCGTATTACAGCGTATTTCTATGCCGTTTACCAAGCAGCGCCGTATCGTCTTTCTGATGATGACCCTTTTATTTATTTTAGCGATTGTATTTTTACCGGACTTGTTTATGATCGTTCATCTTGATCTATTCTCTTTTGCATGTACGATGGCAGGAGTATTTACTATACCGATTATAATCAATTTGGTGTTTTTCCGTTTACAACGACTTGAAAAGATTAAAAATCGCATCACAAATGCGACAGAAAAATAAGCAAACTAAAAAACTCATGTAAAAATGAGTTTTTTATACTTTTTCATTAATAACCAAAATATTCCTCAGGTCGCTCCCGACAAGGTGTATAACCGCGATTGGAACAAGCCGATGCAACTGTCCATCCGCTTCCCCATCCGAAATCAGCGTTTTGTGCAAATCGCGACTGTGCTTCGGTAATGCTCATAGTACCGAGGTTTACTAGCTCGATATGAAGATGCGGTCCGGTCACATTACCACTGGCACCGGAATAGGCAATCGTCTGGCCCTGTTCCACAATATCACCAGGTGATACTAGTATTCCCTTCGCAAGATGAAAAAACGAAATAGCATACGTAGTACCATTTACCTGCGTCAACAGCTCAATTGTATTGGATCCGCCGCGCGGCCAGCCTAAGCTCGGTCCGTATTGATCGCTCGGATAAGGATCATTCGCATATAAAACTATGGAGCGTGCAGGCGCTACAATCGGCGCACCGATCGGTCCTGAATAATCAGCGCCGATATGCTCATATAGACGCGTATCCCACGGATCACTCGGATAATACCACGTTCCAGCATAGAGAGGATAAGAAATCGGTTTTATAAACGAAGCATTCCCGCTCGGTGTATCATCAGGTGTTTCTCCGGAATTATCGGGTGTTTCATCAGGCTGCACTGAATCGTCATCATTCGGTTGACCGCTCGGTTTATTGTCCGGTTTATTCTCATCGCTTGACGGCTTGCTAGGCTGTTGGAAAATATCATCTCTTACATTGGTATTAATAGAAGCTAATGCGCCTTGCATATCTGAAGCACTCGCCTGTGCATTCTCCATTTCTCTTTTTACTTCCTGTTCCTTAGCATAAAAAGATTGATAAAGCTTGCTTTGTTCCTTTTTTCCGGCTTCTGCTGCCTGCTTCAGCGCTTCATTGGCATTTACCTGTTCCTTCAGATCATCACTGAGCCGCTGCTGTTCCTCTTTTTGAAGCTGATATTCCGCCCGCATCTGAGCAGCCTCATCCATTTGTAACTGATCGTTTTCCGTAATCAGATTGATTCCTTCAATCAACTGTACAATATCCATTAAATCGGTCGCTCCCATTAACATATCGATATAACGGTTTGTCCCAATATTCACTTGTTCGGATTCCATTCGCTTTTTGATCTGTTGATCAAGTATGGAAATTTCTTCCTGCTTCTCTGCCATTTTGGTATCAAGCTGAATCATGGAAGCACGTATATTACTGATACTTTCTTCCGCTATTTTCAGCTGTTCATTCAAGCCCTTGATTTGTTTATCAAGCTGAGCAATTAATTCACTGATATTGGAAAGATCCGATTCTAGCTGCTCACTTGTCTTTTTCATATCGGCGATCTGATCATTCAGATTATTTGTTTTTTGATTATAGTGCTCTTTAAATTTTTTACAATCATTTGCGGCTTCTTCACTATCCTGTGCCGTACTACATTTTTTCAGCCATTCATCTTCCGATCCTTCATATTCATTCGCATAAATCGGAAACAATGGCATTGTCGCAACGCAACAAATGATTGTAAGCAATATCGAAAATGATTTCTTCATTCAGACACCTTCTTATACTCTTAACATCGTATCACAAATATGAGGAAAGCGCAATTCATTATTTTAATTGTGAACGAAAAAACAGCGTATTTTTACATCATACGCCGTTTCCTTGATAAAGCATTCATTATTATAATGATTGAATTTAAAACAGATCTTCATCTGCTTGATCTTCACTCTTCGGATAAACATCCATGGTCGTGACATTTTCTACACATTGATCTAATAAGTCGCTGAAATCAAAACGTGATTCCATTTTCAACGCTTTTGCGAGCGTCGGCTTAGTTACCGGATTTTTCGGAGTAAAGATGGTGCAGCAATCCTCAAACGGTAAGATACTTGTTTCATAAGTACTGATTTTACGAGCCAAATTTATTATTTCAATTTTATCCATTGTCGCAACTGGACGAACTACCGGCATTTTCGTTACTTCGTTAATTACACCCATACTTTCCAATGTTTGCGAAGCTACCTGACCGATGCTTTCCCCGTTTACGATTGCCAATGCATGACATTGATTCGCAATACGCTCGGCAATACGATACATCATTCTGCGCATAATCGTAATTGCATAGGATTCATCGCAATTTTGATAAATCGCCAACTGCAGTTCAGTAAAGGGAACGATATGCACTCGTAAATGACCTTGATAACGCGAAACCAACCGCGCCAGCTCGATTACCTTTTCCTGCGCTCGCGCCGATGTATAAGGCGGTGAAGCGTAATGGATACATTCAAGCGCAACTCCGCGCTTCATGGTCAAATAAGCCGCAACTGGGGAATCGATACCGCCGCTAAGCATTACGACCGCTTTTCCTCCGACACCAACTGGATAACCACCGGCTCCCTGCATTCTTCCAGTCATTACATAAGTAAATTGTTCATGTATTTCAATCTGAATACGCAAATCAGGCTGTTTAACATTGACCTTCCATTCCGTATTTCTTAAAATCTCACTCGCAACCGCACGATTCACTTCATCAGAGATCATCGCAAATCGCTTATCACTGCGCCTTGTTTCAATTTTAAACGTAGTTCCCTCTGCATTTTTCGCTACCTGTAATCCGGTTTCGATCATCGATGTAATATCGGACGGAATACGAATCGCAAAGGAAAAGGAACTGATTCCGAAAACATGTCGGAGAATCTCTGCGACTGCCTGCGCATCCTCTCCGTTCAGTAAAATATACAAGCGATCATGAGTTCGCTCATAACTCAACTTTTCGAAATCACGCAGAGCATTTTTCACATTGGTTAATAATCGCTTAATAAAATCCTTTTTATTTTTGCCTTTAGTGGACAGTTCCCCGTAGCGTACCAGTATATGGTCATATACAATCGTTTTATTCGGTTCCATAATCATGATTAATCTCCTTTAATGCCTGAATCAGCTGATTCACTTCATCCGCTGTGGTCAAATGCGATAGTGAAATTCGTATTGAATGAGTGGCGATGTGCTCACCCAATCCCATCGCCGCAAGAACATAAGAATGCGCTTTACTGCGAGAAGAACAGGTGCTTTGAGCCGAGACGCAAAAGCCACGCTCGTCTAATGCATTCAGCATAATCTCACTGCCTACATTCAAAAAGGAAGCATTCACAATATGCGGAACACACAGGTCATTGGAATGAATCTGTACATTCTCCATCGCTTGAAGCTTTGCGCATAAATCATCGCGAAGCGAGCGAACATACGCATAATGCTCATCTTGCTTCTCCAGTGCGAGTCGTAAGGTCTTTGCCAAAACGATATTCGCAGGAGCGTTAGAAGTTCCGCCTCTGATTCCCTGTTCCTGTTGCCCGCCGTTGATCAGCGGCAACAGCTTTATATTTCGTTGCTTGTATAAAAAAGCACTGCCTTTTAATCCGTATATTTTATGGGCGCTGAATGTCGCCATATCAATACATGACAAAGGGATACTCAGCTTACCGAGTGCCTGCACACAGTCTACATGAACCATTGCGCGTGAATGTTGATGAATGTATTCACATAGTTCAATCACTGGATTTACCGCCCCTGTTTCATTATTCACATACATAAGTGAAACAAGAATTGTATCTTTATTCAATAACTGATGAAGTCGCTCTGCATTCACAATTCCTTTTTTTGTCACCGGTAAGTAATCAATCTTAAATCCGAATTCCGCTTCCAGCTGCGCAAACGCCTTCAGCACACTTGAATGCTCAACGCAAGTCGTGATAATATGATTGCCGCGATGACGATTAGCCAGTGCAAAACCTTTGATTGCTGTGCTGTTTGCTTCACTAGCACAAGATGTGAACAAAATTTCATCTGCCTTAACAGACAAAAGCTGTGCAATTTGTGCACGGCTTTTTTCCATTAATCGCTGCGCTTCCCGACCCGGCGCATGCAGCGAATCCGCATTCGCATAAACTTGCTGCAAAAGCTTTGTGTAAGCAGAAAGCACCTCTTGATTCAACGGTGTCGTAGAAGCATAATCAAAATATATCATGCTTATGCCACCTGATTCATCACTGCTGCATCTTTTTTACTGATTAAATTTTCATAAGCTCCCGGATGCATTTTTTCAATCGCCTGAATACCGATTTTCAAAGCCTTTGTATATTGCCCGTTACGGAAGCATAATTCACAACGAGTCAATTCAGAATCAATTTCTGGATAACTGGATCGATAACGATTACCGAATACAATCGTATTTTCAACCATAATTGCCATACCGACTAAATTATTCACACTATTATATAAAGTATAAATATAATCAATCGCATTGCGCAGTTCACTGTTTAAACGCTTCACATCTAACGGCGTATTATTTAAAATACAAGAAATATCCTTTATCATATTTTTAGCTTTATGCAAATCATCCTTGTATTTTTGTGATACGCTTGGCAAGCGATGCTTCGACATTTTCACATGAATTTCATTTACAATCAACTGCAACTTCACAAGCTGCTTCTTTGCCCGCTCTTCATCACTGCATGCAGTCTCTAACTTCACCTTCATCTTAGCAACTTCATCGACAAAGATTGTATTGCTTTGATCTAATTCCTTATAAGAAATTAAAACTGTTGTATAAGGCACTGATTTTTCCAAAATGATTTTTTCTAATTTACGCTTCATATCATTTAAAACACTTAAGCGCTCATTAGTTTCCTTTAATCGCTCTGTCCAGTTTTCAAAGCCAAATCGCTCATAAACGCGATTGTATAAAGTCTCAATCGTTTCTACATCCTGATTTACACTCTTAATGCTGTCAAAGAGAATATCCACATTCCCTGATACTTCATCAAATGCTTTTTCTTCTTTGTCGATCTGCTCTTGAAGCTGATTCAAACGCTTCTCACATTCATTCAAGTCTTCTTCGACATTTTCAACCTGACCGTTACGCAGCTTATTAAGATCCTCTTTCAGCATATCGGAAATAATTTCCAGATTCTTTTTAATCTCTAAATTCTCTAAATAAATACCTTTGTTTTTACATTGTGCATAATTATAACCGACCTCATCGATTGCTCGCGGTAATACACCTTTGGCACGCTCATATAAAGCCGGAAGAACCTGCATCAAATCCTCTAAACGATGAATAGTCGCCAAGATTTCCTCTTGTTGATCGGCTGCCTTATTAAATTCAGAGGCAAACATCCATTCTTCAAATAATGAGAACATCTTTTCAATCGCATTAATTTCCATTTCCAAATGCTCATTGGCTTGATGGAAAGCCGTGCGATTATCGGTAATCTTTTTCTTAACGGTACGAAATTCTTCTTTAAGCTTATTAATCTGCTCGCGCTGTTCGTTTTCTTTTTCCAATACCTCATCCAATGTTTCATTCACCCTGCCGGCATTTTCTTCACATTGATTCAATAGATTCACCAATGTTGACATTTTACGGTTTGCCGTCTTGGTTTTGCGAACATAGACTAGATCATCGATTTCCGCTAACATAACGCTGCATTCCTTTAATTTTTCCTGCACCATGTCAAAATCGTTCTTGCAGCCCTCAACACGCTGTCCCATCTCCTGATTCACCCGCGAAAGAGCAACGGCTTTATTCAATTTAAAAGCCAGCGGAATACTCTTTAAGGCATTGTATTTCAATTCCAATTCATCCAGTTCCTTCTTGGCTTTTTTCTGTCGAAGCATCACCATTACGATCGTGAGAATCACTAACAGAACAACACCGATCGCGATATATACCAATACTTCTGTAGTAACAATATTTTTTATATTTGTAATGAATTCATCCATATTTGTACCTCGCTTAAAGTTTCTCTGTAAATCACATTTTTCTATGTGTTATTATATCATATTTTATATACTAATTCATTAAGAAATTTCATATTCTATATAAGAATCGTACTTGTAAATCATTCCAATTTGTTCTTTTGTGATGAAATACAGCTATTTTATTGACTTTCATCCTATCTTCTGATAATATATACTGGCGTGAAAATGATAGCGGCCGGTAAAGTCATGCGGATGACCGTGTTAATAACATACATAGTATGGGACAATCGAGTAACTTAGCTGAGAAGTGAGGGTGTCGTGAGTATTAACACAACGGATGATGATTTACCCCTGTTGTTGTCTGATCACCGACAAACAATAAGGAGGACATAACATGTCAAGAATTACAGGTCCAACTTGGAAAGTATCTCGTCGTTTGGGATTCTCCATTTTGGAAAACGGGAAAGAATTACAAAGACGTCAGTATGCACCGGGACAGCACGGACCGACAAAACGTGTAAAGCTGACAAATTACGGCTTACAGCTTCGTGAAAAACAGAAAATTCGTTTTATGTACGGAGTAAATGAGCGCCAGTTCTACAACACATTTACAAAAGCAACGCGTATGAAAGGTGTAACCGGTGATAACTTCCTGTGCCTGCTGGAAAGCAGATTGGATAACATCGTTTATCGTATGGGAATCGCTCCGACAAGAAGAGCAGCTCGTCAGTTAGTAAACCATGGTCACATTTTATTAAACGGTAAAAAATGTGATATTCCAAGTGCGCAGGTTAAAGTAGGCAGCACAATCGAAATCAAAGAAAAATCAAGAAATTTAAAAGTGATCAATGAGTCCTTAGAAGCTTCTTTGAATACACCAGCATTTGTTGACTTCAACAAAGACACTAAAAAAGGTACTTACTTACGTTTACCGGAACGCAGTGAATTAAATCCGGAAGTCAACGAGTTACTGGTAGTAGAGTTCTACAACCGTTAATGAACAATGACGATATGAGATATACTTCATATCGTTTTTTTTATACGAATCCCCTTTCCTGCTAAATCCAAAGCATCCAAAAAAAACAGACGATGCACAAGAAAGGGAAGTTGTACATCGCCTGTGATTTGCCGTTTCAACGGCATTTGGGCTGATTATATATCACCATATGCAGAGTCCTAGCTTTTTAATTCCTTTTATGCCCTTCGATCAAACCCTGCATATGGCTTCATTAGTAATGAGAGTTAAGAATATGGATAAAACTGCTTACTGAGCAAGAAGAAAGGATTTCACTCGAAGGGCATAAATTATACTGACATAAAAGAAACGTGCTCCGCTACTACTTCATAATTATAGTAGGTCTGTGTTTCCTTCTCGACGCTGTACGTTTGAATGCGTCCTTTGACGCCCAGCATATCGCCGACCTTACAAACCTCGCCGGCTGTTTCTGCGATTCCTTTCCATAAGGTAACGGAAATTTTATCGCTGTCATAAATACCGTTGCTATTTTTAAACGGTCTTACAATGTCCAGCAAAATTGTCGCATACTTTATACCGGTCGCAGTTTCACGAAGCTTCGGCAGCTCCGCGATGCGTCCTGTCAGTACCACATTATTGATCACTGCATCCTCCTCCTTTCCGAAATCGCCGAAGTGTACATCGTTCTTCGATGTACATGCATATTATAGTAATTTCTGTTCAATCACTCAAACTGCCTTATTTGCCATATTCAATCATTTTATGTACAAAAAAAGTGTACGGTGTACACTTTTTCTTTGTTTATCACAACTTTACACTTATTAATAATTTATGTCTCAGGCATTAAACGAGTAAGCACACGATGCTCCTTATTCAATCGTTTACCTGCCTCCATAATATCTTGTTCACAGATTTCTTCAACAATTTCAAAAGTTTTAAAATAATCAATTTCCATAAAATAGCTGCGGCAGAAACCGGTCGCAATATCATGAAAGTCATTCATGGAACGAACTCCCTGTGCAAAATAACGTCTTTTTAATTGATTCAAGACCGCGTCACTGATATTGCCCTGCTTCATTTCGTCAACGCAGTGATCACAAAGTGCTATAAATTCGTCAGGCTTAGAGGTCTCACTATAAAACATCAGAATTCCGTAATCCTCACCGAATTCAATATCATAGCCGCAGAAATCATTGATAATCTTTTGATCCAGCCATGATTGATAGTTTGGATTCAGACTGGAGAAGTTTGCGTCCAGCAGTAAGCGAATCGTCCACTCCTGTTTTAATCGCTCATAGGAATTTTCAATCCCCTTTAACTTATACGCAACACAAAGCTTTGGTTCACTCACTTCCATGGTGAAACTGAAATCACTGCGTACAACACTCTGTGGTTCCGCTTCCTTCACTGTCTCACAAGGCTTCCAAGGCGTAAACTGCTTTTGTTTCTGATTTTCCTCGATCAACTCCAAAAGCTCTTTAGAATCATATCCGCTGATACAAATCAGAATCATATTCGACGGATGATAATTCATTTCATAACATTGATATAGCTGTTCTACGGTTGTAGCAGATACATCATCATCCTCACCAGCGATATCAAGGCGCATCGGATGTTTATGGAATAAGGAAGTATAAGTTTCCATCAACAGTCGCTGATCACTCATTTCCTTATACATATGCAATTCAGACAAAATAATGCCTTTTTCCTTTTCTACCGAAGCCTGATCGATATTCAGCTCCTGTACAAAATCTAACAGTAATTTTAACGGTTCTTTCGGATCATTACATGTACTTGCGAAATAAGCTGTTTCACGATAGCTGGTAAATGCATTCACATTAGCACCCATCTTAGAAAACAGTCCCATCACATCCTCGTCACCATCCATCGCAAACATCTTATGTTCTAAAAAATGAGCAATGCCACTGGGATGCTTAATCATTTCCTTTCCCTGTATCTGCGTAAGATCCATTGCGCCAAATGGCGTCATCATCATAAACATACTTTTTTCATAATTCGGCTTATGCCATAAAATAACATGAAGCCCGTTGTCCAAGACTACTTCGTCATATGATTCATGATAGCGTTCATTATAGATATGTTTCATCTTATTGATCCTCCTGACATACAACAAAGCTTAAACAATGACGACATTTTTTAAATACTCGCTCCACATCCTCACGCTCCACTGCCTGAATGAGTGCAATTCGCTCATCAATGCTCAATTCCTGATTTAATACTTGATTTTGATATAATTGTGCAATAATAGAAGGCATAGAGTCCTTGCTGGCGTTTAAGGAATTGATGATCATTGTCTTACTAACAGCTAATAATTCATCTTTAAAATCGCCGGAAGCAATGCGTTCAAATTGTTCATGGATCACATCAATTGCCTGATCTGTATGCTCATTCTCTACTCCGGTTATCACTGTCATGGCACCGTCAAAGGAAATCAAACTTGCCAAAATGTTGTAGCACAGACTTCGCTTCTCTCTCACTTCACGAAATAACAATGAGGTCGGATATTGACCAAACATTGCATTCGCTACACGCAATGCATAATAATCAGGATCACAAACTCCTGTATTTGTCTGCCATATCATAAAAATACTACTTTGATTTACGGTACGCAGCTCCTTTTGATACTCACCTTTTTGGTTGCTTTGTAATACATAATGAGTGTTCAGCTCAGTATTTCGATCTGAGAACGGAAGGTTTGACTGGATTAATTCAATGATCTGTTTCTCATCGATCGGACCGCAGACAATCATATCAATTCGATCTTCATTTAACAGCTTTTGGTGAATCTGCTTTATATCTTCTAATGTGATTTTATCGATTTGCGATAAATCACCGAGCGAACAAATTGCCAACGGACTTCCCTCACCGGCTAATTTTAAACCTTGTGCAATTACATACTGAGTGGAATCATCGCGAAGTCGCATCAGCTTAGACTTTAACACTTCCTTTGCTTCTTCAAAGGCAGCTTCATTTAATAACGGATGAAATAAGAGTTCTTGCAGATACGCAAATACATCCTGTAATAAATTCTGTTCCTTTACAAAACGCGGATCTATAACCTTTGTCCGTATTTCCAAAACCTGTGCCTGTCCGTATCCGACAGTCTGTGCATTAACCACTGTTCCGTATAAGCAATCCTGAATATCACTCATTTGCTTTTTTGTCGGGTATTTCTCACAGCGATCACAGATCATTATTGCGAGCAAACTGCGCAAAGTAGCTGTTTCACTGTTTGCTGGTGCCATAAAACGAATACTGATTCCAATATCTTTAAACTTATCATTTTTTTCAAGCTGTAAAGATACATTGTCAAACAATTCCATATTTTTTTCGCCTACTTTCCTATATTAGTATGAAATAACTCCTTTATTATATACGAAAGCCGTAGAATAAACCAGTAAAAACACCGTTTTTTATCGATTACACTCAACAAAGGTGAAAACTTGTGATTTCAAAACAATCAAAAAAAAAGACACTGTGTGCCTTTTTACATCTCTATATCAGATTCACTGTCCTCATTGCTTTTCGCATATACTTCACGAGGCTTACTGCCGCGAGCCGGCCCGATGATGCCTCTTTCTTCCAACACATCTATCAAACGTGCCGCACGAGCATATCCGATACTGAACTTTCTCTGAATCAAAGAAGTGCTTGCCTTACGTGTAGAAATCACGAAATCCTTTACTTCCTCATAAAGCGGATCATCATGTCCCGGAGCGCTTGAAGTCGCTTCGATGCCGCCATCCAACGCTTCCAAGCGCAGGAAAGCATCTTCATACTTCGGCTTTGCCTGACGGCTGACAAAATCACAAATTGCCGCCACCTCTTCATCAGAGACAAAAGCTCCCTGAACACGCGTCGCTACTTGTTCTCCTACCGGTATGTAGAGCATATCGCCAAGACCTAACAGCTTTTCGGCACCGACTTGATCCAATATTGTTCGCGAATCAACCGCAGAGGATACCGCAAATGCGATACGTGAAGGAATATTCGCTTTAATAATACCGGTAATTACATCAACACTCGGGCGCTGTGTCGCTACAATCAAATGAATACCGGCAGCACGTGCCAGCTGCGTGATACGCTGAATACTGGACTCCACCTCTTTCGCTGCAACCAGCATTAAATCTGCCAACTCATCGATAATTACTACAATCCAAGGAAGCTTTTTCAGTCCCTCTTCCGGATGATTTTCAATATAGCCATTGTATCCGGCAATATTTCTTACTCCTGCCATGGAGAATAATTCATATCGATTATCCATCATATTGACAATGACCTTCAATGCCCGATTAGCTTCTTCTCCATCAGTAATAACCGGTCCCAACAAATGCGGAATGGCTCGATATGGAGTGAATTCCACTTTCTTCGGATCCACAAGCAGTAATTTTACTTCATCTGGCTTTGTGCGCATCAATAAAGAAGTAATGATCGTATTTACACAAACAGACTTACCGCTGCCGGTCGCTCCAGCAATTAATAAGTGCGGCATTTTATTCAATTCGCCGTAAATACAGTTTCCCATTAAATCCTTTCCCAACGCAATTGCCAGTTTTTTATCCTCATATTGCGGCGGAATCTGTTTCATCAGTTCTTTCATCGATACCGCTGTTTTTTCAACATTCGGAATCTCAATACCGACTGCCGATTTTCCGGGTATTGGCGCTTCAATACGAATATCCTTCGCTGCCAAAGCCATTTTAATATCATATTGAAGATTGGATATCTTATTGACCCGCACTCCTAAATCCGGTTTGACTTCAAATTTTGTTACAGCAGGACCGATATGTGTTGCCACCAAGGTCGCCTTTACACCGAATTGATCTAAAATCTCAATCAAGCGCCTGCCACTGTCATTAGCCGCATTAATATTATTGATTGATTTCCCCTTTTTACCGCTGTCCTTTAATAGCTTTAAATGCGGTAAACGATAATTGGAATAATCTTCGGTAAACTGCGATACAAACGTATCTTGTTTGCCGATGGTTTCATTAATAATCCGCTGATTTTCATCCGGTTCGCTTTGCACAATAGGGGTAGAAATCGCTGTTGCTTCCATATCTATATCATCATTCAAAATTTCTAAATCCTGTGCAGCATCAGCTTCTCGATCTTCATCCGCTTCCAAAAAAGATACCTGTCCTTTTTTTACGCGCTCTTCTAAGCTCATACGAGAAAGAATGCTTTGATCCTGTTCATCCTCCATTGGCTCATCGGCACGAATATTCGCCATTTTCGCTTTTTGACGCGCTTCCTGTTTAGCCGCCTTTTTCTGCGTTCTGCGCTCTTTATTTTGTGTTTTCACGCTTTCTAACGGTTCTTTGATCTTTTCTTTCGCACCGGACATCCAATCCATAAATGCGCCGCTTGCAAGCAGAATTAATCCGAGAATTAATAAAGCGACGATAATCATCCATGTCCCAGCATAATCAAACAGAAATGATGCAACACTGACCAGCATGGCACCGACCAAACCACCCCCGGCAGCTAACTCACCGGCGAAGATTTGTGCCGTACTGCCGACAAAATTGCTCAACACTGCCATTCCCTTCATCGTTTGATCGTCGGGAATAGATGCTGCTAACAGCCATGCTATAAATAATACGCCGACACCGACCGTATAATTCAGCGGGATTTCCTGAAAAGAACGCTTCAGCATTAACAAAATCGCAAACAATATCACTACACCGTAGACGATGCCGTATAAATTACCGAATACAAACTTCACGCATCCGGTCAACAGCTGTCCGACAAAACCGATCTGTAAACCGCCGATCAAGGACAAGGTAATCATAAACAATGCATAAACATAAAGCAGAATTTCATTTTCCTTTTGTTTTTTCTTATTGTTTTTTCTTGTCTTGTTCTTGGCCATAAGATCCCTCCGATCATCTCTATCCTACATTAATTTCCATAATCACCGGCAGCACCATCGGGCGCTTGCCTGTTTCCTTCATTAAATACCTCGTAATTTTATCTCTGGCTTCCCCGCGAACCGTCAAATTATCATAGCGCTTTTCTTTCACGGCAGTGGCGATACATTCTTCCATCATACCGGCAACCTCTTTGACAATATAATCCGCATCCTTTAAATAGATTAGCCCGCGCGTTTGTACATCCGGTCCGTTAATCACTTTTTTCGTTTTCATATTAACACCGACACCGACAATCATAACTCCGTCGGTAGAAAGTGTTTCACGATCCTTTAAAACGACTCCGGTCACATCCCAATTTTCCTTACCGTCAATTAATGTATCTTCCAGTTCTAAATATTGAGAAGCGCTCTTTAACACACCGCTTTCAAATGACGCAATCTGACCGTTATCCAAAATTAGAATACGATCCGGTGAATACCCCATCGATACGCCTAAATTCGCATTCATCACCAAATGACGATATTCTCCTTTAACAGGAATATAATACTTCGGTTTGAACAGATACAGCATCATCTTTAGATCCTCACTGCTGGGATGCATCGATAATACCGTTTTAGAACTGAGCGAGAAAATATGTCCGCCTTCCTTATAAATGTCATTTTCCATATCGGTCGCTTCCATTTCAGTACCGCTGACAACTGGAGACGCCATAATAATCGTATCACTCGGTCGAAACGATACGCGAGAATCCTCATGATTCGCAATATTATTCATTGTGCGGAACAAATTTTTACCTGATCCGCTGATGACGATTACTACATCTTCTACTTTATCACTGAAGTTCCATTCCTTTACTTCTAATTCACGCGGAACCTGATAATACTTAATATCCTCTAACTGCTTTAACAGCTGACGCAGTTCCTTATCATGAAAATAGATCGGTTTATTCATTCGCTTACAGATTTCAATGATCTCAATCACTCGATATAAGCTTTGACGATATACGGAGATTAATATACGTCCGTGATTTTTCTCAAAGATAGGCTCAATTAAATTGGTAATGCGATGATTCGGTGCCGTATGACCGCTGCGCTCTACTCCCTGAGATTCACTCAATAAGCATAATACACCACTTTTTCCTATATCACTCAATTCATTCAGATCACAAATATACTGCTCGGAAAGCATATCATAATCAATGATAAACTCACCGGTATAGACAATCGCTCCCTGATCACTCATAATCGCAACACCGAAGTTATCGGGATATGCATGCGTCATCGGGAAAGTTCTTACCTTCACGCCGCTGATTCGCTGCACACTGGAACGCTTAATGCGATGGATTTTTACACCCTTCACATTTTCCTTTTTCAGCATATCATGAATAATATTCGCGGTCAAAGCACCGGTATAAACAGGCGCTTTGATCTGTTTCAGTAAATACGGTAGCGCCGCAACAACATCATCATGTCCGTGAGTGATAAAGATTCCCTTAATTCGTTCCTTGTTTTCAATTAAATATGTGAAATCAGGAATGATAAATTCCACTCCTAATTGTTCAGTATCGGGAAATTTCAAACCTGCTTCAATCACAAAAATCGCTTCATTGACCTCGACTACATACATGTTTTTACCATTTTCATCGAGTCCTCCAAGCGCAAATATGCGTACTTGATCCATAAGATTTCCATCCTTTCAATTTTTATTTATTATGTGATGTACCATAAAATAAATGCTTGTTCATAATTGCTATACTAATAAATATTATACCACTTTTATCATAAAAAGGCATTCAAAAAAACAGAAAAAAAGTGAAAACCTTCACTTTTTATTCTACCTGCTCACCATCTAATGACCATGTTTTCGCATCAGTGATACGGACTTCGACAATATCACCGCATTGTGCATTTTTACTCACAAAATTCACAAGCTTATTTGTCTCTGTATAACCGCTGGTAATCTGCGGATTCTTTTTACTCGGACCATCTACCAGTACCTTAACGATTTTTCCCCGATACGCCGCATTATTCAAGTATGCATAATGATTTACAAGTTCATTTAAACGATACAGCCGTTCCTGCTTCACCTCAAGAGGTATATTGTCCGTCATTTTCGCAGCCGGTGTTCCCTCTCGTGGTGAATAGATAAAGGTATAAGCATTGTCAAACTGACACTCGTTCACAATATCCAGCGTGTGTTGAAACTGTTCTTCACTCTCGTTGGGAAAGCCGACAATAATATCAGTGGAAAAAGCACAGTTTTTCACACGGTTCTTAATTCGATGAAATAAATCACGATATTCCTCAATGGTATAGCGTCTGCCCATCAACTTCAAAACCGCGCTGTCCCCGGATTGTACCGGTAAGTGAATAAACGGCATAATATTATCATATTGTGCAATCACATCAATCATATCATCACTGAAATCCCACGGATGCGAAGTCATAAAGCGGATACGCGGTATACCGATTTTTGCGCACTCAGCTAATAAGGTCGCAAAGCCGCCTTGCATTGACAAATCCTTGCCGTAGGAATTGACGTTCTGACCCAATAAAGTTACCTCTTGATAGCCTTGTGCAGTCAGCTCACGCACTTCCTTCAAAATATCTTCCATAGCGCGAGAGCGCTCTTTTCCTCTTGTATAAGGGACAATGCAGTATGTACAGAATTTATCACATCCGTACATGATGTTTACCCACGCTTTATGTTTACCGAAGCGCTTAACCGGTAAGTCCTCGATCACTTCGCCTTCTGCCGAAAATACTTCAATCGTTTTTTCCTTCTGCATCGCCTGTGCCAGAAGCATCGGCAATCGATGGATATTATGCGTTCCGAAAATAAGTCTTACTTGTGGATATTTCGCTAATAAAAGCTGTACGATTTCTTCTTCCTGTGCCATACAGCCGCACAGTCCGATCACCAAATCGGGATTTTCTTTATACAGTCGCTTTAATGCGCCTAATTCACCCAACACCTTATCTTCCGCATTTTTGCGAATCGCACATGTATTCAAAATAATCACATCGGCATTATCTTCCGAAGCTGTAGCAACGAAGCCAAGTGTTTCCATAATACCGGCAATTGTTTCACCGTCTCGCTCATTTGCCTGACAGCCGTAGGTTCTTAAAAAATAGCGTTTATTGACACCGATTCCCTGTATGGAATCAGGCACGCTGAATAATTCATGTCGGATCGCTGCTTCCTGCTTCGTACGTACTTGAGCTGCCTTTAAATCGGGAAGCGCCCAACCGGGTTGTTTTTTCATCATAAGCTCCTTATTCTAAAAGAATACCAAATCTTGAAAAAAACCAAGCAATGCTTGGTTTTACTGGCTGATTGCGTCTACCGGACAAGCGGATAAACAAGAGCCGCAGTCGATGCAAGTACCCTCATCGCACTGAGATTTTCCGTCATCGTTCATAGATAATGCGCCAACCGGGCAAACACCTACACATGCACCGCAACCGATGCAAGTATCCTGATTTACATTAACTGGCATTCTTTATTCCTCCTTTTAACTACGTACATTATACACATATTAAGCTAAGCTTGCAAGCATTTTTTGATTAGTGAAGGTTGGAATTTTTTATCAATTTTTAAACATAACCTTTATCAAAACAAGCTCACCTTAAAGAAAAGCACCGCATTCATTCAGGTGCTTTTCTTACATATTACTGCGGACGAATTTGAATTCGCTCCGCTTTAACCGCTTGATGAAGCGAATCATCAAAATCCACGAGCAGTCCGCACAGAACGGCAGGACCGTCTGCGATTTTATAATGCGTTTTTTCCTGATTGACAAAGCGCTCCAATACCTCTTGCGTATCACGTCCCAAAACACTGTGATAGGCACCGCACATTCCGAGATCACTGATTGCCGCACAACCGTTGATAATACGCTCATCAGCTGTTTGTACATGAGTATGGGTACCGACAACAGCCTGTACTCTGCCGGCAAACTGATACGTAAAGGCAATTTTCTCGCTTGTTGTCTCACCGTGCAGATCGACAAAATGATAATCCACATCAATGCCTGCCAAAATACGCTCCATACAAGCAAACGGACTTTCCGTCACATTGTTCATAAATATTTCTGCACACAGGTTACTGACGGCAATTCGCTTGGAACCAACTTGCAAAATCAGCGTACTTCGCCCATAACCGAGCGGCTCCATATTGGCAGGGCGAACTAAACGATCTGCCTCATTGATAAATTGATATATATCACTTTTGGAAAAAGTGTGATTTCCCATTGTAATCACATCAATTCCATAGCCTAACAGCTCATGATAGATTTTCTTGGTAATACCTTTACCGTGAGCGGCATTTTCACCGTTCACTATCACTAAATCCGGACGATATTGTTCTTTCAGCTTCGGCAGTTGCTCTTTCATACATAAGCGACCGCTTTTACCGACAATATCTCCAAGAAACAATACTCTCATATCTACTTCGCTAATTCACAGGAACGTGTTTCGCGAATGACCGTTACCTTAATCTGTCCCGGATAAGTTAATTCTGCCTCAATCTTATCTTTGATATCACGTGCCAACTTATGACAAGCAATATCATCTAATTTTTCCGGAACTGCCATGACACGCACTTCCCTGCCGGCTTGAATTGCATAAGAAGATTCAACACCGTCAAAGGACTTCGTAATGCGCTCTAATTCTTCCAAACGATTGATATAGTTTTGTAAAGACTCATAACGCGCTCCCGGACGTGCCGCCGATATTGTATCCGCCGCAATCACCAAGTTGGAAATTAAGAATTTAGCCTCAACCTCACCGTGATGTGACTGAATCGCATTCAATACAACTTCACGTTCACCGTGCTTCTTACAGAATTTATAACCAAGCTCAATATGACTGCCTTCTACTTCGGTATCCAATGCTTTTCCTATATCATGCAACAGTCCCGCACGTTTCGCAAGATTTTGATTTAACCCCAATTCCACTGCCATATATCCGCATAAATTCGCAACTTCGATTGAATGCTGCAACGCATTTTGACCATAGGAATAACGATACTTCAAGCGTCCGATTAGCTTCACGATCTCACGATCGATCTTACCGATGCCAAGCTTAAATACCGTTTCCTCACCAACCTTAGCAATATTCGCATCCATTTCCTTTTTAATTTTATTGACAACCTCTTCAATGCGTCCCGGTTGAATGCGTCCGTCTTTAATCAAATGTTCCAACGCCAAGCGGGCAATTTCACGGCGAATCGGATCAAAGCAGGAAACTGTAATTGTTTCCGGAGTATCATCAATGATCAAATCAACACCGGTTGCCTGCTCAATCGCTTTTATATTGCGGCCCTCACGACCAATAATACGCCCCTTCATTTCTTCACTTGGCAGTGCAACTACCGATACGGTACGCTCAATCGCCTCATCCTGAGACAAGCGCTGAATGGACAACGCCACAATATTGCGTGCCTTTTCATCGGCAATCGTTCTGGCTTCATCCTCTTTTTCTTTGATATAAGCCATTGTTTCATTTTCCATGCGTTTTTCTACAATCGCAAATAATTCCTCTTTGGCTTCAGCACTGGATAAAGAAGCTACACGTTCCAGCTCCTCTACCTGTACATCGATTTTAGCCTGTAATTCTTTTTCTTTTTCGTCCAGTTTTGACATTTTTTCAGTTAATTGCGCACTTTTCACATCTAATTGCTTTTCTTTACTCGTTAAAGTTTCATCGCGAAAATTCAGATTATCCTCACGACGCAACAGCTTATTTTCCATATCGGTAACCTCTGCCTTGCGCTCTTTAATCTCCTTTTCCGCTGCAATTTTCAGATCATGTGCTTGAGTACGACCGTCTAATACCGCTTGCTTTACCACAGTGTCCGCTTTGGACGCTGCTTCTTTAAGCAATAAATCGGCCTTTTGTTGATTTTTATTTAAACCTGCTTTAGCAATCACAATCATTAAAAGAATTCCTAAAGCAAGACCTGCCAACCCGGACGCAACGCTCATCATATCCATGATTTTTCCTCCGTTCGTCCTTACATATTCTGTGAGAAATTTTCTCATATCTATTATTATACAGAATTTTGCCTCATTTCTCAAATACTATTTTCACTTTATCACACTTTTTGTAAGCATTTACACGATAAGTGTGTGATTACTTCAACTGTCTTAAAAGATTCGCCAAAGATTTCAGGCGTTTCTTAAAACAAAAAAAGACAGATACCATTCATTGAATTGTACCTGTCCGTTCAATTATTTCAACACCTTAGCACAGCGCTCACATAAGCCGTCTGCGGCAGTGCTTTGCGTAATATTCCAGCAGCGCGGACATGTTTGTCCCTTGCATGCTTCTACCTTCACCTGACAATGTTCATATACTTGTAAAGAATCTTCACTGAACGCAATCTCAGATACGATCAACCATTGTGCAAATTGATTTGGAAAAATTCGCTCAATCAGTGCACGATCTGCTTCGGATGCATTGATTAAAACCTTAGCCTCAAGTGATTTACCGATAATCTTTTCACTGCGGGCTTCCTCTAATGCTTTAAAGACATCACTGCGTAGCTCTAATAAGCGCTCCATATCCGCCTTGATATGCTCACTGTCGCTTACAGCAAGCTGTTTCGCAAATGTACCTAAATGGATACTGTCTGCTTCTGCATGGAAAATATCATTGATTTCCTCAGCCGTGTGCGCAAGAACCGGCGCCCATAACCGCAGTAATACATCCACTGCATGATACAATACCGTTTGTACTTGACGACGACGCAGACTGTCCTTTTTCTCAATATACAAAATATCCTTTGTATAATCAAGATAATATGCGGAAAATTCATTTGTCATAACATTCGTTAATAAACTTGTGAGATCAGAGAAGCGATATTCACGATAAGCCTTCTGCGCTTTCTCATTCACTTCATTTAGCATGACAATCATATACTGGTCACTCAGCGGAAGCTCATCACTCGCAATCAAATCCGCCTTGGTAAAATCTTCTTCATTGATATTTGCAAGCAAGAATCTGAATGTATTGCGCACTTTGCGATAGTTTTCGGAACACTGCTTTAAAATATCCTCGCTCATAGAACAATCCGCCTGATAATCGACGCTCGCCGCCCAAAGACGCAGAATATCCGCACCGTATTTCTTGGTAATTTCTGCCGGAGCTACGGCATTCCACTGGGATTTAGACATTTTTACCCCTTTGCCATCCATTACAAAACCATGGCTCAACACCTGCTTATAAGGCGATTGACCGTGAACGGCAGTTCCGACGATCAAAGATGAGTTAAACCAACCGCGATACTGATCGCTGCCCTCAAAATACAGATCTGCCGGGTATCCGAGTCCGCGCTCCATCATCGCACCCGTATGAGAGGAACCGGAATCAAACCAAACATCCATCGTATCGCTTTCCTTACGGAAAATATGATTCGGCGCAGACGGATGTGTATATCCTTCCGGCAACAAATCTTTCGCCTCTTTTTCAAACCAAATATTAGAGCCGTGTTCCTTAAACAAAGCCGCAATATGATCAAAGACTTTTTGATCCATAATCGGTGTATCATCTTCGCCGTAGAAAATCGGAATCGGTACACCCCATGCACGTTGACGGGAAATACACCAATCACCGCGATCGGCAATCATATTATGCATACGCTGTTTGCCCCACGCTGGAATCCAATCCACCGAATCGATTTCCTTTAACAGCTGATCACGAATTTTATCGATGGAAGCGAACCATTGAGTCGTTGCTCTGAAAATAATCGGTTTTTTGGTACGCCAGTCATGCGGATATGCATGGGTAATAAATTCCAGTTTTAATAATGCGCCGATTTCATCCAGCTTCATCGTTACTGTTTTATTCGCATCTTCAACGTACTGTCCTGCCAGCCATTCGCCCGCATCCTGCATCAAACAGCCCTTTTCATCCACGTTACAATAAGCTTCAAGACCGTATTTCTGTCCGACAAAGAAGTCATCGGCACCGAAACCGGGCGCTGTATGAACACAGCCGGTACCGGCATCGGCAGTTACATGGTCACCTAAGATAATGAGTGATTCACGATCATATAACGGATGCTTTGTCGTAATCATTTCTAATTCGGCACCTTTAAAAGTTTTTAGAATTTTCTTTTCCGTTAATTCAAATTTTTCCCACAGTGCATCAACCATATCTTCCAATACGATCAAATTGCCCTTTTCACTCTTTACAAGTGCATAGGTAAACTGCGGATGAAGACAGATTGCCAAATTGGCAGGAATGGTCCACGGTGTCGTAGTCCAAATTACGAAATTCGCATCCTGATCTAAAATACCTTTTCCGTCTTTTACTTGAAATTTCACATAAATTGTCGGACTTTTCACATCCTTATATTCAATTTCAGCTTCTGCCAACGCCGATTCACTGGACGGTGACCAGTACACCGGTTTTAAGCCTTTATAAATCAAGCCGTCCATCGCCATTTTACCGAAGATTTCGATTTGATGTGCTTCAAATACCTTATCCAAAGTAATATACGGATGATCATAATCACCAATGCTTCCGACACTTAAAAAGCCTTTTTTTTGTCGCTCTACCTGTTCTAAAGCAAAATCATGACACAATGCACGAAACTGCGACAACGGCATTTTTTTGCGGTCATGTCCCTGCTTAGTAATCGCCGTTTCAATCGGCAGACCGTGCGTATCCCATCCTGGAACATACGGAGTTTGATACCCCGCCATAAAGTGGGAGCGAACAATCACATCTTTGATGATCTTGTTTAACGCATGTCCCAAATGAATATCGCCGTTTGCATACGGCGGACCGTCATGCAGCACAAATTTCGGCGCTCCCTCACGTTTTTCCAACATTTTTTCATACAGCTTTTCTTCCTGCCATCGCTTTTGAATATTCGGCTCCTTACTCGGCAGCTTGCCGCGCATTTCAAATGCTGTTTTCGGCATTAACAGCGTATCTTTGTATTCCATATCTTTTCCTCCTTTATATAAAAAAAGCGCCGCTAAAGGACGCATTAGTCGTGGTACCACCTTTATTCCTATCGCACATGCGACAGGCACTCATGATCGATAACGAGATCACACGGATATTCTTACTTTATTCACAATATCTGCTGGGAAAGTGATGCCGAAGCATGCTTCATTGAAGTCTTGCACCAAACGACTTCTCTCTGTAAAATCCGTCATGCATGTACGTCTTTCCTCATACGCATTTATTCTTCACGATTTTTATTCAACAAATCCATATCGGGTATTGGCGGAACTTCAAACTCATCCAATGCTCGCGACAGTTCTTGCAGCTGCTCATACATATTACCCTTAAGTTCACTGGCTTCACTGCCGAGCTTCGCAATATCAAGCAAGATGCTTCGAGCAGTCATCAAGGCTTCTTTTACAATGACATCCGCATTATGCTGGGCTGTATCCACAATCATGTTCGCTTCCTTCATTGCCATCCTTGCCATATCGTCGGCTGCTCTTTCCTTAGCGCTTAAGCCGTCGACCACAAACTGATATTTCTGTTTAATCACATTCAGCTGTTTTTCCACTTCTTCACTGCGCTGGCGATACATCTCAACTTTTCGGTGCAGCATGGCTGTCTGACTTTCCATCTCGTTAAGGTAATCATCTACCTGATATCGGTTGTAGCCATTTTTCATATTATCGAATAATGGCTTTGCCATGCACTTCACCTCCGTTATTGATAGGTACCTATTTCAATTACGATCTTACCCTTACGGCTGATCCGTCCGTCACTTCTGATATTATAACGTCCGTGACCACGAATTGAAACAGTACAATTATTATTACACAAATAGCGACAATCTTCAAGGGGAATCTGATTAACTTTTACGCATTTCCCTTTGATGAGTGCCTGCGCCTTGCTTCTTGATGTATGAATGCAGGCAGCCGTAACAGCATCTAAACGCATACTACTGACACTTACCGTATGTATACTCAGCCGCTGTTCAAAGTGTATTTCGCCTTCATATTCACAAAAAGCAACTGCACAGGATCCGATTGTCGTACACTCTCTCATAATTAACTCACTCAGTTCACTGCGCACAAACATATAAATATTCTCATCCTGCACAAGCAGATCACCGATCTGATCACGCTTAATACCTTGATTCATCAAAGCTCCTAATATGTCTCGATGAGTTAGCACCCGATTTCTTTTTCGATATTCACTTTTTAAACAAACAATCGAAAATCCTTCATGTACGTTTTCAAACGGCGCGATCATTAAACGCTTACGCTCCGCATCGGGATAACCGCCGTCTTCATATACAAATAGCTGTTTACCGATTACACTCTTCGCAGCCGCAAGCTCCTGCGGCGTTAAAAAAGGAGTAATGATACAGCGATAACGGCGTTCACATTGGTTCATCCAATCCAATACGCGCGCAACAAACTGTTCATTGCCCCGATAATGCTCAAATACATTGCTCAACTGTTATTCTTCCTCGTTGCCTTCTAATGTAATATTGCCGTGAACGCCGATGGTACGCGGTGCGCAAAGAATGACATTATGCCCGATTTTTTGAATACTGCCGTCTAATGCAAAAATAACACCGGTTAAAAAATCAATGGTACGCTGCGCATAATCACGTTGCAGTTTATGCAGATTCACAACTGCGGCACGATTTTCCTTTAAGCGTTTTGCGACCTCTTCTGCTTCATCAAAGGAACGTGGTTCAAATAAAACCATTTTTGTATCGGTAGGCACACGATTCACCACCTTTGCTTTAGGTTCTTCATATTCAGAAATTGTAGGTGCTTCACCGTCTTCTACTTCCAAAATTTCGTCTTCATCAATCGGTGCTACCCATTCTTTAAACTTTTGACTGATACCCATGGAAAATTACCTCCTATAAGATAACAGTATTATAGCATGATTCAGCTTTAAGAGAAAGCCTAAGTGATATTTTTTCCTAAAAAATCATAAAAACCGCGTCTTTTTCTTACTGCGAACCATTCATTTTCCGTAAAGCACTGATTAATGAGTCAAACTAATACTGAAATCCTGCATATCAGAAACCACGATGTGATTATAAAACTTGAACAATTATTACATCTTCACCGATTTGAACAATATCACTGATTTTTACGGTAATTTCCTCAGTCGGAAACAGCCATGGAAAACAACGCTTAATATAATTCGGAGGCTGTGCAACATAGAGTTCCTTAATCACAAAATCCTTTTCCTGAAAACATAAATCGTTTACCTTACCGATCACCTTACCAGTCTTCATATCAATTACTTGTTTACAATGCAAATCGCTGTATCGCATATTCTCACCCGTACCAGTATATGCACGAAGCGATCAAAATAATCCTAGCCGATATGTTTCCGCAAAGTCGCAATCGCATTTTTTTCAAGGCGTGAAACCTGCGCTTGGGAAATTCCCAACTCTTGCGCAATTTCCGTTTGCGTTTTATCTTCATAATAACGTTTTTTAATAATATCCATTTCCTTTGCTTTTAATTCCTTCATGCTTTTTTTCAATGCCAAAACATTTCCTAATAAACCAATTTCATCTTTCTCATCCTTAATTTGATCAAGCAGAAACATTTCATCACCGTCACTGTTATAGACCGGCTCAAAGATTGAAATCACCGATTGTACAGAATCAAGTGCATCATTAATATCCTTTTCTCTTACTTCCAAGCGCTGTGCAAGCCAAGCATTTGTCGGTTCCTTCTGATGCTTATGTACATATTCCTCTTTCAGCTTAAATGCTTTATATGCCAAATCCTTTAAATGTCTTGACACACGAATTACCTGATTGTCACGCAAATAGCGTTTGATTTCACCCATAATCATCGGAACGGCATAAGTGGAAAAGCGTACCTCATGGCGCAAATCAAAATTATCGATTGATTTCACGAGACCGATACAGCCTACCTGAAAAAGATCATCCATGTTGTCACAGCGCGATGAAAAACGCTGTACTATTGATAAAACTAGTTTTAAATTCCCGTTAATTAAGGTTTCCTTAGCACTTAAGTCACCGTTTTGGTAGCGAATAAACAATTCTTTCATTTCTTTATTTGATAGTACGATAAGCTGATTTGTATTAATACCGCTGATCGTAACCTTGTAACGACTCATACATCTTCCTCCTTCACGCAATTTCAGTTTGCCCTTATGAAAGAGGATTTATGCGTAATAAGCCGATTAAGAAAAATTTGGCAAAATGTAATATAATCATAAAAAAATGAAGCTTCTATTGAAGATGCTTCATCTGTACCTTTAGCTTCGCGATAATGCGTTTTTCTAAGCGTGAAATATATGATTGTGAAATACCCAAACGCTGTGCAATATCCTTTTGAGTCAATTCCTCATGCTCAATGCCGTAGCGCATCTGTAGAATCAAGCGTTCTCGTTCCTTTAAGCCTTGCATCGCTTGCAATAGTTCCCGTTTGTTTTCCCTTCGTTCCACCTCTTTAGTAACAATATCATCATCGGTACCCATAATATCGGATAACAATAATTCATTGCCGTCATAGTCTATATTTAACGGCTCATCAAAGGAAACCTCAACTTTACGACGACTTTTCTTACGCAGAAACATCAGAATTTCATTTTCAATACAGCGAGATGCATAAGTGACCAGCTTGATGTTTTTATCTCGCTTAAACGTATTAACAGCTTTGATTAAACCGATGGAGCCAATACTGATTAAATCTTCCATAAAAATCGGATTAGTTTCATAGCGCTTTGCGATATATACCACCAAGCGCAGATTATGCTCAATCAAGGCATTACGAGCTTCCTGATCACCGTTTTCCAAAGCAATCAATGCTTTTGTCTCTTCTTCGCGGCTTAACGGCTGCGGTAAGGCATCGCTTCCTTGAATATAATAAACTTCGCTGCTTGTTTTTTTGCGGCGAAAGAAATTGATCAATCGTTTCAAAAGGTTCATTGTTCTCACTCCTGTGTCATCATATGTAAGTTCAGTAAAGCTTTGGCGCCGTGAGGCAAATGCAGACTGTCGGTAAAATGAATCCATACCGGATGATAATGCGTATCGGATAAGCGTGCTTGAGCCATACGGCATTTTACCCTGCTCTCTCCCTGCATCGTATTCATCACTATCCATTCTATGTCTTCCTTTTGGAAATATGCCTCAAAGCTATGATCCAAAAAAACTACTGGTACGCCGTTTTCCATCATTAAATTGCCGCTGTCCAAATACCCTTTCAGCTTGACAATTTTATCACTGCCCTTCAATTCCAGCGGATAGATAAAATTCTGTTGGGACAATTCTACTTTCCAAAAATAAAACATACCAAACCAAGTAGCACTTAATAAAATCCAACACGCATAAGGCAGTCTGTCACTTTCAATAAAATAGATACCCAGATGAAAACTGCCCCCGTACCACACATAACAGGTGAAATTGCATAACAGACGATGTGCTATCATTAACAGCCAGCTTTTCCATTGATCATGATAGATCAAGCGAAAAAACAGTGCTTCCACCAATATCATGATCCCCCATTCATAGCGATGAAACAGCACGCAGGATAACAGCGGCACAAGACAGCTGTAAAGCAACAAATATCGATAGCGGCAAGGCTTTGCGCTGAGATAAAAAGCCAAGGTTCCTGCATTTAACAAAATCAGAAATCCACTGATCCATGTCACTTCAACATAGCTTTCCATATGATCCCTCCTCACCTATAAGTATAGTGATTCAAAGTTGAGAAGCTGTCGAAGCAGCATGATAAAAAAAAGAAAATGTGCCGTTATTTCGACACATTTTATGATTGTTTATTCTGTTTCAATTAAACCGTATCCGCGATCATGACGCTTATACACAACCGCAATTTCATCTGTTTCAATATCACGATAGATAAAGAATGAGTGATTCAGCATTTCCATACGCATGATTGCTTCATCCAGTTCCATGCTCTCCGGTGTGATCGTCTTAGTTCTCACTACCTCTTCATCGCTTTCTTCAAAATCATCTTCAATGATTTCCGGCTCCACGAATGCCATTGCCAGCTTTTCTTTATTTTTACGGCTTAAACGTGTTTTCTGCCGTCTGATTTGATCCTCTAACTTATCCACTGCTAAATCGATGGCCGCATACAGATCATCATGAACAACCTCTGCACGCAATACCGCAAACTTAGTCGGGATGGTTACTTCAATTTTTTGTTTTGTCGGATAAACTCTGACAACAACATTGGCAACTACCGATTCATCAATGATGAAATATTTCTCTAAAAGATTCAGCTTCGCTTCAATCTTTTCGGCAATTGCCGGGGTAACGGATATATTTTTTCCGTAAATTTGGACTTTCATGAAAATTCCTCCTTCGTTCTACTATTATTATATCTGAAATTTTTATAATAAACAGTCTATCATTTCTAATCGTAATATGGTAAACTAATGGTGTATCAGTGTTATTTCAGATAAATGAAAAAAAATAATAATTTATGATAAATCAGTGACGATCATTACAGTAATAAAAACGACTGCCAGTAGAAACATCAAGCAGTCTGTTTTTTTCTTGTCTGATAATAAGCATCTGTTTTAGGTAAACGGGCATAAACAGAAATCTCAATTCCCAGTTGTTTACAAAAGCTGTTAATTGCAGCATAAACGCATTGTTCTCTGACAATGACATTTTGCGGCAAGCCGTCCCTTTCCATCGTATCAAGCAATACATCCACCAACAGCTGTTCCAACTGTTCATTGCTTTCATATGCCTCACTTCGCATACTGCGGCTGTTTTTACCAATGCAGATCGCCTCGGCTAAATAGCGATAACGCTCGTCCTTCTGTTGCAGGGGCAATTTTTCATTCATCGTATAGTCCAGCTCCATCGCTTCAATTGAGCGCGGAAATTGTTGAAGCAGCACGATATTATCAATATCCGTATATTCCCTTTGCGGCAAACGCAGCGGCAGCTTCGGTCCTTGCTGTAAAAGTGTAGCCTTGGTATGCGGATTATAACCGATATATAATGCCGCATTGCGATTACTGAAATCCAAGTGAAAGGTTTTCAATTTGATCAATGCTTTTTGTAAAGCCACCAAATAGCGCATGAATTCCTTTGCCTGCGTATTATTCACCACATCTACCTCATAACCTCTTTTAACATCGTAAAAATAAACATAACAGGAATGTTCCACATACATTTGCGAATTATACGGCTTGGTCATTTCTGTTTCCTTTAATTGCTTTTTGGAAAAGACAACCGCCATTCCGTCTTTATATTTTTCCTTATGAATTCCCGATAAATAGGAATCCTGACGCACTAACGCATAACGAATATAGCTTTCCTGATCGGGAAAGAAGAAATATTCGATCTGATCACGAGTTTGGGTGATCAAACAGTATGCCATTAAATGATTGCCCTTAAGATTAAAAACTAAGGTACTTTGATCACTCAATAAGCGATGTACCTGCTGCTGCAACAAATCATTTGCCAATCCGTATAACAAGGTCAAATTTTCACGCTGAATTCGATTACGCTTTAAACGGGTACTGCGAAGCACGGTATTTTGCAGCGCTGCGTAGGCTCTTCGCATATCACGTTCAATATTGATTTTATCAATCTGTTCACCAATTCCGCGAATATGCAGACGCAGTCTTTGATTGCGGTTTTGATAGTAAAAATCATCACCGATATCCAGTAAGGACAATAATCGCTTATCACTGCGGGAATCCTTGCTGCGAGGAATGGTACGAAGTGTCAGCTTTAGCTTAGGGATATAAAAACGATAGATTGATCTGGGATGCAAATGCACCTTCTGACAGATATGATAATGCAATTCATCGAAGGTCGTTTCAAAACTGCAGGACATAGGCAATATTAGTTGATCGTCATTACAAAGATCAATATCGATCTCATGGAGATCATTTTGAATATCTAATTCATCCTGCATACACTTCCTCCTTTCCCTATCGCAGCTGTAATGTTTCATTTTATTCTAAACTACATTATAAGATATTTTACCCGTTCTTTCCAGTCGCAAGTGAAAAAAGCTGTTTGTTTTCATTGAATCGATTGTTCTTGAGAAGTGAAAAAGATTATTACAATATTTATTCATCTTCATTTTGTTCATTCCATTTTCTTAAGTCTGCCAAGGGATGATTTCGATACTGCGGCTCATAAAGGCTGCGTTCCACTTCGCGTTGGCGCTGAATATGCAGCTTTTGATACAATTCATCCGCAGACATACGCATTGCTCCTTGGGCAAGTATGACGTTTTGTTCCTCACGATCCGAAGTAGCGACCGTCACTTCATAATCACTCGTTATTGCATGAGTCGTTTTTTCAATATATGCATCGGCAGTTTGTGCCTGCTTCGTATAAACGATATGAATGGAATGATCTTTAACAATGTGCTCTTTTATGGCATCGGTGCGATATGCATCAAACACAATGATCAGTTCGCCTTTTTGTGAACCATGATAATTGGCAAGCATCGAAATCAATGCAGATCGTGCACTCTCTATCGAGCTTTGTGCCATTTCTTTTAACTGCGGCCATGAGAAAATCATATTATAACCGTCGACAATTAAACACGGCGGTTTTGGCTTTGATACGCTTCGCTGTTTTTGCGGCAGTGCTGCTTGATGAACGATACGCTCTCGGTATTGCTTCCGCGGCTGATGCAGCTTAGCGACTACTCGCTTCCATTCATCATCATCAATTTTGATCTGACGATGTACACTGTGTGACTTCACACTGTCATCTTCAATCGATTCCATGAGCTTAACATCTGCGTATTGAATCACTTGATCATAAGGAATATAAGTCGGCGCTCCCTGTATCAAAAACAATGAACTGCTTAAGTGCTTATGTTCTTTGGCGTATTCATGCGTCATGCGATCAAGCATTGCCTGATCATTGACAGTCTGTGAGCCGATCACACTCAAGAACAAATTTCCCTCGCCTTTTGTGTAAGAGCGTAAGGTAAATGAATAATTATGTATTTGCGAAAGCGGTGCCTTGCCGCTGATACGCAGCTGATCCTTTATCTCGATAGGCGAATCCCATTTTGCCTGCATCTGTTCCAAATCATACACGGCACGAGCAAACGCAGACGCCGGTATCGACAAGCGAAAGTGTGCTGTCGGCTCCAAAAGCAGACTTTTTCCCATCTGTAAGCCTTGTTTTAACGCCCGCAGTGTCGCTTCCCGTAAATCATTTCCTGATGTGTGCTTCTCATGAACCTTGCCGCTTACTAACACGATTTCCATATCAGTGAGCGGACTGCCGTTGATGACACCAGTCAAAGATGAAGTTTGAAGATAATGAAGAATCATTCGCTGAGACGCGGACGGAATCATCGTAGACGGACACATACTGTCAAACTTTAATCCACTGTCGCGCTTTAACGGAATCAGGCGTAAATGCACCTCGGCATAATGCTTTAACATCTCATAATGTCCGACGCCTTCCATCGGATAAGCGATCGTTTCCTGATAAGCAATACTGCCTTCTTCAAAGCTGACCATCACTCCAGTTCGCTGTCTGATGCGCTCGATCAGCACTTCCTTTTGAACTTCGCCGTACAGTTGTAAACGGATCTCTTTCAACTGCCGATCATAATGAAGCTGCAAAGTCGGTTCCTCTTCGATAAGCCATTGCAGCTTTTTCATCATCTCGGCATCATCCACGTTCGCAGGCGGTACTAAGCGATAAAGAAAAGCAGCCGATATACAAGCCGCAGAATCCTCACTTTGAAAATGTAACGAATCTTTGATTTTTGTATGCTTAAGTCCACACAATGCAACGACCTGTCCTGCTACAGCACTATTCACACAAGTATAATCATTTCCGTGATAACAGCGGATCTGATCGATTTTTTCATCAAACAATAACTGCTTATTGACAATACTGCCGCCGTTAATTTTCACATGTGTTAAACGAGTTCCCGAAGCATCGTAAGAGATGTTGTATACATAGGCTGACAGCTCCTGTGCATACTTCCCTTCTTCGCTGTAAGCAGTTAATGCATCTAATAGTATATCAATTCCTGACTGCTTTAATGCCGAACCGAAAAAACACGGAAAGATTCGACGCTGATGAATCAATGCGGTGATTTCTTTCGTTGAAAATGACTCGTTCTCGATATAGCGTTCCAACAGTTCATCGTCACACATCGCAATCGCCTCGTGCAATTCAGCCTCTTGACTGAAATCAATGCATTTCACATCAAGAAATGTTTTTAATTCCTGCATTAGTTGCTCATGTGATAAATCGGTAATATCCGTTTTATTCACAAACAGAAAAGTTGGAATATGATGTTTTTTCAACAGCTGCCAAAGTGTTTCGCTGTGTGCCTGTACTCCCTGTGTCGCACTGACAATAAAAATCGCCGCATCTAATATCGGAAGCACTCGCTCTGTCTGTGCTGCAAAATCAACATGCCCCGGCGTATCTATCAACGTGAATTCACGCTCTTTCCATGTAAAGTGTGCTTCTTTGGTGTAAATGGTGATTCCCCGCTTACGCTCCTGTTCCTCATAGTCTAAAAAAGCATCTTGATGATCGACTCTGCCGAAGTGATCGGAAGCATGGCATTGATACAGCAAAGCCTCACTCAATGTTGTTTTGCCCGCATCGACATGTGCAAATAAACCGAGAATCACCATTTCACCCTCTTTCGTCAGTCTAAATGCCGCTGAAAAAATTCATAGGCATTTTTATAAGCAATCTGTTTAATTTCTGTTTCATTAAAGCCTTGTTTGCGCATTTCTATGATGATGCGCTGTGCACCTTTCGGACTGTTCAAGTCCGTTAACATTGTATCCTGTGCGTTATCATAATCATCCATAAAATCGCATCCCAAAGCAATATGGTCAATTCCGATCAACTGCTTTAAATATTGAATATGCTTCACAAGCTGTGAAACAGTCTGTTTGTCTCGCTCCCGATGCACAAAAGCACCGGCACAAACGATTCCGACCAAACCACCGCGATCAGCGATTGCCCGCAGCTGTTCATCATATAGATTGCGCGGATGATCGCATAATGCACGTGCGTTGGAATGTGATGCAATGACGGGTGTCTGGGCGTATTTCATAATATCCCAAAAAGTTTTTTCATTGGCATGTGAAACATCGATCATCATTCCGTGCTCACTCATACGTTTCACAACACATTTTCCCATATCGGTTAAACCGCTGTTAAAATCACCTTTTACACCATTTGCCAAGGCATTTTTCTCATTCCAAACTAGTGATGCCAGTTTGATGTCATGTTCATACAACCAGTCAATTTTAGCTTCTGCATCTTCCCTGATACCGCACATTCCTTCTACACTTAAGATCATTTGCAGCTGTGCGGACGGTTCAAGATCAACAGCCTGATGAACCTGCTTAACATCGGTACACAAAGCAATTTCTTCCCGCAGTGCAAGAATCATTGCCTGCATGTCTTCCCATGTTTCACTGCCCTCAAAATACGATGCGCTACACAACCATTGAAATCCGCCCTGTACTCGCTTTTTCAACTGAAAGTCATTGATAATATTCTGTTTCCCCTGCGCTCTCAGCTTCATAACCGCATAGCCGGTATCACCGTGTAAATCAAACAGTTTCATCATAGATACAAGCGAAATATTTCATTTCCGCATTCCCCTTTCTCCCTGTATCATATGCACGATCATCAATTTCATTGAGCAATGCATGAATATCCGCATCATATTCAATACAGCCGTAGGCTTTTTTCCATACACTTATTGCTAATGAAATCGCATTTTCAAACATTTCTAAAAAAGAAGCATTACTGACTTGGGTTTGATCACATGGGTGGCACCATGTTTGTTTATTCCAATTCATGACATCATATGTCTCATCAATTTGTGTGGGAATCACATTGCCCGATACAAGCCACGGCTGTTTTATGATATGCTCCACTTTTTGAAGTACACTTTTTTTATTCTGTTTTGGATCATACAGCAATTCCTGAACTTTTCGCCAACTTATTAATGCATTGCGCAGCTGATTAACATGAATTTGTTCATTTAATGCGGCTTTTACCGCCGGTACATAAATGCGAGCGATCGCTTTCAACATTTCACGATCAAACTCGCAGATTGCTGAGCAGTGATATTCACTGATATCCATATGATAAAAATGTTTCAGCATAATCGCATCGAGCATGGATTCAAACCGATGATGATAGCTGCTGCTTAAGCGTGTATTATGACCGGTGCGATAAAATATATACGGATGCACACTCATATCCAACGCCCAGTGACAAAGATGTCCGAACAGGTATACAAGCTCGCTTTCCTTGGTAAACGGATCTTGTTCTTGCTTAATCGTATTGACCGCACTTTCATAAAATGCATTGACATTGCCGGCATGCAGCGCACTACCGATATGGTTCAAGGAATGTTCCTTCATCATTTCCTTTGGCTGCATATGATAAAAAAACAAAAAATCAGGTCCGTTAGAACCAATATAAAATAATTGCAGATGTTTTTCTATCATATTCTTAATATCTTGCTTATCACAGTTTTGAAATACTTTTTGTGCAAAAAGCTTATGAGTAATAATATTCGGCATATGCGCCCTCCTATGCTTGCTTTATATTTTTATTATAGCATAAAAAATCATCAATACGCTAACAAAGCAACAAGAACTTAACTGAATCGATCAGTGCTTCAAAATATAAAAGACTACAACCTCAGTCATAGTCTTTTCAAGCAGATACACCGCAATTCTTTTTAACATTCATCAATTCTTTTGTGTTTTCATCCTACTGCATGAGTTCTTGATACGTTTGATTGATCAAATGCCATGTTTGTTGACCCACGACACCGTCGGCGGGAATCCCCATCAGCTGTTGAAAAGCTGTTACACTTGCCCTTGTGCCATTGCCGAAAATGCCGTCAGCCGCAAGATCCGGTATCGAAGTGTAATAAATTGATATTGCTTTTAAACGCTGTTGAATTAACAGCACATCATTGCCGCGTGATCCGACGCGCAAAACCGTTCCTGGGAAAGGCGGTGTTGAAGTACTCGGAAGATCGCCGTTATCAATTTCATTCGCCGTCGTAAACAATAAATCCCATGTTTCCTGATTTACGATGCCGTCAGCCGGTAAATTAAATTTACGTTGGAACGCAATTACGGCATTGCGTGTAGCACTGCCAAATATACCGTCAACTACGATTACCGGGATCTCACTGTACTGAGAGGAGACAGTATTCAAAGCGCTTTGAATCGCCGTAACATTTGTTCCGCTTGCCCCTCTCATAATCGGATTGCCCGGATAACTAGGCGCACTTCCGTCAGGAACGATTGCCTGATCGATGCTCGTAAATACCGCATAGATGCGATCCCACGTTGCTCTGCCGACAATACCGTCCTGAATCAAACCAAAGCGCTTTTGAAATGCAATAACCGCTTGCTCAAGTCCCTGTCCGAAACGACCGTCGATGGTAACTTCACCGATTTCCTTATAAAATACCCCGATGCTCGCAAGATAGTATTGAAGCAGCTGTACATCAACGCCTTTACTGCCTTCACGAAGCGTAACGCCGGGCCATTCACCGCTGTATAAATTTTGAATCTGTCCGATCGATTTTAACTCTGCCAGCTTGCGCACTGCCGCATAAATATAACTGATTCGATACCAAGTCGCCTTTCCGACAACACCGTCTACCCCTAGGTCAAACTGGCGCTGAAACGCTCTGACCGCTGCCTCAGTAGAAGCTTGGAAATTTCCGTCAACCGGAAAAATCGGTGGTATATTCGGATAGTTAATCGCAATCGCATTCAGCTGTTCCTGCAGCTGTCTGACCTGCTGTCCGCTGGACCCGACTCTTAGCGGCGCACCGGGATAAGATGAGACAATGTCCTGAATATTATCGGTAGAGCGAATATTAATTTCATCACCGTAATAATAGCGCAATATCCGCAGCGCCGAATATCCTTGATTCGCTAAATCCAATGTTCCCCATTGTTTCAATCCGGGACATTGAGCATTTTTTCCGTCACAATATTCCGCATAATACGGTTCCATATAATTACGCTTCTGAATATAATCTCCGAATACTTCATCGACCACTTCCGCTATCGAATCATAAATATTGCGATTTTTCACAAATGCCTGATCAAATGCAGTAGAGTTGGTAATATCAAAACTGTATCCTTTTGATCGATACCATTCAGTATAAATACGATTCAATACCAATGACATCTGTGCCCAAATATTAGCCTTTAATGCCTCATAAGGCCAAGTCGGATAAATCTCTGAACTGGCAACATTTTTTAAATAATACAGAAACGGCACCGTCACATTTTCCGCATCACGATCCGGTCTTCCCAAATGTACGGTAATATTGGTCGGAATCGCGACCTGTGTCAAAATACGCGCAGTCGTATTCGGCGGTGTTTGACCGACGTTGTTTCCGCCTTCATTTGTCATCAAGTGATGATCGGGAATCACATCGATATTACGTTGTGCGCTTCGCTGCAAACGCGTTGGGATCGGCTCTACATTTAAGTAGCTGTACTCACCGGCAAACACCTGCACACCGAGTATTTCTTCCATTTCAAAGCCGTTTGCCCGCACTTGAACATTGTACGTCTCATACGGCCTGTTTGCGTTACTTTCACTCAGACTCAAAGAGCGCTCCGGTGCAAACAAAGCAATCATCTCAGTTTTTCCTGTATCATCTGTCATAAAAAAATCTTCAAAAACTACTTCATCATCATTTACCTTATAGACTCTGACCATCGCCTGTTTAATCGCCGATGCCTGATCTCCCAGTGATGTCTGAACCTGTAAATAACCTGTTGCGATAAATTCCACCCCCTAGGCTAGAGTATGGATTTCAAGGATTTCAGGCTGTATGAATGCCCATTTTCAATCGCATAAAAAAACATTGTCAGTAACAATGCCTATTTACGATTAAAATAATATTTGCCGTTTTTCGCATGGATGGCATGAATCCGAGTTTCATTCGCATTTTTTTCTGCCGACAGCTGTGTCAGCATCGCATCTGCCATTCGATAAATATACACGGAGATCCTGCGCATTTCCAAAATGGTATATGCTTCTCCCGCTTTCTTTTGAAATAAGCGATCGGCATTTTGGGCAAATTGATCGACCGAAGGTATATGCAATCCCAGCTTAATCAAGCTTTTATGTTCTGCCTTAAAGAAACGTACATCATGAATCATTGTTTGAAATGATTCATTTAAAGCTGCACAGGCAAATGCATCTTCTTCGGAAATGGCTTCCAAGCGCTTCACAAACGGTTTCACTTGATGATTCAACAGCTTTAACGAACCCATCACCTGAAAAATTCTTGCATTTTTCTCCTCTAACAATGTCAGCTCTTTTTGTGTTTCCTTATCCACGTAAGATCCCTCTTTTCAATCAGCCATGCCTTATTTTATCACAATTTTGATTCAATGAAAATGACTGAATCACTTTTTCTGTACGTTTCTTAAAAACAACTTCCCAAAGATAGTTTACATGCTTTTCCGATAAAAAAACGGCGATTATTCAAAACCGCCGATCAGTGAAAAAATAAATTCATCTTGATCCTGAATCATGACCTGTTCCAATGCCGGACAGTATTCCATCGACAGGCACACTTCATTATTGGGTGATTCATAAACCCAGCCTTGATCCTTAGCCGCAGTTTCGCCGATCAGTGACACTAAATAAGCACCGTAAGGACCTTCGTCAATTTTTACTTGTAAATCCTTTTGTTCGTTCAAAGCCTCTGCCAAGGTTTCACAATCGGTATCCACTTCTACATCTTTTTGATTCTCAATACCTTTAATATGTAGAATAATATGTTTCTGACCAGCCACCGGACTTCCCTTCATTCCCCAAGCAGCTGCTAATACGACTAACAATACAACGGCAATGCCTGCCGCAATCCATTTCATTTTTTTATTCATAATAACCTCTTTCTTTTTTTATTTAACACGAATCATCACTGACATTCGTTTTGTTACATCCACTTCATTCGTTTACTTAAAGGCTCATAGAGAAACAGACACGCTAAGAAGGATAAAATTCCTTGAATCAAACTTGCTTTTAACCCACTGATCCAATATAGCAAAGTCACATGCTTACTGAATAATAAAAACGGCAGATCCAACAGCTGTCCGCACAGAAACGACAGAAAGCCGCAAACTAAGCAAAGACAAAACAAATGCCTTCTGAAAAAGCTTTGATTTAATGAGATGATCCATGCATAGATCGGATAGATCATAAGATACATGCAGGTCCATGGTGTGATACCGAGAAACAACATATTTAAACAGGCAAAAATCACACAGGATAATACCGCTTCCTTATAGCCTGTATTCATCGAAAAACATACGATAGTAAAAGTAATCAGCTCTAAATATAAGATATGAGAAAATGCTTGAAAGACGCATACCATAGAAGCTGCCATTAAAGCTATTTTAGTAAGCTGCTTTACTTTCATCGCTTGAACTTCTTTCGCTCAAAGCGTGATTTCGCTTGATAACGACGATTTTGATTTTGGTTTTGCGGCTTGATCAAACACTTCGGCTGAAATCCGATCAGATCTTCTCTGCCTGCCTGACGAAGTGCCTTTTCCACCAAATGATAATTCTGCGGATAAGTAAACTGCATTAATGCCCGCTGCATCGCTTTCTCTTCATAAGTTTTCGCTACATACACTTTCTTCATTGTTCGCGGGTCCATTCCCGTATAATACATCGCAGTGGATAATGTTCCCGGTGTCGGATAAAAGTCTTGTACCTGTTTTGGTATATAGTGAATTTTTTTCAAATAACAGGCAAGCTCAATTGCCGCTTCTAAATCACTGCCGGGATGAGAACTCATTAAATACGGTACAAGAAATTGATTTTTTTGAAACTGTCGATTCTTTTCTTCATAGCGCTGTACGAATTTTAAATACAGTTCTTTGCGTGGTTTTCCCATTTTGTCGAGTACCTTCGCGCTGATATGTTCCGGAGCTACCTTTAACTGCCCTGATATATGGTGCTGAATCAATTCATTAAAGAATGTATCATCTTCATCATACATCAGATAATCATAGCGAATACCGGAACGGATAAATACCTTTTTGATTTTCGGCAATGCACGCACAGCACGCAGAATTTCTACATAGCGAGAATGATCAACCGACATATTGCCACATGGTTTTGGAAATAAGCACTCCTTCTTTTTACAGGCACCGAACTGTTTTTGTTTATCACAGGCAGGGCGTGAAAAGTTGGCTGTCGGTCCGCCTACATCATGAATATAGCCTTTAAAATTTGGCATCTCAGTGATTGTTTTCGCTTCTTGTACAATGCTTTCCTTAGAGCGTGTGGAGATTACCCTGCCTTGATGATGCGTGATGGCACAAAAAGAACAGGAACCGAAACAGCCGCGATTGGATACAATGGAAAATTGTACTTCCTCAATCGCCGGTATATAGTGATATTTCGGATGAAAGGTTCGCTCATACGGAAGTGAATAAGTAAAATCCATTTCTTCCTGGGTCAACGGAAGTGGCGGTTGATTTTGAACAACATACCACCCGTCATACGGTTCTATCAATACTTGTGCCGCAATCGCATCAATATTCTCATGCTGGATTTTAAAGCTTTTCGCATATGCATAAACATCAGATGCGATTTCTTCAAATGACGGTAGGGTCAATGCATCAGTTACGTATTGAATATCTTTTGTTTTCCAGCAAGTTCCTCTAATAAAACATATATCCTTTGCGGCAAGACCGCTGTTCAGCGCATCCGCAACCTCGATAATCGTATTCTCGCCCATACCGTACATTAATAGATCGGCTTGCGAATCGATCAATATTGATCTCCTAACCTTATCGTCCCAATAGTCATAATGTGCCAATCGTCGCAAACTTGCCTCAATACCGCCGATCAACACCGGTTTCTGCGGAAATAGGCGTTTTAATATTTGTGTATATACAATCACCGCACGATCCGGGCGTTTTCCCATAACGCCGTCATCACTGTAGGAATCTTTATCGCGGCGTCTTTTATTTACAGAATAATGGTTCACCATAGAATCGATATTACCACTGCTTACCAAAAAGCCTAAACGCGGTTCACCGAACTGTGTAAACTCATCGTCCTTATGCCAATCGGGCTGAGCCAGTATCGCACAGCTGTAGCCAAAGGCTTGAAGCGTTCTTGTGATGATCGCAACACCGAAGGATGGATGATCGACATACGCATCACCAGAAACATATATAAAATCAACTTGTTCAAAGCCTTGTTCAAGCATTTCTGCGCGACTTGTAGGTAAAAAAGCCATAAAATCACCTCGACTATCATTTTATCATGAATAAAGCGAAATAGGAATGATTACCCTGACAGTTATTCAAAAAAAAGAAGGATTGACTGCCTGCGCTTTGCCTCATCAATTGTTTGATTTTTCTTTTGATTTTCATCGGAATTTGTCTTGAAGGCTTAGGTGTATTATAGATAAGGTTCAAGTATTACCTCAGACTTATAAAGAAAAGATGATCCTAAGATCACCTTTTCGTGAAGCTTAATGCTGATTAAGCATTATTGTTTTTTCTCTTGTAAGAAAGAACTGCAAATGCTCCTGCAAGTAAGATGACAAAGCTCATTGCCATTGCGTTACCCGCTGTGCTCGGTACATCGGCTGTATTCTTAATCGGAGTGTTTGGTTTTACCGGATTTTTATCAATAGGATTGCTTGGAGTGATTGCCTCTTCAGCACCGGCAACTAAAACAAAGATACTTAAGTGATCGGCTTGGAAATTAACACCGCCACCGTTTTCAACAGTACCTGCTCCGTTGAATATGACTTCCTCGATTTTGCCGTCATCTGAAATATGATACATTTTGAAATTCTTATAAGCAAAGAATTCCTTTGGTACATCGAAATAGATATATAGTCTTCCGTTAGGTTGAATAGCAACATTATTTAAAAGTAATGTAACATCATAAGCAAGTTGTTTACCGCCTAAAGATTTTAAAGCTGCAGCGACCTTATCATTCGCATTGGCTACGTTAATTGGTTTTACAACCAATTTTGCATTCGGGTCAACTACACCGGCTTCTGCATATATTCTCACATTAGTATCTTTATCAGTAGCTTGGAATGCTTTATCAGGTGTTGGAGAAGGTTCTTCATCTTTAATTTCTACTAATGTTTCGATTGCAGATTCGATTGCAGCGATTGCAGCTGTTACATCTTGTTCTGTTGCATCTTCACTTTTCATTACTGCTTCTGCAACTTTAATTACATCTTTCAAATCTGCAAGACTTTCTGCCGTGTAAACATCTGTCTTGGAAACCTCTTTCTTTGCATCATTGATTGCAGCTACTAATTCACTCTTATCTACAGGTGTAGGAGTAGGTGTTGTACCTTTTTCCTCTAACGCGTCGATCGCTGCCTGCAGTAACTGTACCTGCTCTTGAACAGCAACAGTTGAATCTACTGTATCAAAAGCTGCTTCTGCTACATCGATAGCTGCTTGTAAATCTGCCAAACTTTCCGATGTATAAAGATTAGTTTTTACAACTAATTCTTTTGCCTCAGTAATTAAATTAGTTAACGGTGTTTTATCAACTTCCTTACCGATCTTGTCCATTGCAGCAACTGCATCATTCAGCTTTGTTACTTCAGCATCAACTGCATCCTGCGCAGCATTTGCATCATTCATCAGATCAGTTGCTTCATCAATGATATCCTGAACAGCATTAATGCTCGCTTCAGTATAAACATCAGTCTTAGCAACCTCTTCCTGAGCAGCTTTAATCGCAGCATCTAAAGCAGAAACATTTGCCTTATTAACCAACTTACCTACAGCTTCAGTCAACTTAGCTATCTGTGCATCCGCATCTGCCTGTACTGCCTGTGCATCATTATACACTGCTTCAGCAGCTTTGATTGCATCCTGTAGAGCAGTAATTTGTGCAGTAACTTGTGCAGCTGTTGCACTGCCATTATTCTGCAATAGCTTAGCAGCATCGATAACAGTTTGTAGTGCCGCAATACTTACACTGGTATAAACATTTGTTTGAGCAGCTTTTGCTTCTGAATCAGTGATTGTTGTAGCTAATTCTGTCATATCTACATCACCGAACACTTCAATTTCTGTTAACTGCAAGAAAGTATTAACCGGATTAGAAGTTGTAGCAGAAGTAGCGGTAACAGTGATTCTTACATATTTAGCTGTTTCCGGTGCAAAGCGAATACTCAACGGAGTATACCCTGTTGACGGAATTGCATTTTGTTCAAATGTAACCGAATGTGCTGCATTCCAAGTAGTGTTATCTGTACTTGTTTCTAGTTGATAACTTAACGGTGCGCCTGTATTTCCGTTATTAGTATATAAAGAAACTTTTCCTACTTTATATGTAGTATCTAAAGTAACATTGAAAATCACTGGCACTCTCACTGTTTCAAGCGGTGAATAAGGTGTCTGCCATCTGTTAGTGGTATTTCCGTCATGAAGTGTATTCGGATCATTTCCTGTATCAGCTTGATTTGCTTCGATATTAGTAATACTTGTATTCGCAATTTTACTGATCGGTGTTTCAGTTAAACCGTTAAGAGCACTCTGTAAATTTGCTTTAGCTGTATCTACTTGTTCACGTGTAGCAGCGTCATCCTTTAATACAGTATCTGCTGCTGTTTTAGCGGCAGTAAATGTTGCCCAGCTTTCATTTGTATAAAAGCCCTGAGCTGTGATTTCTGCTGCTTCGTCGTAAAGAGCCTGTAAAGCCCCTTTATCAACTGTTGCTGACGCTTCACCAAACAATTCAATTTCAGCCAGTTTTAAAAAGCCATCGGCCGGATTATAATCGTTTGCTGTAGCTGTAGTATGATTGACAACAATCCTTACATACTTAGCCTCCTCCGGAGTAAATTCAACAATAAGTGGAGTTGCGCCGGTTTCAGCCATGTCGCTTTGTGCTAGAGTTTTTTGAGTGCCGGCAGTCCATGTAGCGTTATCCATACTTGTAGAAACAGTAAAATCTGTTGGGGCACCTTTATTGGTATCTGTATACAATATAACTTTTCCCACATTGTATGCACCATCTAAAGTAAAAGTGATAGTAACCGGCATTCTATTCGTAACATCCTGAGAATAATCAGTTTCCCATCTGCCATTAGTAGTTTTATCTCCATCGATTAGCTTTGATGTAGAGTGACCGGCACCGGTTTTATCTGATTCCACATTAGCAATGTTAGCAGCCTCAATTTGAGGCAAATCCGCAGCCTTCGCACTGATCACACCAATCTGCAACATCATCGCACATGCAAGCAACGCTTTTAAGCTTGATTTAAAAGAAAATTTCATGTTTCCCTCCTTTTGTCCGTATCAGACATCTTTTCATGAAGTTTTTTTATCTTTCGATCGTAAATAAATATAATCCTTACCCTCTCCTTTCCTCTGCAATGTTTATAAAGGTGTACTTTAATAAACTTTGCTTTGCTTATATCGTTGAAAGCATAAGCTATATATAAAAAAAACAGTGCTTTTGTTAAAAAAACAGCTGTTTCAAAATGTACACGATTATAAACAATTTACAGAAATTTAATCTTTCTTGAATGTGATAAATTAAGACCGTTATTTACCATACTCATCACAGTTGATTATAGCACAAACAGCCCTTTATGAACAGTTTTTTAAGCGAATCTTGGTAAAGAATGTTAGGGGTTACAATTTTTCATGTACACTTCCCGACTTAATGTATAATGATCTTATCTGCTGTAAGAAAAATATAAATTCATACTTCAACAAATTACCTTTTTATCGTGTATTATACTCATCTGCATTAAAAAAAGAAATCACATACAACAGTGCATGAACCCACCGTAGAAGCAATTTCTGATTTTATCCGTTTCATTTCAGTCATACTGCCTGATAATCACTTATTTATACTTCTTTTCTTTCCTTTTGCTCCACCATTCTTTAGTCCACCAAGTACCGGCTAATGAACAGCTTCCGCCCAAACATGCCAATAATATAAATATAATCCAAAATTCCATTTTATGCCTCCTCAAATATGATTTACAACGACCATTACAATAATAACAGTAATTAAAGTTATTACACCTGCCAGAAGAGCTAACAGGATTTTTTGATAAATTCTTTTCCCTATTTCACGTTGCGATTCTTCATAAGTTAATGGTTTATTTTCCACAAAAGCAATTATCTCTTTATACGTTTGAATGTCATTATTCTTTTTAAACTTTTCAATGATTGCTGCTGTAGCGAATGTTATCACAAAAAACAAAAGCCAAACAGCGACACCAATATATCCGTCTAGACTGAATAACGGATATGCACTGATCATTACAATTAATATTTCTGCCAGGAAAATATAACTCATTATATTAAATTCTCTTATTTTATCTTTATCAACTATCTTTCTCATCTCCTCTATATCAGCTTTTATGAAATCATCTAAAGATACATGAAAGATATTAGATAACAGAGTCAAGCTTTTTATATCAGGATAACTCTTATTCGTTTCCCAATTTGATATAGTCTGTCTTGAAACAAAAACTTTTAACGCAAGCTCTTCTTGCGTAATGCCTTGTCTTTCTCTGTATTGTTTGATTCTCACTCCGGTATCCATCCTGCACCTCCGATTACATTCTATATGAAAGAAGCATTTTTGTCTGTCAAAAGTCTTTGACATGCGTATTTATAGGCTTTAAAAGCTGTAAAAATGATCTTATTTATCTGCGGCTCTATTGAGTCATTCCTTGATTAACGGCAGTAAATGATTTTGTTTTATAGTATTTCATTGTGGGAAAGAAGCATTCAATCAATGTATCCGGATATGAAAAGATATTGAAGACTTCTCTTGTTTTTGATCAATAACTCATAATTCCACCATCAAAATTTTAAGAATAATCATGAAAGAATTCTTTCATCGGCTTATCAGTCTTTTTCGGTTGTAGACAGTATTAAAAACGTAGTGCCGTATTCACTGTCCTTAATTCCCTCCGCAGCTCTTTCACATTCATATCTAATACATTTCTCAGGCTCTGTTGGCTTTGCATCCCCTTCCGGTTCAGCATATATCTGTTTAAAATCCTTTTTATAATACCACACGATAACAGCCTGTTACAATATAATGCGGGTATTAAGCATACTTTATTTACAGTATTACACCTTCCGTCTTAATGTCAGTGACGGTTATCTTAGTGCCGTTAAACGTCCATTTGATCAGCCTTTTATAAATTTCGACCTTACATAAGAAAAACGATAAGAATCACTTCCTATCGTTTTCATTTGCTTATTTATTTGTAATAGCCGCCTGAGCTGCCGCAAGTCTTGCAATCGGTACACGGAACGGACTGCAGGATACATATGTCAAGCCCATGCGATGACAGAAATCAATGGAACTTGGATCACCGCCGTGTTCACCGCAAATACCCAGTTTAATATTTGGACGAGTTGCTTTTCCGCCTTCTACGGCTAATTTAATCAGTTTACCGACACCTCTTTGATCGACACGGGCAAACGGATCTTGTTCAAAGATTTTCTTTTCGTAGTAATCATTTAAGAAAGCACCGGCATCATCACGGGAGAAGCCGAAAGTCATCTGTGTCAAATCATTTGTACCAAAGGAGAAGAACTCTGCTTCCTGTGCAATTTCATCTGCCAATAACGCAGCGCGCGGAATTTCTATCATGGTACCTACATGATATTCCATAGTGACATTTTCACGTTCTATTATCGCATCTGCTGTTTTAACAACAACATTTTTTACATACTTTAATTCATTAATATCACCGACAAGCGGAATCATAATTTCCGGAACAAGCTTCCAATCCGGATGCTTACGGTTGACATTGATAGCTGCTTCAATCACTGCCGTTGTCTGCATTTCTGCGATTTCCGGATAAGAAACTGCCAAACGGCAACCGCGATGTCCCATCATCGGATTAAATTCATGTAAGGAGACAACAACACTGCGCAGTTCTTCCACACTGATATTCATTTCCTGTGCAAGCTGTTCAATATCCTGTGCGCTTGTAGGCAGGAATTCATGCAAAGGCGGATCCAAATAACGAATAGTTACCGGACGACCTTCCATCGCCTCATAAATACCCTCGAAATCACCTCGCTGCATCGGCAACAGCTTGCTTAATGCATTGCGGCGCTGTTCTTCATTTTTAGATACAATCATCTCTCTGACTGCTTTGATACGATCGCCTTCAAAGAACATATGCTCCGTACGTACCAAACCGATGCCCTCAGCACCGAACTTCACTGCCTGTGCCGCATCTTTCGGTGTATCGGCATTCGTTCTTACTTTTAACACACGAACTTCGTCAGCCCAATTCATAAAGCGTTCAAAATCACCTGAGATTGCCGCAGGTACGGTCGGGATCGCTTCACCGTAAATATTTCCGGTTGATCCGTCTAAAGAAATATATTCTCCAGCATGATAGGTTGTTCCGTTTACCTCAAAGGAACGATCTGCTTCATTAATTTTAATTTCTCCGCATCCGGATACACAACAAGTACCCATGCCGCGCGCAACGACTGCCGCATGAGAAGTCATACCGCCGCGTACTGTCAGAATACCCTCGGAAACATGCATACCTTCAATATCTTCAGGTGAAGTTTCCAAACGTACTAACACAACCTTATTGCCTTTTTCAGTTTCAATGATCGCTTCTTCGGCAGTGAACACAATCTGTCCGCAGGCAGCACCCGGAGATGCCGGAAGTGCTGACGCGATTGGCTTCGCTGCTTTCAATTTACCTTCGTCAAAGCGCGGATGAAGTAGGCTGTCCAACTGTTTCGGTTCCACCATCATCAAGGCGTCCTCTTTGGTGATCATGCCTTCATCAAACATATCACATGCAATTTTTAATGCCGCTGCCGCCGTACGCTTTCCGTTTCTTGTCTGTAGCATAAATAATTTACCACGTTCAATTGTAAATTCCATATCCTGCATATTCTTATAATGAGATTCCAACTTGGCACAGATTTTTGTAAAAGCATCGAACGCATCCGGCATTACATCTTTTAACTGATCAATCGTCTGCGGAGTACGAATACCGGCAACAACGTCCTCACCCTGTGCATTCATCAAGAATTCACCGTACAGCTTATTTTCTCCGGTACTCGGATTACGAGTGAAGGCAACTCCGGTACCGCAGTCGTTACCCATATTACCGAATACCATCATCTGAACATTTACCGCTGTTCCCCAGCTACCCGGAATATCATTCATTTTACGATAGAAGATCGCACGCGGATTATTCCATGAACGGAACACAGCCTCTACTGCACGATACAGCTGTTCTCTCGGATCACTCGGGAATTCTTCATGAAGTTCTTCCTGATAAAATTCCTTAAAGCTTTTCACCAGTGCCTTCATATCCTCGCCGTCTAATTCCGTATCTTGTTTAACGCCTTTTTGCTCTTTCATCTCATCAATAATTTCTTCAAAGCGTGCTTTATTTAATCCCATTACGACATCGGCAAACATTTGAATAAAACGACGGTAGGAATCATATGCAAAACGTTCACTACCTGATAATGCAGCGACACCTTTTACTACCTCATCATTCATACCTAAATTCAAAATCGTATCCATCATACCCGGCATGGAAGCACGCGCACCGGAACGAACTGATACCAACAGCGGATTTTTCGCATCACCGAAACGCTTCTCCGCCAATTCTTCCAGTTTACCTAAATAATTAAAAATTTCTTCCTTGATCGCATCGTTAATCGCTTCTCCGTCATCATAATAGCGATTACATGCTTCTGTTGTGATAGTAAAGCCATACGGTACCGGCATGCCCAAATTCATCATTTCTGCTAAATTGGCACCTTTACCGCCAAGCAATTCACGCATATTTTCGTTTCCTTCAGAAAACAAATATACATATTTCTTATCCATTGCTTTTCCTCCTCTTATATATTCACATGGATATATTATACACTTTTTGAAAGCGTTTTCCTAGTGCCTGTGCCGATTTTTTGAAAAAAGCTGTTTCTGTTTGTAATAATCACAACAGAATTAAAAAGAACTAAATATTATTCATAAGCGACTAAAAGATTAGAATATGCCACTTCCCTCTAATGACTTCATCATTGCATAATACAATAAAAAAGAAGATAAGACTAGCATCCTATCTGTTGGTAATTGAAATGAATTTATTCAAAACATCAATGAACAAAATCTAATCTTATTCTACCGTAAATTATCGCCCGGCAGTAAAAAAGCCTTTATCAATATGACAAAGACTTTAGACGGAAATATGAAATAACTATGAACAGAATTGATGCTCTGCTTTTTTTATTGATTAACTAAAATTTACATAATCATCGAGTGCTTCACAGGAATTCACAGATACTGCATACAATACTGGAACAATACCGTCATACTGTTGATCATACTCACAATGAACCTTAGCCTGTAGACGAACCCACTGTCCGCTTTTCAACTGTGTACTCTTCGCATAATGAACAACAAAACCGATCATCTGAATATCATCGGCGCAGCAAACCATCGCTTCACGACCGATTAAGAATACATCTTGATGAAAACGATCGACTTCAACGACCTGTGCTTCAAAAGTTACTCTTTTATCTTCATAGCTTTGCGGCTTTTCCATAATATCCATATACCATAAACCGTAATCACCGCTTTCAATAGTAAGCATATCACTGTTTTTATCAAACGGCAGTACATCATCCGCTAATTGATTGATTGTGCCGTCAACACCTTCATAAATAATTTGTGCTTTGGCATTGATTGCCTTTACATTGCCGCGTAAAAAGCTTTTCTTAGTACTATTGTCACAGCGATTAAAAATAATCAATTCACTATGTACAACTTGTTCGTAGACAAGGGATCGCATATTATTCATATATAACGCAAACGTAGAAGCATCAATCGTCGTCATGATTTGAACAAGAATCCATTCAATTGGATATTCAACTTCAAGAAATTCCGTTACCTTCCACATGCCGTTAAACTCAATCATCACTCGCTGCGGCTGATAGCGGCGCTGCAGTTCACACAGAAATTCATAGGTAAGATCACTTTCCTTTTCCACCGTTACAATATCTACATGATAATCAGCCATTACCGAAGAATCAAAAGATACTTCACCTTCTTCACAAAGCAGTAGTAACGTCTTCTCTTGATTATGAAACTGCGGATCTCGCAATGTATCTTGGATAAACGTGCTTTTTCCGCTGTCTAAAAAGCCGGTGAATAAATAAACAGGTACTTCCATCAGGATTCACTCACCAATCCGAACAGCTTCGATAAAGCTGCTTCTTCTAGTTCAGAACCGATAACACACAGCTTACCGATTGTTTCCTGAGTTCCTTCACGAATCTCATACTCCTGCGGTACCATATCAAAATAATACCACGTATGTTCTCCTTTCAGCATTCCCTTTGCTCGAAGTATCTTGCCATAGCTTTCTTCATTGCTTAACGCTTCCAAGATCGAAGTAATTTCCGCTTTGGTGTAAAGCTTCGCTGTTTCTCTGCCCCAACTGGTGAATACCTCATCTGCATGATGGTGATGATGGCAGTCACATTCCTCATGATCATGATGACAATGTTCATGATGCTTGTGTTCGTGAGAATGATGATGTTCATCATCGTGATGGTGACAGCAACATTCTTCACGCTCATGATGTCCATGTTCATCGTGATTACAACAGCACTCATGTGCTTTCATTTCTTCCATCATTTCCGCTGCCATATCGCTTTTCTGTTCCATCACCTTAAGAATCTTTGCACCGTCTAAATCATCCCACGGTGTAACGATCAAGCTTGCCTGCGGATTCTGCTTCTGAAGCAGCGCTACTGCCTCATCTAAGGCATTTTGATCAAGCAGCTGAGTACGGCTTAATACAATCGTTTTTGCATAAGCGATCTGATTATTGAAGAATTCACCGAAGTTCTTACTGTACGTTTTTACCTTTTTCGCATCCGCAACTGTTGTATAAGACTGTAAATGCAGTCTATCATCCTTCAGATCCTTAATTGCCTGAATGACATCGGAAAGCTTTCCGACACCGCTTGGTTCAATAATAATGCGATCAGGCGCATACTGATCCATAACCATCGACAAGCTCTGCGCAAAATCACCGACCAAGGAACAACAAATGCAGCCGCTGTTCATTTCCTTTACCGCAATCCCGGCTTCCTTTAAAAAACCGCCGTCAATTCCGATTTCACCGAATTCATTTTCAATCAAAACCAATTTTTCATTCCCGTATGCCTCTTGAATCAGCTTACGAATTAAAGTCGTTTTACCGGCTCCCAGAAAACCGGAGATAATATCAATTTTTGTCATAGTATCTTCCTTCCTGTTATTGTACATTAATAGTATAACACTGTTAAATATCGCTCTCAAGCATTATCCTTTGCCGAAATCTCAATGAAATGCGAGCTGTACGAGTGATTCGAGAAAAAAGGATATGTGAGTTTTCAACATATCCGAATAAAATTATTTCATTTTCGCAATATCATGAACCCATCCGTGTGTATCCTCGATATTGCCCCATTGGATACCGGTCAAGGTATCATAAAGCTTCTGGGTCAACGCTCCGGTTTTAAAATCATTGATCACCGCGATATTGCCTTTGTAGTTTAATTCGCCGACCGGGGAAATTACCGCCGCTGTACCGGTACCGAAGGCTTCCTCTAATGAACCGTTTTGCGCTGCTTCCATCAGATCATCAATAGCCAAATGTTCCTCACGTACCGTATATCCCAATTCCTTTAACAAGGTGATGATGGAATCACGGGTAACGCCCGGAAGCACTGTACCGTCACAAGGAGCCGTAATGATTTCATTGTTTATTTTAAACATAACATTCATCGTTCCTACTTCCTCAACATATTTGCGTTCCACACCGTCTAACCACAGAACCTGTGTATAACCAAGCTTTTCCGCCTTTACCTGTGCAGCGATGCTTGATGCATAATTTCCGCCGCATTTCGTAAAGCCGGTACCGCCTTTGGTCGCTCTGACAAACTCATCTTCCACATAAATCTTCACCGGATTTACCCCTTGCGGATAGTAAGCACCGACCGGTGACAGAATGATCGCAAAGGTATAGCTTGCGGCCGGATGAACACCGACAGCCGCTTCTGTCGCAAACATAAACGGACGAATATAAAGGGAAGTTCCTTCCTCACTCGGTACCCAATCCTGTTCATATTCAACCACAGCTCTGACTGCTTCCACAAAATCTTCCACAGGTACCTCAGCCATGCATAAACGACGATTTGAGTTAATAAAACGCTTCGCATTCATTTCCGGTCTGAACAATAAAATGCGTCCGTCTTTCGCACGATAGGCTTTCATTCCTTCAAAGGTTTCCTGTGCATAATGAAGTACCATGCTGGCAGGATCCATGGAAATCGGTCCGTAAGGAACAATACGGGCATTTTCAAATCCATTTTCCTTTGTCCAGTCCATTAAAAACATATGATCGGTAAAATATTTGCCAAAGCCTAACGGTGTTCCCGGCTGCGGTTTCGCCTTTTTCACCTTTGCTTCTTCAATCGTTATTTTCATAAATATCACTCCTAACTTTTAATTTTCTTTAGGTTACACCCTTTTTATTCGTTCGTCAATAGCTTTTTCACGATTTTTCATGAAAATATAAGCATTTATTTCAATAGTCATCACCCATTTTTTACAAGTGATATAACGATTCTTTTCATTACTCTTTGTTATAAATGAATTCATTCCGATGAGAAATCGTAATTAACCGCGCTTTGCCTCGTAAGCACGAAGCTGCTTTTCGGCAATCTCATACTGCTTGCGATAATCTTCAAGCTTTGCCTTTTCAGCGTCTACTTTCGCCTGTGGTGCCTTTTGCACAAAGCCCGGATTATTCAGCATTCCCTCACTGCGTTTAATTTCCTGCATGAGACGCTGTACCTCTTTAGACAGTTTGGCAATTTCCGCTTCCACATCGACGATACTTGCCAGCGCAACCTTTAAAGAACCGCCGCGAATCGATCTGACAACCATTTCCTCATCAGGCAGTTGATCAACCCATGTCGCATGACACATCTTCTGTAAGATCGCATTGATATTCGCAGCACAAGGCACAATCACATCTTGCGCATCGGTGATTACAACTTGAATGTCAGTACTCGGCTTCAGCTGATAGGTTGTTTTAATTTCACGCACTGCCTCAATCATCGTAATCAGCTGTGATACGCCTTCCGCATCCTTTTGATCGATTGATACCGCAATCGGTTCAGGCCATTTGGCAAGATTGATGCTGGCTTCCTCATGCGGCAGAGATAAGAACAATTCCTCACAAACAAACGGCATAAACGGATGCAGTAAACGCACAATACCGTTTAAAATCGCTGTCAGCGTTGATTTTGTTGCGTTAGCGACATTTTGATCCTCGCTCTGTAAGCCTGCCTTCGATAATTCAATATACCAAGAACAGAAATCATCCCATACAAAGCCATATAATTCATTACCGACTAGGGCAAACTCATATTTCTCCATATTTTCCGTGACATTCTTCAACACTTGATTAAAACGATTGATGATCCATTTATCGATCATTGATGCATGTGTAAAGTCAATGTCGCTGATCTCCATATCGTCATCCAGCTGCATCAATACAAAGCGTGACGCATTCCAAATTTTATTGATAAAATTCCAGCTGGACTCCATCTTATCGGGCGAGAAGCGAAGATCCTGTCCCGGTGTCGAATTCGTTGTCAAAAAGAAACGCAGTGAATCCAACCCGTATTGATCGATTACATCCATCGGATCAACACCGTTGCCGAGCGATTTACTCATTTTTCTGCCCTTTTCATCACGAATTAGACCGTGAATCAGCACATCCTTAAACGGTCTTGCTTTCATGCAATAGCGTGTTTGAAAAGCCATTCTGGCAACCCAGAAGAAAATAATATCATATCCGGTGATCAACAGATCATTCGGGAAATAGCGATCTAAATCTTCAGTCGCTTCCGGCCATCCGAGCGTGGAGAACGGCCACAATGCTGAAGAGAACCAAGTATCCAAAACATCCTCATCTTGTACCCAATTTTCCAAGTCCTGAGGATCACTCATTCCGACATATATTTCCTTGGTTTCCTTATGATACCAAGCCGGGATTCGATGTCCCCACCATAATTGACGGGAAATGCACCAATCCTCAATATTTTCTAACCATTGACGGAACGTTTTCTCAAAGCGCTGCGGATAAAAATGAATTTTTTCTGCTTCATCCGATTGATTTTTCAGCACTTCCTGAGCTAACGGCTCCATTTTTACAAACCACTGTTTCGATAAATACGGCTCAACAATCACACCGGTACGCTCACTATGTCCTACCTGATGCATAATCTTTTCGATATGATCGACAACACCGTCTTTTTCAAACTGTGCCACAAGCGCCTTGCGGCAGGCAAAGCGATCCATACCCTCATATTGCTTAGCCATTGCATTCATCGTACCGTCCGGATTCATACAAACCGGCATCGGCAAGTCATATTTCTTTGCCAAGGCAAAGTCATTCGGATCATGTGCCGGCGTACACTTCATTACCGCTGTACCGAAATCACGATCGATATAATCATCCGCCATAATCACCAGTGCTTCACCATTAGCCGGATTGATCGCATGCTTACCGATTAAATCTGTATAGCGCTCATCCTCAGGGTGGACAAAGATCGCCTGATCGGCAAACATCGTTTCTGGTCTTGTCGTCGCAATCACAAGCTGTTGACCGGTTTCCTGTACTTCATATTTAAAATAGTACATGCAGCCTTCAATTTCTTTATGAATAACCTCAATATTGGAAAGCGCCGTTTTAGCCTGCGGATCCCAGTTAATAATACGCTCTCCCTGATAAATCAAGCCTTCTTTATATAGATCCACGAACACCTTGCGAACTGCTTTGGAAAGTCCTTCATCCAAAGTAAAGCGCTCACGGCTGTAATCCAGTGATAATCCCAGCTTCGCCCATTGTTCATGAATATGACCGGCATATTCATCCTTCCATTCCCAAGCTCTTTTTAAGAACGCCTCTCTTCCGATGTCGTATCGAGAAATTCCTTCTTCTTTTAATCGTGCATCTACCTTTGCCTGTGTCGCAATTCCGGCATGATCCATTCCGGGAAGCCACAACATATCATATCCCTGCATTCGTTTATAGCGGGCAACCATATCCTGCATCGTCGTGTCCCATGCATGACCTAAGTGCAGCTTACCGGTCACATTCGGCGGCGGAATCACGATACAATACGGATCTTTGCTTTTATCTCCGGCAGTAAAATATCCGTTTTTACACCATTCCTCATAGTAATGCTCTACCTTTTTGTGATCGTATTTAGGCGCTAATTCTTTTTTCATATTCATCCTCCTGTTTTTATCATTCTTCAACTAATTGATTTTTAACTTTTATCAATTCATTTTATACCTTGTGAAACCTTTTTGAAATCTTCAAAATTCAATCCAGCAATGAAGGTATCATGAAGCTTGTAATCATTCATAAGCATCTGTTTTGACTCATTGATTCTGTGAAATCCACATGCCGTTAATACCGATGCACTTTTGACATTGTCACATCGATATTGTGCAGTGATCAAATGAATATCATAGTGATGAAATACATCGTCGCAATAAGCCTTCAGCGCTTCACTCATATAACCGTGATGCCACACATTTTTTTTCAGATAGTACGCAATATCCACAGTGTTATCAACGGTTTCATTGACACTGATTACACCGATCACCGATTCATCACACTTACGTTCAATGACCTTCACCCCAGGCAGATCTGCTCTTTGATGTGCCGTTTCGCAGTCTATCAGCGCTAAGACATCGTCTGCCGTATCAAGCGGCTCTGCAACACTTTGTCCAAACATTACCTGTCGATCACTGTAAAGCGACAAAAGATCCAGCGCATCGCTTCGCTCCATGTCTCTTAATATCAGCCGCTCTGTGACTATTTCAGACATCTGCTCACCTCTGATTTCGCTTTTAAGCTTAAAATAAAAAAGCGCCCGCAAGGACGCTATAACACGTGGTACCACCTATTTTCACAATCGAATGATTGCCTCTTTGATGTAACGTATCATTACGGAATCACTTACTCAAGTTCAGTGAAACTGCTCCGAGACTACTTCTTAACAACCGCCTGATCCCTTTTCACCGAACAGGAACTCTCTACACAGGAAAGTTGAAAATACTCCTTCTCTTCTCTGCATTTACAGGTAGTATTGTATCAAACTATGACAGTCATTTCAACTGCTTTTTATTGAAACGGTAAAATAACCGGAGTTTTGGCAGAAATTTCTTTATTTTTATTCGTATCTCTTAACTGCTGTTCGTCTACCTCACAGCGATTCGCAATCGTCGCATACGTATCATTTGGTTTTGCGACAATGATACGATAGCTTGTGTATGTGCTTTCCGTATCTTGAAATAAGTCATTGAAATCATCGACTGCAATACTTTCTTTTTCATTCTCACTCTGATCCTCAATATCGGATTGGATTGGCTGCTCCGGTACTTTCTCTGACACTATGACTTGTTTCTCAGATTGTTGCGACGGCGAAGATGACTTCTTAGGCACTGAAACAGCAGTTCCTTGAGAAGCTTTCTGTTGTGGCGGTTCTTGATTCGCAGCTTGCTCGTCAGTAATCCCTTGAATCGCCAGCGTAATTGTAACTTGTATCGTATCGCCGTTTGCATTTGCTTGATAATCTTCGATGCTCAATGAAAAAGGCGCTCCGTTCAACTTATGATTCGGTGCCAATACGTCCATTTCCAGCGCTTCACGAAATTTTTCTGTACCGTCCGTCCCTGTATATTCCCCTTCGATATAAAGCGGCCCCATCGCTCTGATACCATCTTCTTCATGACGATAGTTTAAATGCTCACTTACCTTTAACGAATTAACCTGCTGAATCTGATCAGCGAATATCAGCTGTTTTTCTATTTTCATTTTTTTCATATTAAAAAATCCTCCTATTGATATATATGTCAATCTGTATATAAATATGTATTCAATTTTTGATCGTGCATTCAATATAAGAGTTATCAAAGCAGATTATAAACCATCTAAAAAGTTAAGCATGCAGTAAAAGCTTCTCATAAAAAAATGTACCTTTCTCAGATCGAGTTCGGCACATTTTAAGTAATGGTTAAAAAATAACGAAACGACAATAAGCAAGATTACTACTGCTTTTTCTGCGCTTTAAGTTCTTGAATCATTTATTCTTCTATTTGTTTTGCCATACAAGTTTAGGATTCCTCATGGAAAAGCACCACCATTTTTTCATGCAACATTTGTAAAGCACTTTGTATGTAATGCCATGCTGTACTTCGGCAGTGTCCGTATAGTTCCCCGATTTCCTGCGGTGTGTAGCGCCCGAAAAAGTAAAGATAGATAATTCCCCTCTTTTTCTCCGGCAGAGAGGACAGGGCTTCGGCAAGCTCCCCGTTCGTATGGATAACCCTCTGCCCGCATATCGTACCAGGGTACTGCTTAAAGGGGTCTATAAAATATTCATCTGTTGTACTGAACGGGTAAAACTTTTCTTCGGTGAGATTTTCAAAGGATATTTCCCTTTGCCGCCTTTTATCCCTGTCACGCCATGCGTTGATAGCTACATAGTATATAACTACTTTGCAAAAGGCGTTAAATGTGTTTCGATATGCTCTTTATATGATTCTGTGCAATTCATGGAAGTTCCCCCCCTTTCTCCTAATAGGGCGGTGCATGGTTTATGGTTACTTTTATTTTTTACGTTTGTATACGTCGTTTCCTATGTATCTTTTTTTGAAAGATAACCAAAACAAATATCAAAGATAAAATATTTGATAGAGTTATTCTAATTATCATCAATTCATCTGCCCCTGTTTCTGTCACCATTCATTAACATAATAAATATCAAACTGATAACACGTATTGTTCTTCTTTTTTCCATTTTCCTTTTCCTCTGAATAGTTTTGGTGGTTGTCTTTCTTAGTCTTGATTTTTATTTCGGTTTTTAATTAACGAATTGATTTCTTTTGCTTCTTGTTTCATTTGTAGCAAATTCAAAAAATATGAAATGATATATATTACAACTCCCATAAAAACAAGCAGTAAAAATGATAAACTTGTAAACCAATGAAACAATCGCCCAAACACAAGAAGTTCGCCCACTATAAATAGGATTTCCAGTACCATTTCAGCAAAAATATTTCTTAATTCGCTTTTTTGAATAATCATTATTCCTATATGAGTAATAATGTTTATACAAAAAGCCTGAAACACTGTTTCCAAATAAATACAGCTCGCATGAAAAAATAGAGCAACGACTGAAAGCAGCAGCAAGGAAATTCCTGTTGTAGCCAAAATATTTACAATATTCTTTTTCATACTTCTTTATCTCCTCCCAATGCCTTTTTTACTACATTCAAGTAATTACGATAAATATTAACTTTCTCACCATTTTTTAATGTTGCTTCCATTCTGCTATTGAAATGAGGTCTAATACTTGCCAATGTGTTGATGTTTAAGATACTTGATTTACTGATTTACACAAAATCATATGCTCTTAATTTATCTTTTAGCTGATATAACCGAAAATCTGTACGGTACACTGCATTTTCAAGATATACAAAAGTCTTTTTGTCAACGTTCTCTATGTAGTAAATATCTAAAATATTTATCATTTGCTCGACATTATCGCCAGCACATTTTATCTGCATATCAAATGACTGCAAAAAATCTATAATACGATTAACTTGCTTGTCCTTCTGAGGATATTTAATTATTACTTCTATTTCGTTACAAGATAAATCCTGTTCTGTCTTTATTTTCATTTTGTCACCCCATAATAAGTTATAGCATAATCTTTCGCTAAAAAAAATCTCTCTATAACCAAGATACAAATATTACTGGATTTTCTTGTTCCTTTGTACGCTATTTCTATCTCTTATTTTCATTTGCTTGCTTTTTTACCGTACATGAGCATTCTCTGCATCTTTGATACTGAGCAGTTCCCCCATTTTAAGCTTTAAATCATCAATGCTGATTCCCGCATAATCATTCGCATCGAATATAATTCCCGAATTATTCTCTTCTTTCTGTTCCGCTTGTTCTTCACCTTGATCTGCGGTAGATTTCTGTTACGGTCTCATTACAGTAAGAATCTTAAGATCAACCGCATCAAATTAGATAATGATACACTGGTAGCTGTATTTAAGAAAAGGAGACCGTTAAGTCTCCATTATTTTTATAATCTGTTCCCACACCTCATCTACGCCTTCCTTAGTCTGCGCAGAAAATGGGATTAAAACTTCATCGCTCTTTAAATTAAGCGCGTTTCTGATCTGCTTTAACATATGATAACGCTTTGATGCCTGTACCTTATCGGTCTTTGTCGCCACAATACAAACCGGTATTTCATAATAGCGGGCATATTCCAGCATGCCCAAGTCATCTTCACTCGGTAAATGACGAGCATCGACAAGCATTAACAGACCTTTTTTCTGAATACGATTCGCAAAATAATCTTCCATCATTTCGCCGAATGCGATAAGCTGGGCTTTGGAGAGATTCGCGAACCCGTATCCGGGAACATCGACAAACATATAACGATCATCGATATTGAAAAAATTCAACAGCCTTGTTTTTCCCGGTGTATTACCGACATAAGCAAGTTTTTTACGACCGGTGATCGCATTGATAAAACTTGATTTACCGACATTGGAGCGACCTGCAAGCACAAGTTCAGGAAGCGCGCTTTCAGGCCATGATTCCCGATTAGGTGCGCTGATGACAAGTTCTGCCTTTTGAACCTGCATCATTACTCCTTTACCAGCGCGACATCTAATACTTGTGAAATTTTCTCCACCGGCACAAACTCAATCGCGTCCTTAACGGTTTGCGGAATTTCATCAATATCTTTCACATTCGCTTTCGGAATCACTACTGTTTTGATGCCGCTACGATGTGCAGCCATTGATTTTTCTTTCAATCCGCCGATTGCCAATACATTGCCGCGTAAAGTAACCTCACCGGTCATTGCGACATCTGCCTTTACCTTCACGTTGCTTAATGATGATACTAAAGCTGTCGTTAAGGTGACACCGGCACTCGGTCCGTCCTTGGGAACTGCCCCTTCTGGCACATGGATGTGAATATCGTTCTTCTCAAACAGATCCGGTTTAATCTTATATTTATCGGCATTGGCTCGCACATAATCATAGGCGATCGTAGCACTTTCCTTCATGACATCTCCTAGCTGTCCGGTAATTACCAGCTTGCCCTTACCGTCAAAATGAGTGACCTCAATTTGCAATACATCACCGCCGAATGCCGTATAAGCCAATCCGGTAACCGTACCAACCTGATTTCTCATTTCACGTTTCCCGTAATCGTATTTTTCATGCCCAAGCCATTCATGAATCAACTTCTTAGTCAGCTTCACAGAGCGCTTATGATTCTTTAAAATCGCCAAAACACTCTTTCGCGCCAAGGTTGCGATCGTGCGCTCTAACGAACGAACGCCCGCTTCTCTTGTATAATAACGAATGATGTACATCATCATATCATCATCGATTTTTAACTGACTTGCCTTTAAGCCGTTTTCCTGAAGCTGCTTCGGCAATAAATGCGCTTTGGCAATATGGAGCTTTTCCATTTCGGTATAAGAAGAAAGCTGAATGATCTCTAAACGATCTCTTAAAGCAGCAGGAATATCCTCTAAATAATTCGCTGTCGCAATAAATAATACTTTACTTAAATCATACGGCTCTTCTAAATAATGATCTGAAAATATTGCATTTTGTTCAGGGTCCAGTACCTCAAGCATAGCACTTGCAGGATCTCCTTTATAATCCGAAGCCATCTTATCAATTTCATCAATTAAGAAGACAGGATTTAAAGTGCCGGCCTTTTTCATTCCTTGAATAAAACGTCCCGGCATAGAACCTAAATATGTTCGACGATGACCTCTGATTTCACTTTCATCCTTAACACCGCCCAATGAAATTTTTACAAACTTACGGTTCAATGCACGTGCTACCGATTTAGACAATGAGGTTTTTCCGACACCCGGCGGACCGACCAAGCATAAAATCGGTGCTTTTAAAGAATTGGTCATTTGTTTTACTGCCAAATACTCTAAAATACGCTCTTTCACTTTTTCCAAACCGTAATGATCTTCATCTAATATTTGTTCCGCCGTTGCTAAATCATCGTTATCCTTCGATTCTTCCCACCACGGCAATGACAGCACCCAGTCAATATAAGTTTTAATAACACCTGATTCACCACTGGCATTCGGAAGCAGTTCATAGCGTGCCAATTCTTCCTTTAATTTTTCCTTGATCGCTTCCGGATAAGGATTTTCCTCGATACGTCTGCGAATTTCATCGGCATCGCGATCTGCGTCAGGTACATCACCGAGTTCCTCTTTGATCGCACGCAGCTTCTCACGCAAATAATATTCTTTTTGCCCTTCCTCAATACGCGTTTTAACTTTTTCATTGATTTTATTCTCAAGCAATGATAGTTCTTTCTCACTTTCCAATTCCTGTAAGATTATTAACAAACGCTCATTGATTTCCAGTGTTTCCAACAATTCTTGTTTACGTTCTAATGTAAAGGGAAACAACTGTCCGATCATATCGGTCATTTGCGCTGCGCTGCCGCCCTTAGCTAAATTATTCATCATTTCTTTCGGAATACTAATATGTGTACTGTCTATCGCTTCAAACTGCTTAGCAAGTTTACGCACAAGCGCAATCTCTTCCAAAGAATCCTGAGCAGCATCTTCTTTTATTTCCACATCCGCAAGCATTCCGGTATCACTGTCAACTACTGAGGTTATTGCCGCACGCTCTAACCCCTTAAATTTTACTCTTAAATAACCGTCCATTCTGCGAATATGTTTGATGGCACAATAGGTTCCAAACTGATATAAATCCTCTACAGTCGGGTTTTCTACACTCAAATCCCTCTGTGCAACTAAAACAATTCTCGCTTCAAAATCATTTTGTGAATCCTCAACCGCATGTACCGATTTGCTTCTTCCTACATCAATGATTACTTCTTGACCGGGAAAAACCACAACACCACGGGTACATACCAAGGGAAGCTGTTTTGTTTGATTTGTATGATCACTCATAGTTTCGCACTCCTTTCATTATAAAGGTCAAAAAAGACGCTGCCTTCGCCTGCGTCTTTCAATTGACTACTTGCCGGCTGTTTCTTTCACCAGTTCCAATGCTTTTCGCATCTTTAAGTCATAAGAAACGCTTTCGTTAGGGATGAACTGTTTTACTTGTTCACTTTCCATATTATATGTCTTCGCAATCGTTTCTATTTCAGTATTAATATCTTCTTCGCTGATTACAATATTTTCCGCATCGGCGATTGCTTCTAATACCAAACGTGCAGAAACTTTATTTTTCGCATCGATTGCGAATTGCTCACGCAGACTTTCCTCACTCATATTAGTCAGCTTCAAATAAGTATCCATTTCAAAGCCCTGAGATTTTAATCTTTGAGCAAAATCATTCACCAAGTTATCGCATTCTTCATCGATCATCACCTGTGGAATATCAATTTCGGCACCGTCTACGACCTTTGTCAACAGTTCATTGGTAAATGCTTCATCTACTTGTTGTTCCTTTTGTTCCGTCAGATTCTTTAACGTATATTCTTTAAACGCATCAACTGTTTCCACACCCTCGATGTTTTGTTCCTTTACCATTTCATCATCGAAATCATTTAATTGCTTATATTTGATTTCATGAACAGTCACTTTAAACTGTGCATTTTGTCCTGCCAGTTCACTTGCTTGATAATTTTCCGGGAAAGTAACGTCGATTACCTTTGTCTCGCCTTTCTTCATACCGATACACTGTTCTTCAAATCCCGGAATGAAAGAACCGCTGCCGATTTCAAGAGGATAAGAAGTACCGCTGCCGCCTTCAAATAAAACACCATCTTTACTTCCTTCAAAATCGATCACTGCTGTATCGCCATTTTCAATCGCTTCTTCATCTTCACGAATGACAAAGTCTGCGTTGCGTTCCTGAATGCGTTTGATCTGTGCATTTACTTCATCATCGGTAATTGTCACAGCTTCCTTTTTCACATCTAAGTTTTTATATTCGCCCAGCTTCACTTCCGGTTTGATCGCTACCGTAAAACGCATCGTTACCTTTGTTTCACTAATATCGTCAATATCAAGACTTGCTCTGCCTACAATATCCAAATTCTGTTCCTTGACTGCATCTAAAAAAGCATCATTGGCAATTTCATCGATGGCTTCATACATCACGCTTTGCGGATTCACGGTACGCTTTAATACATTGGCAGGTACTTTACCTTTACGAAAGCCCGGAAGCTGTACATTTCTAGCTAATTTAGCAAATGCCTTCTTCTGTGCCTTTTCCCATGTTTCACCCTCAATAGTTACCGTTAAATCTCCAGTTGAATGTTCCTTTAATTCCCATTTTGAATTCATCGTTTATTCCTCCTGTATAATTTTTCTCTTTTATCATAAACACAATGTATCTCAGATACCATGCTTATTTAACAATAATGCGAAGCCGTAATCCTGCTGTATCCCTTTCTCCTGCAAAAACGCATCGAACGAAGCCTGAGTACCGCTTGCCGCTTTGACATATAAAACAATCGACAGCGCCAGTGCAATTCCCTCATCTTCATCAATATTGAAAGGCAAATGCAGATAACATTCCTGAATCAGCGATTCAATACACATTTTTAAGAAGGTCGGATCCTCGTCCTCAAACCATTCACATAAGGCATTGACAGCGATGATTGCTCCTTTGGAACGCATCGGTGCTTCAATATAACAAGGTAAAAAGCTAATATCCATATTTTGATAAGTCATATGAATTTCATCGGCAATTTTTTGTTCCATCATCGCATCGATTAGATAAGAGCTTACAAGTACATGCGGTTCTTTGCATAAATAAGCTTCAATGATTTCCAAGTGATTGCGGATATTACTTTTTTTCAACTGTTCAACAGCCATAAACTGTTCCTCAAGATTGCCGTTCAATAACGCCTCAATATCTTCCTCATCATAGGATCGCTGTTTTTTCTGCGCTCGTAATTCACTGCGGCATTCATTATAAAGCCTAATCAGCTCAGGCTCGACATCCTTCGGTATATAAGGCATCGAAAGCTCCTGTTCCAAGATTGCAAATGCTTCTTGTTCCTTATGCTCTGCCATCAGTTTGTGAAGCTGCTTCAGGATATCCTCGTAATAGTATTCCACACGATCTTCCTTTCTTACACAAACATATAATAATATAGCATAAAAAGCACTTCAACGCAATCAAAACCATTTCTTTCCTATTGTTTTTCAAATATTTTTTATCTTTATTGTCGGATAAATTAAATCGAAGCGTTTTCAAGCTGATGGTTCCGATTTTCTATTCTTCTCATGAAAACAGGATAAAAACATTTTTTATTAATTCACACTCTTAATGAAATTTTCTAAATCTTTGATTTAAACTTAATTAACATTTTTCAATGGGAATCAGAATACGGGAAATATCATTTTATACATTTAGATTTCATCCTCACCCAGTTTTTACATTCACTCCATCTCGAGTGTATCTAGGTTGAACAGAATCTATTTAACATATTTGTTTTGTAATTTAACTTCTTCGGAATTTACAATTGAAGGATCTTTATACATAGTGTCTAAAACATCTTGAATATTAAAATCATATTCACATCGCTCAATAATTTCCTGCTGGAACTTTTCTAATGAAGTTTGAGCTACAATATCTCTTTTTTCAATAGGCCTATAATCCCAAATATTCCATTTTTGTGTTGCCATTTCATCCCTTAATAATAAGGTTAATTCTTTACCTTAATTCCGGTTAATTCTTTTGTAACAATATTTCCCCTATACAGACAAAAAAATCATTATTATATTGCTCAATTCTAATAGGAATAATATCTGCACCGGTTTCCAACGCCATAGATGCTGTTCCATCATATAATTTCATAACAGGTAAATCACGAGTTATATTGCAAGCACCCTCTGGATTATGCAATCATTTTCCCTTTTTATCTTTTTTCTCAGTAATTCCTGGTACAAAGTTTCCTTTAACATCTAAATGAATTTCATTTTCAAAAAAAGATATGAATCCATTCAGAACTCATATCTTCTACAAAAAGCTTATCCGCTGACAAGTCGCTCCTTTAACTTTGCCAGTATTTTCTTTTCTAATCGTGATACTTGAACCTGCGAAACTTGAAGCCGCTTTGCGATTTCTTCCTGCTTCATATTCTTTTCATAACGATAATAGATTAACAAGCGTTCTCGCTCATCCAGTCGCTTCATCTCTTTTTTTAATGCCAATTCCAATACGAGATCACGCTGCTTCTCTTTTGTGACTTTATCCTCCAAATGAATCGGTGATCCGTCATTTTCATAAATCGTTTCATCTAAGGAATAAACGAACTGATTCGCTTCAAATGCTAATATTACATCGGCAACATCCAAATGCAAATGATCGGCTATTTCCTGATACGTTGCTTCTCTGCCTAACACTTGTACAAGCTCTTCTTTTGCCTTGACCATCGCCAAATAGCCTTCCTTCAGCGAACGTGAAATACGCATACTTCCCTCATCGCGAAAGTAGCGCTTGATCTCACCCAATATAATTGGTACAGCATAAGTTGAAAACTTCACCTGATAACTGAAATCAAAGTGATTCAAAGCTTTCATTAAACCAATACAGCCGATCTGAAAGAGATCCTCATTTGTTCCTTTCGGCTTATGAAATCGTTTCAGCAATGCATAAATCAGCGGTGTATTGCGTCTTACAAACTCGTCCTTTGCCTCTTCATCCCCCTGTTTAATTTTGGCAATCAGCTCTTCATTAGTGAGCGGGTTCTGTTTGTCCATGAAGCTGTTTACGCATCTGTACAATACAACCGTTGCCTTCGCTGCTGTTTACTTTGAAATCATCTGCAAAGGTATCCATAATCGTCATTCCCATCCCTGATCGTTCCAAATACGCCTTGCTGGTATACAGCGGCTGCATCGCAAGCTCAATATCCTCAATACCACATCCCTCATCTTTGATCGTTAGATCCAGTATGCCGGCTTCATCATAAACTGCTTTAATTTCGATCCAACCGTCTTCATGCCCTTCATAACCATGGATCATCGCATTGGTTACAGCCTCCGCAATCATCGTTTTTATTTCCATAATCTCCTCAACACTCGGATTCAGCGGCATTAAAAAAGCCACGATGCTCGTACGCGCAAACGGCTCATTGACCGGATTGCTCAGAAATCTCAATGTCATCTCATTCATAATTTTACCCCGCTTCTCTCATAAGAAATGATCTGAAAAATACCGGACATATGAAATAAAGTTTGATTTGCCCTTGATAGATTACATAAGATCAATTCACTTCCAAGTTTTTTTAACTGCTTATATCTTGCCAGTACAAAGCCGATTCCGGTACTGTCGATAAAGCTGACCTCTTCAAAATCCATCTTTACTGCGGATGGTTCAAAATGATCAATCAACTGAATACATGTTTCTTTGATTCTCTGTACCGCCAGATTATCGAAATCACCGTAAAAATAAAAGTACAGTGTATTTCCTATCATTTGATGTTTCATCAAAATAATCAGTCCTTTCTGCGTGTTCATCTTATCATGAATTTCATCTTCTGATTACAGTTTCGACAAAGCATATAAAAAAAAGACAGTCTGTTTTCAAAGCGAAAAAACTGCGAATTTGATAACACAAGCTTTACATAAGCAGCGGTTTCCACTAACTGTAAACGCAAGCGCTCTTTTAAAAAATATTATCATCTGTCGAGTACTGTCAAACAGTGATAAACCACTCTATTAAGCTGAATCAATAATATAAATTAAGATAGGCAAAAACACAAATACGTCAATGCACAAAAAAAAGGAGCAGTGCTCCTGTGGATTCATATAAGGTAAGCCATGTTCTGTTCCTCAAAAGAGGTGCAGCCATTTATCTATCTGTCTTACAGATTCCAAAGCCGATTTCCGTATCTTTCATCAGCTTCAGACTCCCCTACCGAATTTGGGTTTCTCGCTTACGGGGTTTACCGCGTTCCACTCTGCCGGTTTCCCGACAGCATCGTCACTGTGGCACTTTTAAAGCTTTTCATCCTTAGCAAAACCTTAGGATCAAAAGACAGCCGTCAGAATTCTCTGCCCGGACTTATTGTTTCATCCGGCGCAATCACTACAAGCAATCGCAGCTTGTGCGAGCATGGACTTTCCTCTGATTTTACAATCAGCGACCGCATCACTTATATGAATGAATCAACGACGAAAAACTTCATTTTCCAGACGAGACAGCCGCTTTAAAATATCGAGGTTGTTCCCGTTCGGCTCATTTGTGCTGAGGCCCTGTTTGCCCTCTAATTCAACAACCTTTGCCTTTAACGTATTGATTTGACGTTCATATTCCTGTAAATGATCTCCTAATTCCTCAATCATTTTATTGTACTGCTGATAATCGGCGATTACCAAATCGAGGAATTCATCTACTTCACCGGAGGAATATCCTTTAAAATCAATGTTGAATTGCTTTTCCAGCACATCCTCTACACTCAGTTTGAATCTTTTCTCCATCTACTTCACCTTCTAAGTATAAGTTTCTCAAAAAAACCGTAAAAAAGCAAGTACAAAATGAAATTTCTATGAAAATTTATGCAGTTTTATTGAGTTGGCTTATGTTTAAATCATCGTAAATTGAAACAGTGTCTGAAAAACCGACAATGTGCAGATCTGACATCATCAATTTATACAGAAACGTCTCGTCTTTTTCTTACAAATCATCATGAATTAAAATTGTTTTTCTACCTATCTTTTAACAGTTATGCTATAATAAAGAAAGGTGATAATAATGATAGGCTATCCAAATAAAAAAAGTCTTCCGATACGCCATGAAGTTAAAGATAACTATATGGGTCGAGGAATGTCTTTAGAGGATGATTTAAATAAAAGCAATGAATACTATTTAGAGACAGAGCGGGCATTAATTCATAAAAAACCGATTCCGGTACAAATTGTCCGTGTTGACTACCCACAACGCAGTTCTGCTAAAATTGTGGAAGCCTACTACAAAACACCGAGTACAACCGATTACAATGGAATTTATCGCGGTAAGGCAATCGATTTTGAAGCAAAGGAAACAAAATCAAAATCCTCATTTCCACTCAAAAACATTCATCCCCATCAAGTCAAGCATCTCCAACGGGTATTGGATCACGGCGGAATCGGATTTGTGATTATTCGCTTTTGTACATTTGATGAAACCTATTTAATCGATGCCGAATATATTATAAAACACTATTTTCAAAAGGAAAGCAAATCAATTCCCTATACAGATATTAAAACCAACGGACATCTGATCAAGCAAGGATATACACCACGTTTACATTATCTTGATGTTGTCGATCAATGTTATTTTAAGGAGGAAGCGTGCGAATGAAAGAAACTGCTAAAAAAAGCGCTGCAACTAAACTAAGAAAACCCAAGCAGCCGAAAGAAACCGCTAAAAAAGAAACGAAAATGAATAAACGAAAAATTTTAAATTCCATTCTCGTTTGTATTCTGTCTTTGATTATTATCAGCGGTGTATGCATCTTTGTTATGATTGCAAATATTATGAAAGATGCGAAATCATTGGCATCATATAAATTTCAGAGTCAGGATAGCACACCGATCTTATCCAGTGAAGGCGATATCTTAGTGGAAGTCGGACTGGAAAATCGCCAGAGTATCACCTATGATCAAGTACCGCAGACAACGATTGATGCCTTTTTAGCGATCGAGGATTCCCGTTTCTTTAAACACAACGGTTTTGACTTACCCCGTTTTGCGATGTCTGCCATCAATAATTTACGTAACGGTGATTTAGGACAAGGCGGTTCCACCTTAACGATGCAGATGGTGGACAATGTGCGCAAGGGTGATCCCGATTACGATGAAACAAATGCCAGCAGCTGGCAGAAAATCGAATGGAAAGTACAGGAGATCTTCTTAAGTATGCAAGCAGAAAACAGTATGTCTAAAGAGGAAATTCTGATCAATTATTTGAATAAAGTTAATTTCGGTAATTCCGCACGCGGAATTCAAAAAGGCTCAGAATACTATTTCGGCAAAGATGTATCACAGTTAAATCTTTCGGAAAGCGCCTTTTTGGCCGGAGTCGTGAATGCTCCTAACCTTTTTAATCCGTATAAAGGTACCCAGTGGAGTGAAGTTTCGCAAAAATGGATCAATTTTTATGATTATGCGATTGAGCGAAGAAACGATACATTGTATCAAATGTTGAATCACGGTTATATCAGTGAAGAAGAATATCATTTAGCAAAAAATACTGAATTAGCATTTCAATTAAAGGGAGAGCGATTCTTCCACAGTGATTCTAACGATACAATTCTTGATCTTGTAAGAAAAGAAGCTTTAGAAAAATATGATATTGATATATATACAACCAGTGCAATCGTACACACCTCCATTAATAGTGAGGTACAACAAACAGCCGATAAGATCATTTCAAGTGACGGAGTGCCGCAGGCAGACGGATCTGTCTATGCATTCCCTAATAAAGATAACTTTGATGTCGGATCTACTGTATTGAATACCAAAACCGGTGAAATTATTGCGTTGATCGGCGGAAGAAGCTTCAGCCTTGATGATTCACAATCAAAAAATCAAGTAAATGAACGTCATCAGACAGGGTCTACAATTAAACCCGTACTGGACTACGCACCGGGGTTTGATCTTCTCGGTTATGCGACTTCTCATACATTTGCCGATATCCCGACCGATATTTACGGAAATGGCCGTGCCGTTAAAAATTCCAATAACAGATATCAAGGAGATGTTCCGTTTGCCGAAGCAGTTTCCAATTCCTATAATACTACCGCAAGCCAATCGTTAATCGAAGTCGTAAAAGCATGGGGTGAAGATAATATTAAGGATTATCTGCGGAAACTTGGTTTTGAAGAAGAAATAGTTCAAGGCTTTAACCTGCAATACGGTATCGGCGGTAGCAATATGACTGTGTCAACGAAAACACTGGCTGCTGCATATGCAATTTTTGCGAATGACGGCAAATACATTGAACCGCACATCATCACCAAAATTGAATTCCCAGATGATCCAAAAAAGAAAACCATCGTCGCTGAATATGATCAAGTACAGACGATTTCAGCACAGGCCGCTTACCTGATGTCTGATATTCTGCATACCGCTGCCAACACTAATGTGTTTATGAGTCAGTTGTGGCCGCAGGTGGGTTATCCGGTATACGGAAAAACCGGTACAAGTGACTGGGGCGATTCCGGTGTGTCACAAGGTATTCCGGAAGGCTCTATTCGTGATGAATGGATGGTCAACTATTGCGGCAATTATGTAGTCGCAACATGGGAAGGTCATAACGGCTATGATTACATCAATTCAGAATTATTGAATCGAAATGTACCGGGACATATAAATCGTGCATTATTTGATACGTTATCGAAAAAACAAGATATGGGATCCGTAAAGAATCCGGGTGGCATCAGCACCATCTCTCATGTCAAAGGAAAATATCCTTATGCGGCACCGACTGAGGGAATCCCTTCTGATATGGTGATCAGCGGTATGATTCGCAGTGATAAAGCAAAGCTTGCAGCCTTAACCGCCGATGATCTTAAAGAACTGTCAAGCTTCCAAGCCACTTTAAACAAGGATGACGGAAGCCTAACGCTAAGCTTCGCCGGTTATCCGGAAGCAGATAAAACGAGCGCTGCTTCACATACCAAAGAATATAATGTACTAGGAATCAAATTTACCGGTAATGTTTATTACAGTCCGGTGTTTGTATTCGGACGTGTTGTTTATAAAGCCGATATTAAGGTAAACGGAGCAACCGTTCAGACGATTACCGCAAATGACCCTAAACCCAAACAAACTTTAAAAGAAGATTATCAGGGACAGAATATCGAGGTATGCGGATATTACGGATATGAAAATGATAAAAAGCGTTCTAATGAAATCTGTACAAAAATAGAAGTGCCTGAGAAACAAAAAGAAGCTGATTTTACTACCTTAATCAGTCTTATTGAAGAAGCGAACACTTATATCGATACCGCAAAATATGAATATGAATATGTAAACAAGCTGCAGATTGCCAGTAATAACGCAGCCCTGTTGACTTATGAAACAGATGTCACACAGGAAGAAATCGATGAACAGCTGCGTCTGTTGCAAGAAGCATTGACTGAGTTAAAACGTCATCCGCTTAAGGATAAAGACGACAAAGACTAAAAAAGCATCAGTTCAACCGAACTGACGCTTTTTTTATAATTTCACTTTTTGTTCTCTGTAAGCCGCTAATTTATCCCGCTTACAAAAGCTCGCAAATGCACACCCTTCACATTGCGGATTTCGCGCCGTACAACAGTAACGACCAAAAAAGATAAACAGATGATGTGCGCGATTCCACCTTTCCCGTTTGATCTTGCGCTTCAGTTTTTCTTCCACTGTTTCCACATTATCATACACCTTCGCAAGTCCCAAACGCTTCGCAATTCGCTCCACATGAGTATCCACCGCAAAGGAAGGAATATCAAACCAAACGCTACGCACCACATTGGCTGTTTTACGCCCTACTCCTGCCAATGCCGTCAACTCCTTCATGGAGCTAGGAACTTCCCCGTTTTGTTCGCAAAGCGCTGCCGACAAAGCCTTGATGCTTCTTGCCTTATTGCGATAAAGCCCGATTCTTCTGATTTTTGCCTCAATATCCTTGATATCCGCATTTGCCAAATCCTGCGGTGTCGGAAAAGCATCAAATAATGCCGGCGTAATTTTATTCACTGCCTCATCAGTGGTCTGTGCTGAAAGCACTACCGCAACAATCAACTCAAATACATTATGATGAATCAATTCACAATGTGCATTGGGATAGCGCCGTTCCAATTCATCTAAGATTTCATCTGTTGTCATCATTTGCCTTCCTCATAATCCTTTGCCGTATAATTACGTTTTTTCCATTCCATTAAAATACGCTCAATATAGTCAAAGCTGCGCTTATTATACATCAATGCCTCTCTTAAGGCATACAGAATCAATTTCTGTTCATACTGTTTCAGCCAGTCGCTTAAGCGCTGCAATTCCGGCTGCGTCAGCGGACGAGCGAATTCACTTTCAAACACATCAAACAAAGATTGATCAAAACTCACCGTTTTATTGGCACGATCTTCAAATACACCATCTATCAAAAAGGCAATTTTTTTATTTTCATAAACTATATCCAAATACCCTTTTTGCGTTAATCTTGATAATAAATCATCAATCTGTGCTTCCTCAAGCTTCATTTTATTAGCTAAAATACCATGTGCAATCGGTATATTATGTTCATTCATAAAATCAATCAACAGAATTGCCATACACTCTTCACAAGATAAGCTTAAATCCTCAAAGTGATCCAACAAATAATCTCTGCGATTGATAAACTTCTCATTCCACCATTTCATTTTGTTCCCTCAACCTTCTTGCGAAAAAATACTTGTTTACATGAATCAATATCTAAATATAATTCAAACTCATTATTTTCAATACGATATACGGGATTCTCATATCCGTAACCGATTGCTATTTGACATTCTTCCATCTGATAGCTGTTCTTCGCAATATTTAAAGCACGCTCCTGATCGATTTTATTTAAAGCACGCCATGTCAACAGCTCCCCGCTTTCATTAAACCAATAATAATTTTCTTGGTTTGCGCCGCTGTAAATTACATAGGCAAACACATGACGATCTAATTGTTTAATGGTTTGATGTTGCTTCAAAATCGTATCTTTTTGTGCTGCTATTTTGTCATCATAATGAATTGCAGGACCGCTGATAAAGACACTGATCTCTAGCCAAATCAATGCCAGCAGGACACACAATAATCCAAGCGTGACAAGTAATTGACGAAAAGAGAATCGCTTTCGTTCATGTTCCATAATTTCACTTCCGCTTCTTTCTTTATTATACATGATTTTTATTTATTTGTCTTGTGATAAAAAAAGAAATGCCCGCTTCAGCAGGCAATTTCTTTAATAATTTCTAAGCACATTCGCGCACTTCGTGATGCGGCCACACAAACATATTCCTGAAATGTCAAATGATTATTTTGATGAACTGTAATGTCCGAAAGGGAACGCAAAATAACAAAAGGAATATGAAAATGAGCAGCAGTCTGTGCAATTGTACCTGCTTCCATCTCAGCGCAAAGCGCCTTTGGAAAGCGCTGCTTTAACAGCTGTACCGATTCATCGCCGGAGATAAATTGATCCCCGCTGGCAATAAGTCCGAAATGATAACGAACCTTCATCTGTTCACATACATGTTTGCAAAGATCACATAACGCTGCATCAGCTTGAAACAAAAGACCGAGACCGCTTTGACCGTCAAGTGCGCTCGTATCATAATCATGCTGGACAACTTCGGAAGCGATCACCACATCCAGCACCTCTTCTTCGGCACATAAGCCACCTGCCGTACCGATATTGATTATATACTGCGGCTGATAATGATGAATTAGACAAGTAGCGGCAATCGCAGCATGCCCTTTACCGACACCACTTAACATGATTACAACAGACTGCTGATTCACCTGTGCTTCCCAAAAAGTTATTTCATCTTTACAAACTTTTTTCGCATTCTTTATAAGCTTCAGCATTTCATCAACTTCTGACTGCATTGCCGCAATAATCGCTATCATCTTTTTTCTCCTTTACTTATCTTTTTGCATATATAAAAATATTTTTCGCCGCTTTGGCAGCCGGGCTTCGTAAAATCAGTGACGATCTTGACTTGAAAACCGATTTCCTTCAAACATGCAGTAACCCAATCGGATGACATCACGCGCTGTACATGTTGCTCAAGACTTGGCTTCGCACCATCATCATAAAACACAAAATTATGATATAGCAGATCACCCTCGGCACTGATTGTCCATTCATACGCAGTCTGATTGATATATCCTGCTTCACAATATTCTTCGGCAAATTCCATCAATCGATCCTTTGTATGCATATCAAATAAAAGTACTCCGTTTTCCTTTAAATGCGCATACGCCTCTTGAAAAAATAAGCGCCAGTCTTCGCATTCAATTAAATAGTTAATACTGTCACAAAAACAGAGAATTGAATCATAGACAGTGAACTGCCGTAAATCACGCATATCAAAACAATGCCATTCAACTTTTTCACTGTGATCCTTTACCTGCGCACGCTGCAGCATTTTCACACTGAGATCACCGGCTGTCATATGATAGCCTTGATCAGCCAATGCCAATATAATTTCACCGCTGCCGCTTGCGACTTCTAAAAAAGTATTTCCGTAAGCATACTTATTCACAAAGCTTATCCATGCCGCAGTTGCTTCCTCATCTTTTACCAAAGCATCATAATAAGTTGCCAGTTGATCATACATCAACATGATACATCCACGCTTACCAGATCGGCATACAGCTGTTCCAAGCGATATACCGCACGTTCCTCGGTTAAAAAGATATGAACAATAATTGAATGTAAATCCACTAAGATCCACGGACTTTCCTTATCGCCCTCTTTGCTTTTTACCGCAATTCCCGCTTCATGCGCGCGATCAATTACATTTTCCGCCAATGCGGCTGCTTGTCTGACACTGCCTGCTGAGGCAATCACGGTATAATCAATATACGGATTCAAGGGTTGATATTCATACGCAACAATATTTTGCGCTTTTTTTTCCGCTAACGCGTCAATTACCACTTTCAGTTCTTGATTCATGTTTATTTTGTTTCTCCTTCATTAAATATTCTGCTTGCTGTTTTAACGCTAGCCGATAACCAGCAGCTAAATCCTTTTTACATAACGCAATTGTTTCCGATGAGTCATAACCGCGTGAAGGATCTAATTTATCACTGACATAAACGATCATACACAGCTTACTTTGATCACTGCCCTTCACATGATGATAAATCGCTGCGCGAATTCCCCGCTGATGAATGCCGAGGCTTTTCGATACATAATAGGCTGCCGCATAGCCGTGCCAAACAGTCGGGCGTTCCTGCAATGTCCTTGGATCCAACTGCTGTAAATAACAGTTCAAACGCTGCTTGTCCCATTCCTTGCATACATCATGCAAAATACCGGCACAGTATGCCTGTAAAACATCGACACCGTGACACTGTGCCAATGTGACACAAAGCTTAGCAACGCTTTTAGAATGTGCAAAACGGCGCTCACTCATACGTGCTGCGGCAAAGCTGTCAAGATACAAATAATGCTTTGCCATCAAAGCTTTAACTCCCTTGGATACAAGCCATAAGCGCTGTCCGCTGCGAATTTCGCTGCTGGATACATCGATTAACTCCATCTTCATCAATTGATGCGGATAGGCACATGAAATCGTTTCATTATGACGGGGAAATACATAAAATTCGATCAGTTTTGACAATTCATCAATACCTCTCCACTTTGACAGCTGCATCGCTTGATCATTGCCAATTAACCACACAAAAGAATGCTGCGGATAACGATTTTTTAATTCCCTTACGGTATCAAGCGTATAAGAAATGCCATCCCGTTGCTGCTCCATCAAACAGATTTTAAACCGCTTGTCATAAGCGATGGCTGCTTTCACCATATCATTGCGCAGCTCATTGTCAGTCAGACTGCGATCCTTTAAAGGTGTTTTGGCTGTCACCATAAACCACACCGCTTCTGCCAAACGATGCTTCAATACATAACGTGCCATTGCGGTATGTCCGAAATGAATCGGATCAAAGCTTCCGCCGATAATAGCGATCTTCATATTACAGCTCCATCAGATTTTTCTTACTGCGGCGATACAAAACCATTGTTCTGCCGATAATCATAATGATTTCACTGTGAGTGGCCGCTGCAATATCATAAGCTGCTTCTCTTATTGGAATCGTTGCCGTTTTCAATATAGATATTTTTACTAGTTCATGAGCCTCTAATGAATCTGAAATCGACTTTATCATATTTTCACTGATATTATCTTTACCGATTTGAAACAGCGCTCGCTGTTTCTGCGCAATTTTACGTAATAATTGTTTTTCTTTATTATTCAACATTATATCATTGCCTTTCTAAAGGTCACATCAACCTCTTGATCTACATAAATATGTATTTCTTTCACATCACCGCTGATACAGAACCAACCTAAGCCGTGTATTACAACATCTACCTTGTCTTTTCCTTTGGTATAGCTGTAGCACTTCATTGACGCGGGATCACTGTGAAGTGCAGGAGCCAGCAGCTCACCCATATGAGCTTTCCACAGCGCATCCGCACTACTCGCCTTCCCGCGATGCAATTTCAAGCCTGATGCGAAATAACCGACACAGGTTACCTTGGTTCCACCAATCAGATCCAAACGAGCCAAGCCGGCAACCGCAATCGATTGATCCTCATAAAGCTGATAGCTTCTTGCCTTCAAGCGTCGATCGGGAATCAACTGTTTCAGCAGTGAATCATCTGCGATCGTTAAATAACTGTCTTTGCGAGTCAGCCCCGGTGTATCATATAACGTATACTCACCCATATCCATCGCCACAAGATCTAATGTCGTTCCAGGATGCCTCGAAGTCGTCAGCGTATTGTTTTTTAACAAGCCGTTTAACAGTGTGCTTTTCCCTGCATTTGCCATTCCGATCACGGCAACATCCTGTCCGTTTCGATAATACGCAATCGCTTTATGGACCTCACTCAATGAATGATTCTCTTGATCAAATGCATGCTTCACCAGATCACCGCAAATAACAAGACCGGAAATAGTGATTCCGAATTCACGGCAGCGTGCCGTAATAAAATCTGCCAATTTTTGATTTCCCGTGGTTTCCGGCAGTAAGTCTCGTTTCGTAGCGACCAGTACGATCGTTTTTCCATGCAGATGACGATTCAAACCGGCAATCAAATTCGCTTCCAAATCAAACAAATCCACAACCCATAAAATGAGTGCATCCAGTTTTTCCACTTTATGCAATACCGTATCCGGATCAATTCCTGTTTTCATTGAAATTGTCACGTCATCATAATGTGAAATACGAAAACAACGCTGACAGTATTCAACATCATGCTTCGGAGTATAACCAATTTGATCCTTGTGTTCCTGCTGCAGAATTGCCCCGCAACCTTTACATCGTTTGTTCATCATATTCTCCTCTGTGCAGTTTGCCTTGCAAAGCTAATACGTGAAATACCATGTTTTCAAAAAAACGATTAATTTTTGTACATTTCAAATCCTTTTGTGCCACCGGTGTTGTTAGAATCGTATAAAAACCGATGCGGTTTGCGCCCAGCATATCAGTCAACAACTGATCTCCGAGTACCGCAATCTGTTGCGCCTTACAACCGCTGTCCTTCATCATTTTCCGATAGGTTTTCTTTAACGGCTTTTGTGCGAACGGATATGTTTTGACCGCTAAATCCTGCGCAAATGTATCAACGCGTTCCTTTACATTATTGGACACTAAAACAACCCTCAACCCTTCGGCTTTTGCCTTTTTAATAAATTTCTTTACCGCTTCATTCGGTAATGCCTCATCATGTGCAACCAGTGTATTATCAATATCGCATACAAGTACTTGAATACCCATGCGACATAATCGTTTCAGATTTAAATCTCGAAAAGACCGGATATAACAATCCGGAGTAAATAGTTTTTTCACGTAATGCTCCTCATCTTTCTTATGAACAGTATTTTATCATTTTTCGCAGCACTTGAAAAGCCAATCCTAGCGGTGCGATCGGAATATCATCAGTAAAAAAGCGGTTTCTCTTGAAACCGTTCCTGTTTCCTTTTATACGAAGCTTTGATAATACAGCGGGAAGCTTAAATGCTCATTCAGCTTGGACAATAAAATCTGAAAAGCATCTCGATCAAATACGATACAATCCACATACGCATAATGGGTACCGACAGCGCCGCCGATCATACGGGCGATACCTGCTTCGTAAAATAACCCCTGTAGCTCTTGTTCCAACTGTTGACGAACCAATGCAATCTGTTCCTTTTCCTGCTCAATCTCATAATAAAGATAACCGTATTCACTGCCGAAGCGTCTTGCTTCCTCACAGCTGTCGCTTTCCTTATTCAAAAGCTCGCTTTGAAGCTGCGGATTAGTCGTAATAATTAGCTTCATATCCTTACGCAGCGTTTCACTAACAATAATTTGATCCAGCTTATAGGCAGCGTAGATTGCACACGGTTCACTGTATTCCGTCCAACCTTCATCAATCACAATATCGCATATATCTTCATAAAAATTCGGTAACAAACAATAATTCTCGGCATCACTTTTTGGTTCCGCTAAGATTTGAATATCACCGATGCGTGCTTCCAGTTCAATTTCACCAATAAAAAGCTCTAGCATTGCCATCACAATATTTCGCTGCTTTGTTTCCTCTAAGCCTTTCAGTGCTTTACTGTAAACCTCAGTCGTAATACATCTGGCATCCTTATGAATTTCATAATAGATCATAAAGTCACTGCCGCTGTAAACCTCATCATCAAGCTGAATCTTCGCATGAAGCGCACTTTGCGATAACGGCTGACGAAAGCTGCTGATAATCCAATCATTAACGAGTTGCTTGGGAGCCTCCTTTTTTAACAGCGCACAAATATACTGCTTTGTCTTATTCACACCACCGTGAAATGCCAGTTCAAAAAATCCGTCTTGCCATTCCAGCTCTGCACTTGCATCGCATACGCTTTGAACCTGTTGGCTGATTTCTTTACGCAGTTCTTCAATCAGACTCTCATCTTGATTTTGAAAGGCATCTTCAATCTCTTTTTGGACACCTGTAAAATATTTCCAAAAATTCTTTACTCGATATCTTGTATCCATAATTACTCCTTATGCTGCTGATTGATCAAGCAGTATTGATACAGATCATTTTCTTCATCAACGATCGTATTCATTAATACAAACCCCAGTTTTTCCAACCATAGTGCAGTTTTCTTCTGATAGACTTCGGCACTGACATCCATATTCATAATATCGCCTTCATCGATCAGTTCTCTTACCATCCGTTCGGCATTTCCTTGATGCCGCTGACCTGCATCAGTTATCATCATATCTAAATGAAAATGCTCAGATCGCTCAAAGTCCTTCATCCATCGGCTGGAAAACATGTCCCAATGCTTGATCAAGTATATGCAATGCTTTAAACCGAGCTTTCTCACAAAACGTACAAAGCGCAGATTCATCTTACATAACCGTTTATAATATTCCTTTTGATTAAAACGTCGAGAATCACAAACAATCATAATCGTATTCATTTCTTCACTGTCAGCCAAAAACAGCGCTTCAGGCGCTATTGTATATAAATATTGTTTAAAGTAAAATACCATACATTCCTTACGCTGCTTCTCATTAGGAAAAGCAGTTTGAAATAACGGACTGTTGTAAAATGCATCAGCCAGTTTTTCCGGTAAAGTCTGCAGTTGTGATGGTGTGCATTGGTATAAATTTTCTAATGCCATAGTATCACCGATTCCTTACTGTAATCGTTACTTACCCATTTCATTATAACATAAGCATAAAGTTGTGTGCAATCATACGATCATTCAAACACAAAAGAATTTTACATAACATAAAAAAGCAAGAAACAGCTTTCAAGAATATTCCTTAAGAAAGCAGCTTCCTGCAAATATATCAATTCATTATAACTTTTCGTTTTAACAAGACAATCAAATAACATAATAAATGCATTTAGATCAGAAAATCACCAAAGCTCTTAATAAATAAATCAAGATATTCTAACGGTTGTACGTCGGCTTCCACACTCAAATCACTTTCTGCCACAAAACCGTCATCCATCGTAATCGTAACCTTGCCGATCACCTCGCCACGCAAATACGGTAAATTCGGTTTAGTAATTGTTATTTTTCGATCGACTTCTTTTGGCTGTGTACCCTTTTCATATACATAGCGAATATCATGCATTGTAATAAGATTCACACGATCCGGCTTCCCGTTATCCATTTGTTTCGTCTCTATCACCGTATTTGCCGGATATAAAAGACCTTGTTCAAACTGCGAGAATCCATAGTCCAGCATCGTTTTAATCTCCGCATTGCGCTGTTTAGAGGATGGCTCCCCCATCACAACGCTGATTAAACGCAGATTATCTTTCTGCGCCGTTACCGTAATACAAGACATTGCCTCTTGTGTAAAGCCGGTTTTCAAGCCGTCAACACCGGGATATTGCTTAATTAACTTATTTGTATTTACCAGCCAAAATTTATTATCACTGTTTTCACGAATATATGCATCATACGTAGAAGTGATGTCAAGCAGCTCCTTGCCGCCTTCTTTGATCAAGGCTTTGGCAATGATTGCCATATCATGAGCGCTTGTATAATGCTTGGGATCGTGTAAACCGGTCGCATTGACAAAATGTGTTTCTTTCAGCTGCAACTGTTTGGCTTTATCATTCATCAACTGCACAAAATGCTCATGCGTCCCGCCGATCTTTTCTGCCATCGCAACCATCGCATCATTTGCCGATGCGATACAGATACTCTTAATCATATCCTTTACACTCATCTGTTCATTAACTTCAAGGAATACTTGACTGCCGCCCATACTTGCGGCATGTTCACTTGTCGAAACCACATCGTCCCATTTTAATTTCCCGTCATGCAAAGCTTCATAAATCAATAATAACCCCATCATTTTGGTCATGGATGCAGGATATAGCTTTTCGTGCTCATTTTTCGCATAAATCGCCTTACCGCTTGTATATTCAATCAAATACGCTGCTTTGGCATTCTTCGCTAAATCTGCACTGTTTTCATTCGCTTCCGCATTCTTTTCAGATTCCTTTGTTTCTGCCTGCACATTCATTAAACCAACGGATAAGCCTAATAAAACGGCTATGAATAAACTAAGTATTTTTCTCATCTTATCTACCTCAATAAAGCGTATGATTGAACATTGATATTTAGAATAAATTTTTATCGAAAGCTGTTTTATCGTGAAAATATGATCATCAAATATACGCAGTGCAACAAGAATCGTTTTATTAAATATCAGCTGATAGGAATTCATGCTTTCTTATTTATAACATTAATCATACTTTCAACGAAGCGTTGATAGTCTTTTCATGATAAATGTGTATAATAAAAGCAACAGAAGAAAGGAATGATTCATATGGACGCTAAAAAAACAGGCAGCTTAATTGCCTATCTTCGTAAACAAAGTAATAAAACTCAAAAAGAATTAGCAAATGAACTGCATATATCAAGTGCGACCGTTTCTAAGTGGGAACGCGGCATCGGTTTCCCTGATATTTCATTGATTGAGCCTTTAGCTAAATGTTTAAATATATCTATTATAGAACTATTTAACGGAGAAAGAACTGATTCTAAAGAAAGTGAAAAGGTTGAACGAGTACTATCTGATCTAATCGTTGCTTCTAATAAAACAATTACAAGAAACAAGAAAATTATGAATTGGACAGTCGCACTTACTGTCGCATGCGTATACTTAATAATCAGTATTATCACGCAAGAATGGGCAATTACATGGATATTATGGGCAGCTTATTGCATATATAGAATTTTGAGCGATTTCATCATAAAATAATATATTTAGAAATTCTCTGCACTTTTCTGTTTATTTTCTTTTGAACAGTTGTAATTCAATTCACGATTTATTTGAAACGATCGGCATTTCATTAAATCCTTATATTCCGTTAACAATATCGCTTACATGATAAATGCTTTTGCTTTTCATAGTTTAAAAGCACAAATTAACTTTTGCGGCAGCTTGCTCTTTCCCTTTTATCTATTTTAGATTCTGCTTTATTTCTGTCTTTATTTATATCCTTCTCTGCTTATACATCTACTATAGAAGCAATGTTTTAAATTAATCAGAAATTATATTAACTATTATTGAGTAAAAATGCTATAATTAATTCACAGACAAACAGCTGGTTGTTGAAAAGACAGAAGTGATTCATAGGTGCAATTTTTGTTTGTGCAATTCACTTATTACGGTAAACCACAATCAGGGAGGTAATAAAATGATATTGTTAGTTGTTGATACTCAAAATTTAATTATGACTGATGACTTGTATCAATTTCAGACTTTTATATATCGTATTAAAACACTAATCAAAGAGGCACGCAATAATAATATAGAAGTTATTTATGTTAGACATGATGATGGTGTCGGACAGAAATTAACGAAAGGCACATTAGGCTATGAAATATACGAAGAATTTCAGCCAATGACAAATGAGCTTGTTTTTGACAAAAATGTAAACAGTGCTTTTAGAGATACGGGGTTGTTGGATTACCTGCGTGAAAAAGGCGAAGATACAGTTATTATTGTAGGGCTGCAAACAGATTACTGTATAGATGCAACAGTGAAATGTGGTTTTGAACATGGGCTTAAAATGATTGTACCAGCTAATACAAACAGTACGATTGATAATAAATATATGACAGCAGAAAATTCTTATAGATATTATAATGAGCTCCTGTGGAACGGAAGATTCGCAGAATGTATTTCATTTGAAAAAACTCTTGAATTGATAAATAGATAAATACCGGTTTGTAAATCGGAGCTGTCTGAAAGAATTGCTACCTTTATAGATACAGGCAAAATAACAACTAACCGGAATTTGAAAGTGAGGTAAATATGAAGGAAATAACAGATTTTATTGTATTGATAATTTTATATGTTTTTATACTATATAAAAAATGGAAAGCAAAAGGAAAAGATGTATTACTTGTTAATACTACAATGTATATATATTTATCATTTGTATTATATTTTACTTTAATGCCGATAATAACTGCTTTGCCATTTATATTTAATCACCCGTATACTTCAATGAATTTAATTCCTTTTATTGATGTGTTAAATGGCAGCGGTGATTTTGCCAGACAAGTCGTATTAAATATTATAATGACAATTCCTTTTGGATTTTTATTGCCTTTAGTAAAAAAAGAAAATGTTAAAGTGTTAGAAGTTGTTTTATATACTTTTTTATTAAGTTTATTCATAGAATTGCTGCAACCATTGATAAATGATTTTAGATCATCAGATATAACGGACTTAATAACAAATGTGATAGGTGGATTTATCGGGTATCTAATATATTTAATCTTCAAGCCATTAACAACCAGAGTATTAAATTATATAAAAAATATGAACTAAAAAAATGGTACGAATGAGCATTTAACATGTAAAAATTGTATGATAAAATGCTTCAAGATTCAAAAGAAATTGTAGATACCGATGATATAGATCAAAGTATAGGACAACAAGTCTCGGATATAACTAACATTTGGAAGACAGATTAAAATTTATCTGTAAACCTCCTAACATGTATTATACATCGTTACGCCGCGTCACAAACAAGACCTTTTTTATAAAATTTACGTCTAAAATCTGCAAAGAACAATAATCACCCAAAATTTACGGATTTTGCTCTATAAATCTGATAATACAAATCAACATCGTATTTATAATTTGTTCTTTTTTTGATATAATGAAACTGAAAGATCCATCGGACTTTTCAGCGGTGATCATATATGAAAGATTTTGCAATGATTGGTTTTACAGCAGGCACAATAGCGGGTACAATCGGCACAGGAATATGTGTTTATTTAACGGGAAGTATTTTTTCGAGTTTAATAAGCTTGAGTTGTACAATATCAGGTGGTTGGATCGGAAAATCGATGAGTAAAAAACAGGCATAAATTACATTATGAAAGTGAGATGAGAATATGAATAATGAAGTTGAAAAAGCAATTGAAAAATTTAAAGAAGTAAAAAATTTATTAAAAGCTTTTTCTGCTAGAGATGAAGCTATAAAATTTCTTGCTAATGAAACAAAACTATCAATACAAGAATGTTCCGATGCATACGATATTATTATGAAAATAGAGGATTAAATTATAATTTGAAAGCTATGTTATTTTTATGGTTAATTCGGGACATATATAAGCGCTAAATTATAAAGGATAACAATTATGGATTTAAAAAAAACAGAATCATGGATCGGTAAACAAAAGGTCTGTTTTATATGCTCCGTCGATGATGAAAATTATCCTAATGTAAAAGCAATGCTGAGTCCGAGAAAAAGAAATGGACTGAAAGAATTTTACTTCTCTACAAATACATCATCTATGAGAGTCGCTCAATATAAAAACAATCCAAATGCAAGCATATATTTTTATCATAAAGGATTGATTAAGTATGTCGGTGTAATGCTGAAAGGTAAAATGGAAGTCTTAACCGACCAAGAAACTAAAAACATGATATGGGAAAAAGGCGATACGATGTTTTATAAAAAAGGAGTCATTGATCCGGATTATTGTGTGTTAAAGTTTACTGCTGAAAGCGGCAGATATTATTGTGATTTAAAAACAGAAAGCTTTGATATAGAGTGATTCACATTACAAGTTTCAGAGGTGTTGAAATGAACAGAAAAATTGGGAAATATGGAGCATTACTAACAGGAATTTCAGTATTAGTATTTGCTCTATCAATGATAGTTAGTTTAATAAAGGAAAATAGTGGAGCATTTATAAGTTATTTTTCTTGTATATTTTTAGCAATAGGATATATTATATTTGCTTGTTCTTTGTATTCTGTCAATAAAGATAACAATAAAAAAGCATTAGGTATTTCAGGGATTGCTTTTGGAATAGTTTATGCTATTCTTATCTTTATTGTTTATTATGCACAATGCACAACAATTAGTTTAAATTCAAATTTAAGTAATGAAACTTTATCCATAATAGATTACAGTAAATTAGGAAGTTTATTTTTTAATTATGATTTATTGGGATATGGATTTATGGCATTATCGACATTCTTTTTATCATTTTTAGTAGATACAACAAATAACAAAAATAAGATGTTGCAAAAATTATTACTGGTACACGGAATGTTTTTTCCTAGTTGTTTTATTGTTCCGATGTTTCCAATATTTAATACAAATACAGGGGATGCTGTAGGAACGATTTTATTAGAAATTTGGTGTGCTTATTTTTTACCAATTTGTATATTAGGATATAAATATTTTAAGAACAATGAAGAAAAATAAATTACAAGTTAGGAGTGGGATTAGATGGCAAAATATACTTTTGAAGAAATAAAAGCATTATTGTTAAAAAGCATAAATGAGGATCATATCCTAATGTAAAAGCAATGCTGAGTCCGAGAAAAAGAAATGGACTGAAAGAATTTTACTTTTCTACAAATACATCATCTATGAGAGTCGCTCAATATAGAAACAATCCAAATGCAAGCATATATTTTTCATAAAGGATTGATTAAGTATGTCGGTGTTATGCTGAAAGGTAAAATGGAAGTCTTAACCGACCAAGAGACTAAAAACATGATATAAGAAAAAGGCGATACGATGTTTTATAAAAAAGGAGTCATTGATCCTGATTATTGTGTGTTAAAGTTTACTGCTACGAGCGGCAGATATTATTATGATTTAAAAACAGAAAGCTTTGATATAGAGTGATTATATTGATATTAGATCAAGTATCAGATTGAATCAATCAGTGATTGAAGCCGCAGAAATGTTGAAATCTTTGTATCACTCCCCTTCTGTTCTGCGTTTTATTTAAAGTCGCTGTAATTTATTTCATAATTTTTCTGAAAACGATTGACATTTTCATCAAATCCTTGTATTCTAATAGCAATACAAATAAAAACGCTTGATGCGAGATCGGATAAAACGCTAATTCATAGAGATCTGTTGGTTGGTGTAAAACAGAATGAAGCCTTTATCTACTCACTCGCTAGTTGTATGGCTGAAGTTTCAGTAGGCTGTACCGTAAGACCTCTTACGTTATCAAACGGCCATGTTTTTCATGGGTTGAGTGGGCAGTTTGCCAATCAGAGTGGTACCGCGTAAGTAAAGCTTTCGTCTCTTGGAGAGGAAGGCTTTTTGTTTTATAAAGGAGGAAAAAACGATGGAAGGGTATCAGAAGTATCAAAGGGGATATTTTATGCCCCCGGAAGCATGTTTGGAATGGACAAAAAAAGAATACGTAGAAAAAGCACCGATCTGGTGCAGTGTTGATCTGCGTGACGGGAATCAAAGCTTGATCGTACCGATGAGCTTAGAGGAAAAGCTGCGCTTCTTTCAGCTGTTAGTTGAAATCGGCTTCAAGGAAATAGAAATCGGCTTCCCTGCCGCAAGTGAGACCGAATATACGTTTTTACGAACTTTGATCGAACAGAATCTAATTCCCGATGATGTGACGGTACAGGTTTTGACACAGGCTCGTGAGCATATTATTCGCAAAACCTTTGAGGCATTGCAAGGCTGTAAAAATGCCGTGGTGCATGTGTATAATTCCACAAGCAAAGCACAGCGTGAACAGGTGTTCAAGAAAAGCAAAGAAGAAATTAAGCAGATTGCGATTGACGGTGCGAAGCTGTTAAAGCAATTAAGTGAAGAATGCGGTGCGGATTATACGTTTGAATATTCACCGGAAAGCTTTACCGGAACGGAAGTGGAATATGCATTAGAAGTGTGCAACGCCGTCATCGATGTATGGGAGCCGACCGTGGATAAAAAATGTATTATTAATCTTCCGGTAACGGTTGAAATGTCAATGCCGCACGTATATGCATCACAGATTGAATATATGTGCAAGCATATGAATCGTCGTGAAGCAGTCATCGTTTCCCTGCATCCGCATAATGATCGCGGCTGCGGAGTGGCTGACAGTGAAATGGGCTTGCTTGCGGGCGCAGACCGCATTGAAGGAACGCTGTTTGGCAACGGTGAGCGTACCGGTAATGTCGATATCGTTACCTTGGCAATGAATCTGTACGCGATGGGGGTCGATCCGAAACTGAACTTCCATGATATGCCGCATGTCGTTGAGGTATATGAACAAAATACCCGCATGAACGTATCAATGCGACAGCCGTATGCCGGCAAGCTGGTATTCGCTGCCTTCAGCGGTTCCCATCAGGATGCGATTGCCAAAGGCATGCATATGCGTGAGGAACAAAAGAAAACAATATGGGATGTACCATATCTGCCGATTGATCCGAAAGATGTCGGGCGTGAGTATGAAACCGATGTCATCCGTATTAATTCTCAATCCGGCAAAGGCGGAGTCAATTACGTGCTTGAGGAAAGCTACGGTATTGTCTTACCGCCGGAAATGCGTGAAAATGTCGGCTATTATATGAAATCCGTCAGTGATCACGCGCATAAGGAACTGTTGCCGAATGAAATTTACGAGTTATTTACGAATGAATATATGAATGTAAAAACACCGATTACCTTACAAGATTATCACTTTCAACGCAGCGATCATCTGCATGCACAGCTGCACATTACCTACGATGATCAAGAAATGGAAATCAACGGTGACGGAAACGGTCGTTTGGATGCGGCTGCCAATGCGCTGCGTGAGCATTTGAACCGCACCTTTGAAATTCAGCATTACAGTGAGCATGCGCTTACAAGCGGCTCTTCCTCAAAGGCGGTTGCTTATGTAAAAATCTTAGATTGTACGCAAAAGGAACAATGGGGCGTCGGTATTCATGACGATATTATCGCTGCTTCCCTGCGTGCACTGTGCAGTGCCTTAAATCGTGCAATTCAGCAAAAGGAAAAAGGAGAATAACAGCATGGGAATGACAATGACACAAAAAATTCTGGCTGCACATGCCGGATTATCCGAGGTGAAAGCGGGACAGCTGATCGATGCAAAGCTTGATCTTGTATTAGGAAATGACATCACCTCTCCCGTCGCAATCAAGGAATTTGACAAGCATGGTTTTCAGGGAGTCTTTGATGAGCATAAAATTGCGATGGTAATGGATCACTTTGCGCCCAATAAAGATATTAAGGCTGCCCAACAATGCAAAACCTGCCGCAGCTTTGCCCGCCGCTTTACAATTGAGCATTACTATGATGTCGGTGAAATGGGAATCGAACATGCCTTATTGCCGGAGAAAGGTTTAGTCGCTGCCGGTGAATGTATCATCGGCGCAGACTCTCATACATGTACTTACGGTGCGCTGGGAGCCTTCTCTACCGGGGTCGGCTCCAGTGATATGGCTGCCGGAATGGCAAGCGGAAGCTGCTGGTTTAAGGTACCGAGCGCCATTCGCTTTGAGCTGCACAATCAATTAAGTGCCGGAGTCAGCGGCAAGGACGTCATTTTACATATCATCGGTAAAATCGGCGTTGACGGTGCTTTGTATCAGTCCATGGAATTCGGCGGCGAAGGACTTGCCTCTTTATCAATGGACGATCGTTTGACGATTGCGAATATGGCAATCGAAGCAGGTGCCAAAAACGGCATCTTTGAAGTAGATGATATAACAATCGCCTATATGAAGGATCGCGTCAATCGCCCTTATCAGATTTATACACCGGATATGAACGCTTATGATACGGTCATTGACATAGATTTAAGCGCAATTCGCCCTACCGTAGCGTTTCCGCATTTACCGGAAAACACTAAGACGATTGATGAGATTAATGAAAAAATCATGATTGATCAAGTAGTCATCGGCTCTTGTACCAACGGACGCATTTCCGATATGCAGATTGCGGCTGATATTTTAAAAGAAAAAAAAGTCGCAAAAGATGTACGTGTAATTATTATTCCGGCAACGCAAAGCATTTATAAGGAGTGCATTAAGCGCGGCTATATCGATACATTTATCGATGCCGGCTGTATCGTATCCACCCCTACCTGCGGTCCGTGTCTCGGCGGTTATATGGGTATTTTAGCGGAAAACGAGCGCTGTGTCGCAACCACAAACCGCAACTTTGTCGGTCGTATGGGACACACTACCAGCGAGATTTACCTCGCTTCCCCGGCTGTAGCTGCGTACAGTGCATTAGCCGGCTATATCGATGGTCCGAAAGGAGAAATGTAAAATGAAGGCACATGGTTCAGCACATAAATACGGTGATAATGTAGATACCGATGTGATTATCCCGGCACGCTATTTAAATACGAGTGATGAAAAAGAATTAGCATCTCACTGCATGTGTGATATCGATGAAGACTTTACCAAAAAGGTCAAACAAGGTGACATTATGGTCGCAGAACAAAACTTCGGCTGCGGCTCCTCACGAGAACACGCTCCTATCGCAATCAAGGCAAGCGGTATTGACTGCGTAATTGCCAAAAGCTTTGCCCGTATCTTTTATCGCAATGCGATTAATATCGGCTTAGCCATCTTAGAATGTGAAGAAGCGGCGGAACGCATTGATAATCAAGATGAAATCGAAATTGATTTCGATCAGGGTATCATTTACAATCATACAAAAAACGAATCTTATCAGGCACAGCCTTTCCCTGATTTCATAAAAAAAATCATTGCGCAGGGCGGCCTGTTAAAAAGCATTGCCAAAGGAGATCAATAACAATGGAAAAGCATATTACAGTGATTAAAGGGGACGGCATCGGACCTGAAATCGTCAATGAAGCAATCAAGGTATTGGAGCGCATCGCTGAAAAATATCATCATACATTTCATTATCAAGAGGTTTTGGCAGGAGGCTGTGCGATTGACGCCTACGGCACCTCTTTGACTGATGAAGTACTACAGGCTTGTATTAACAGCGACAGCGTATTGTTAGGCGCTGTAGGCGGACCTAAATGGGATCAAGTCGACCCAGCAATTCGTCCGGAAAAAGCATTGCTCGGGATTCGTAAGGGCATGGGTCTTTATGCCAATCTAAGACCTGCAAGTATTTTAAAACAGCTTGCGCACACCTCTCCACTGCGTAAAGATATCGTAGATCAAGGCATTGACTTCATGGTTGTCCGTGAGCTGATCAGCGGTGTTTACTTCGGTGATAAAAAAACCTATGAAGAAAACAATGAGCTTGTCGCATGCGATCAAATGATTTATCGCGAGCATGAAATCAGACGTATTGCGCATACTGCCTTTCAGACAGCACGTAAGCGCAATAAACGTGTAATTTCGGTTGATAAAGCAAATGTCTTGGATACTTCTCGACTGTGGCGTAAAATCGTTCATGAGGTAGCACAGGAGTATCCCGATGTAGAACTCAGCGATATGTTGGTGGATAACTGCGCCATGCAGATTGTAAAAAATCCGGCACAATTTGATGTTGTCGTAACGGAAAATATGTTCGGAGATATTTTGAGCGATGAAGCAAGTATGATCACCGGTTCTATCGGTTTGATACCAAGTGCTTCCTTAGGTGAAAGCAATACCGGTATGTATGAACCGATTCACGGTAGCGCTCCCGATATCGCAGGTCAAAATATCGCAAATCCGATCGGAACGATTTTAGCTGCCGCAATGATGTTAAAATACAGCTTTGATATGGCAGAAGAAAGCGAAGTGATCACTGCCGCCGTCAACGAAGTATTATCCGCAGGCTATCGTACCGTTGATATTATGGAAGAAGGCTGCGAGCAGCTTACCTGTTCACAAATGGGCGATAAAATCGCATCTTATATCAAATAATAAAAAAGCTTCCGTCGCATGTATATGCAAAACAGGAAGCTTTTTCTATATTTTTTATGAAGCGCAATCTATCATCGCTTATCCTTTTAAATTCCGCGATTGTCTATCCATATCTTCAATTATAATATCGTAAATTTCACCTAAGGATGAACAATATTCAAGTACCTTCCAAGGCTCGTTTGTATGAAAATGAATCTTTATTAAATTCTCATCACCGACCGCCAATTAACAATCACCCTTAAAATGATTTACAAAATATTCATTGATTGTACCTTCATCAAGATTTTCACCTTCAATCAACAGCTGGGTATCGTATCTAAACTCTATCATCTGCTTATCTCCTCTCTCATTTTTAAATCAATCAAAGAAAAATTGAAACAGATCGCTTAATCAATCATAAAGGCAAACGGATTGCTTGCGGTCATCTGCATTTCCCAGTCATTCTCCATCGGCTCAACACTCGGTTGCGGCAGCTCAATATAGCCTCTGCTTGCCATGCGGCATAAATCATGATTAATCTGATGGACACTCGCCACAATACGATTCCCTTCCATCGCATTTCGCACATCGGTATTTAATGTAATATGGATCGCCTTTTCTAATTGATTATTACAAATCGTTACTAAAAAAACACCATAGTGCTTTGTGTAGCGCTGAAAACCTGTTAATGAATTGTATTCGGCTAAATGAAAATCAAACTCTTTTAAAACATCCATGGATACCATTTCTTTTAATTTCATATTTCCTCCGTATGATCTATTATTGATCCCAATATAAAAAAATGAATCTTGAATTGACATTATTATAACAGAAAATCACCGTTTGTCTATCCTAAATTTTCCATTTTTCAATAATTCAATCCTATTCTATGCAGCTCCTTAAAAAATGATGACAGAAATACAGCTTCTCCCATAATTTTTTGATAGTTTCGCGATATAATGATACTATAATCATATACTCAGAAAGAAGATGATACGATGCTTTGTGCAGGCTATATCGTTCCGCATTCACCGCTTTTATTACCGATGATCCATGAAGAAGTACACGATCAGCTTCAAGATACCATCAATGCTTATCATAAAACCGCAAAGGAAATTGGTGAATTTCATCCCGATACGATCGTAATCATTTCAACCAAAGCTCCCGGATATAAAGATTATATACATATTGCACCGGGAGAACAGGCAGTCGGTAATTTTGCGAAATACGATCATCGTGAATATGCAATCGCTGTTGAATATGACAGCGTCTTAGTAAATCAAATCTGTTCATTAGCAAGACGAAATCATCTTCCCGCCGGAAAACGCGGTGATGATGCGGAAACATTAGACAGTGGCACTATGGTCCCCCTGTTCTTTATCAATCAATATATGAGCGGATACCGGGTTGTACGAATATCCATCTCCGATGTAGATAAAGAGCAATTAGACCAATTGGGACAATGTATTACAGCAGCGGCTGAGGATATTGATCGGCGAATTGTAATCATTGTAAGCGGTGAATTATCAAAACGCCTCAGTTCTGAAAGTCCTTACGGATTTGCTGAAGAAGCTGGTGTTTTTGATCAATTTCTTTTAACCTCAATTAAAGATAATGATTTAGAGTCATGGGATCATATCAATTCTGATATTATTCAATTAAGCGGACAGACAATTCTTCCCGCTCTTTGTATATTTAAAGGAGCGATTAAAGAAACCTTATTTCGCAGTACCGTTTTTAGCTATGAAGCACCATTCGGAATCGGGTGGATGGTTGCAGCCTTTCACAATAAGGATCAAAATCCTTACTGCGCACTGGCGCGTCATGCGATGCTTTATTATTGGGAACACGGTAAAATCATGAAGAAACTGCAAAAACTCGATGACTCATTAAACCGTCGCGGCGGTGTAATCGTCTCACTTTATCTGCAAAATAAATTATATGAATATGCCGGAGCAACCCATCCTATATATCCTTCAATCGCGGAAGAAATCATCCGTCATGCAGTTTCAGCTGGTTTTCTCAGTAATCAAAAAACACCGCTGACAAAAGAACAGCTCTTGCGCTGTGAAATCAAGATACATATTCTCAGTGAATATGAGCCGATTTTTTTCATTGAGGATCTCAATGTAAAATACGACGGTCTCATCGTAATGAATAATCAAAAACAAGGCATCGTTTTTCCGAATACCCCGGGAATTCAAACTCCTGCGCAGCAGCTTGCCATGGCTTTAAGAAAAGGCAATATTGACGCTGATGAATACTATGTTATGGAGCGTTTTCAACTGGAACAATATTAAAAAACGATAATGATTGCCGAAACGCAATCGTTATCGTTTTCTTATGCCTTATGAGCCTTAAACAATGCCAAATGATAGGAAACCAAGTCCTTCAGTAATTGAATTGAAGCATTCATCTGCGCTTCATTCATCACTGCCATCACTTGGAAATTGTTTTTAATCATATCCTTTGGCAATTCATATTCCTTACTTAAATATGCGGTCCATTCATCCGCTTCCTCAAGCTGACGCTGTGACAGAATGCCTTCTGAGATAATTACACAATGAAAATCATCATCATTCACCGGAACTGCCCACTTAATCAATCCTGCATGGCACGAATAAATACATTCCTCATTCGCCTGTCGTGCCTGTGCATAATATTCCTGTGTGCATTCCTCACATCGTTTCAGTGCCTGAGTACTCGACTTCAGGCATTTGCAGAAGTAATTACGCTCAGATGCGCTTTTGATTTCTGTCGTATCTAACACCAAATAGCTGCGCAATCCGGTAATTGTGCGATATTCCTCCATCGCTTTTTTTAAAGAATCTAATTTATCCATACTCTCACCTTTCTTGTGATAGTAATATACCATAAAAAAATAATAATTACCAGCAAAAGATAGCGTTTTCAATTTTTTATTTACAAAATGACGTTCGGTCACGATTTAACAGAAATCGGTGATCGATTCATAGATACGAATTCTTTTTATTACGACAGATTAAACGAAATCATAAATAAATCGGCTTTAGATTTAAGTTCAATCGCTCTCCATCCATGCGATACACGTTTTCCCCACTTCACTCATCGTATAAAAAAAGCTCTTGTATAAGTTTTCTTTAGAGACAAAGACATCGCTTAAAAATTCTCATAAGCAGTTTTAATACCGAAACGAGCTGCGAAATAGGAGCATCTGTAATCTCTAAAGTATTAAAGTGTTCCATTAACCGTTTTACTAGGCTTCACTTTTTACGCTCTGCCATATTCACTCATGCGCCTGCTTTTTTCAAATGCTTCTACCAACTGCTTATTTTTTTGTTTACGACACTGTGAAAATATTTTATATAGTTCTTACCCTCATTGTCCGGCAATTCATCCGAAACAAAGCACTTCCTCTAATGCCTAAGTCGCTTTTATTAACTTTAGACCGCCAACTTTTCCCAATAACAGCTAAAAACACTCATCGGATAAGCAAAGTTCACTGAGCCATGTTCTGAATGCTTCTCTGTCAGCAAATTCTAAAATTTCTTTCATCATTCATTCTCTTTCTGATATTAATGTAAAATGTTGTTAATTCCTTCAAAAACTTTTTAATCTCAGCTATCTGTGCATTGATTATCCGTCGATACATTTTTTAACTCAGTACAAACCCCTGATAAAAGAAACAGCGGCGCACTGAATAAATAAAAGTCAAAGACGGCATAGCGATATAACCCGGGTATCAAGAGCCATGCATGAAATACAAACGTATCAATACAAAGCAATATATAAGCAATCATCACAGTATACCCGAGCATCTGTAACAACGGATGATTAGTTTTCGTATGAAGATTGAATCTAACACATGTAAAACGAGCAACATAAAACAACATTCCCGCAAAAGCTACATACTTCAGCCATAACAAGTAAACAGGCAGACTCAAAAAAAGCACAGTATTATAACAAATTGCACATAACAGTATCTCATAACCGTAATTTCGCATAAATTTTCATTCCTTTTCCCTATTAATTATAACAGCTTTTTGTCTTTATCTTGTACTTTTTATTTATTTGTATTATGATAACTAAGTGAAGGGACTGATTTTATGATCACAAACAATCGTGAAACTGAGCATCATCTGAAAAAAGCAAACGGAAAAGGAACTACGCATATTGAAAGACTGCTTCCGAATGAATGTTTGAAGGAACAGGCTACCATGTACGCAAAAGTAACGCTTGATGTCGGTGCTTCAATCGGATTTCATACACATACAAATGACAGTGAATCGTATTATATCATGCAAGGAACAGCAATGTATACGGATAATGATGCACAGTATATTCTGCATGCCGGTGCTTGTACATATACCGCAAAAGGAAATTCTCACGGAATTGAGAATATCGGTGATGAACCACTTATTTTTATCGCTTTGATATTAAATCATTAAAAACAGGAAATTCATACAAACAATTTATAAAACATGCAATAGGATAAAACAAATACAGAAAGGCGAATGAATATGATACGATTGATGAATCATAATGAAATTGATAAAATAATGGATATTTGGATCACTGCCATTGTGTCTTCCCATCGCTTTATCGATCAATCGTTTTGGCTGAAGCAATACCATAAAGTGAAACAAAAGTTGTTTGATACTCCTGCTTATGTGATCTGTGAACAGAATCAAATTGTTGGCTTTGCGATGATTGCGGAATATAAATATATCGCAGTGTATGTGATCAGCAGTAAACAAGGAAAGGGTTTCGGCTCTTTGTTAATCGAATATTTAAAGCAACGATCTGATGTATTACAAGCAGAAGTTTATATCAAAAACACAGCTTCCCTGCATTTTTTTAAAACGAACCATTAAAGCAAAGCGTTGGTAGAAAATCCTTTATATAAAGGTTATTTACTGCTTTTATTATATTCA